>DATNLN010000265.1:0-68548 GCA_035602855.1 Candidatus Acidiferrales bacterium
TGCCCCATCTCGTGCGCCATAAAAAATCCCAGCAGCGTCAGCGAAAACGGAATTCCCAGCAGCAACAGGCCCGGATGTTGAAACGGCAGCAGCGGAATCGCGAACAAACTCTCATTCCCGGAAAAAGGCTCCGCATTTGCCGCAAACGAAGTCGCAATCAGGGCCCCGGCCGAAAGCGTCATCAGCAACGTCAAACAAAAGAAAACAACCGCAGGCCAAATCGGCCGCCGTCGCGCGCGCATCCGCGGCGGCGGCAAATCAATAATCTCCGGATAATTTCGGTCGAGAATTTCCAGCGGGACGCGGCCATGCCCGTTGCCGGTGCTATTGCCCATGAAGGTTGGATGCCCCAGCGCCAAATACGGCTACCGCGCGACTCAAAAACCGAAAGGCCGTTCTGTGTAAGCTTCACAACTCGGTGATCTTTGTAGGCCGCGGCTTCAGCTTCACCCCCGCTGGCGTACCTTCACCGTGCGGCCGCCACGCAGACTCGCTCAGGGCTTTGGCGCCGCGGTAGCCGCCGGCAGCGACTGCAATTCCTTGCCGGGTTTGAAGCGCACTGCCTTGCCCGGCGGGATACTCACCTGTTGCCCCGTGCGTGGGTTGCGGCCGATGCCCGTCTTCCGCGGCTTCACGTTGAACACGCCGAAGCGCCGCAGTTCAATCCGTTCTCCGCGGCCCAACGCATTCTTCATCGCCTCGAAGACGGTTTCCACCGCCTGCTCGGCCTTCGTTCGAGTAATATTAGTTTTCTGTACGATTGCGTTAACGATGTCGAGCTTGATCACACGTTCCTCCTGCAGGCCGGAAACCTATGCTAGACAGGGGGTTGCAGGTTGTCAAGCGCCGTGCCGTGTAATACACTGCCGGGCTCGCAACGCCTCGCGCGCCCGCAGGGTGCTAAGACGAGCCTCAGCCTTTGCCGCTGCCTTTTGCAGTTGTTTTTCATTTTGTCTTTGAATTGTTGCGGCCGCCCGCTGAGCGGGACGGGCGTAGTTGCGGTGAGTTGAAAATCTTTGTAGGTCGTGCTTTAGCCACGACACAGGCTATGCCAGAGCGTTGCGGCTTTTAGCCGCTGCAGTACAGATTTTGCCGTTGCGTCGCACAACAATCAGCACAGAACGCTCATACACAATTCCGGGAGGAAAAAGATGTCCGTGAAGTCCGATAAATGGATTCGCAAAATGGCGCAAGAACACAAAATGATCGAGCCGTACGAAGACCGTCAGGTCCGCGACGGCGTGATCAGCTACGGCGTCTCCTCTTATGGCTACGACATGCGCGTGGCCGATGAATTCCGCATCTTCACCAACGTGAATTCCTCGATCGTGGACCCCAAGCACTTCGACTCGAAATCATTCGTCGAATTCAGGGGCGACGTCTGCATCGTGCCGCCCAATTCCTTCGCGCTCGGCCGCTCCGTCGAATATTTCCGCATTCCGCGCAACGTGCTCACGCTCTGCGTGGGCAAATCCACTTACGCGCGCTGCGGCATTATCGTCAACGTCACGCCCTTCGAACCCGAGTGGGAAGGCTTCGTCACTCTGGAAATCAGCAACACCACTCCTCTGCCCGCCAAAATCTACGGCAACGAAGGCCTCTGCCAGGTGATCTTTTTCGAATCCGACGAGCAGTGCGAAGTCTCCTACAAAGATAAAAAAGGCAAATACCAATCCCAGCAGGGAATCGTCTTGCCGAAAATCTAGGAGCCGGCACTCGGCGCGGGGCTCGCCGCGTCCCGCGCCTCGGTTTCAGGATTTGCCGCTGACAATCGGCGAAACCTTGCCCCACTTGCCGGTGAACACAAACGAATCCAGCGGCTTCCTTGCCCGCGGCTCCAATTCCCGCTCCTTCAGCTGATCCGGCAGAGTATGCGGCTCGCCCGGATACCCAATCACAATCCCCGTCACAGCTTCATATCCGTCGGGAATCGCAAAAATTTCCCGCGCCTTCTCCGGCAAAATTCCCGCCATCTGATGCACCGCCAGTCCCAGCTCCTCCGCCTGTATCGCCAGCGTTGCGGCGGCCTGTCCCACGTCATGAAATGCATGACGATTGATCTCGCCGTTATGATCGAATTTCAATTTCGCCACGCTCAACGCTAGCACCGGTGCATTCTTGGCCCAGCCCTGGTTGAACTCGATAAAACATTCCAGCACCTTGTGGTAATTTTCTGGATCGTTCTTTGTCGCCACAACGAAATTCCACGGCTGTCCGTTGTAAGAAGATGCCGCCCATCGCGCTGCCTCAAACAAACTGCGCAATTTCTGCGGCTCGACCGGCCGGTCCGCAAACGCCCGCGGACTCCACCGCTCCCCAATCAAGCTATGAATCGGCGCGCTGGTAGTGGCTGTCTTTTTCAATGCACTCATATGTTTCTCCTTGAAGATGACGTTCGCGATGCCTTACCAATCCAATGGAACCCGCGGACGACGGGCGCAGGGGCACAGCATGCCGTGCCCGCCGCTGCGCACAACTTCTCCGCACCCGTCCCGCAATCTTAACTCTTCCTCAACCCTTCTTCGCCAGCGCCCGATCCGCCGAATAAGCCCCAGCTCCGTTCACAGCCAGTACCAGCAAGCCGCCCATGATCGCCGCGTTCTTCAAAAAGTTGATCATCTGCGTTTGCTGCTCCTGCCCCTGCACCGCCCAGAAATTGTGAAAAAAGTAGGTCACCGGTATCAGATACAAGAACAGCAACCAAGCCGCGAACCGCGTTTTGAATCCCGCCAGAATCGCAAGGCCACAAGCGAGTTCCACCGCGGCCGCCAGCGCAATTGCCACGCCCGGCGCGGGCAAGTGCACCGCCGTGGCATAACCTACTATCTGCGCGTAACCGCCCACCTTAAAAAATCCGCTGATCAGAAACATCACGCTGATCAGAATTCGCCCCGCCAACGTGGTTATATCGTTTGCTGAGTTCATTCGCATCTCTCCTTTCCAGATTTTTTACGCCAAATCAAACAGCAGCACTTCCGACGCTTCCTTCGCTTCCACCCGCACTTCGTCTTCCTTGGTAATGGCCGCTCCGTCGCCCGCTTTCAATTCCACACCATTCAACTTCACCGCACCCTTCGCCAGTTGTACCCACGCATGGCGCCCGGCCTTCAGCGCATGCTTGGTTTCCTGGCCCTTATCCAGCCGCGTGATGAAAAGGTCCGCATCCTGGTGAATGGTCACCGGCGCTTCCGGCCCAGCCACATGATGAAACTTGCCGCGCAAGTCCTGGTCCGGAAATGCCAGTTGCTCGTACTCCGGCTCCAGGCCCTTGCGCTTCGGCGTGATCCATATTTGCAGCAGGTGTGTCGAATCCTTCGGCGAAGGATTGAATTCGCTGTGCAACACTCCCGTCCCTGCCGTCATGTGCTGCAATTCCCCAGGACGAATCACCGCGCCCGTACCCATGCTGTCGCGATGTTCCAGCGCGCCATCCAGAATCCAAGTCAGGATTTCCATGTCGCGATGCGGGTGCATCCCGAATCCCTGTCCCGGCGCCACTACGTCTTCGTTCAATACGCGCAGCGAACGGAATTCCATGTGCCGCGGATCGTAATACTGATCAAATGAAAATGAGAATCGGGAATCCAGCCACGAAATTTGGTTGTGGCCGCGTTCGTTACTTGGTCTGATCGTGATCATTTTCTTTCTCCCTCTTCATTCTTTCTGTGCACAATTCATCCGCGCCCCGGCCCAGCTTGCGCGCAATCTTGCGCAATTGTTCCTGCTCCGTGGCGCTCAATTGGCTCATTATCTTCGCCACTACTTTTGCGTGCTCGGGAAACACCCGAGTGATTAAGCGCCGCCCCTTCGGCGTCAGATGGATTTGAATCATGCGGCGATCCTCCACCTGCCGTTCCCGCCGCACCCATCCGTGGCGCTCCAGGTTATCCACCACCAGCGTCACATTTCCGCCGCTGCGTAATAGTTTCTTGCCCAGCGTGTGCTGGCACATCGGACCCAGGTGCAGCAGCGCTTCCAGCACCGCAAACTGCCCATTGGTCACTCCCAGCTCCTCCAGATGAGCGCTGGTCTTGGCGATCGTCGAATCCGACGCGCGCACCAAATTGATGAACGCGCTCAAAGCTCGTACCGTGTCCGCATCGCCCTCGAAGTGTGTCGGCATATTGATTTAAGCTCGAATCGTTCAAGCTTAAACGATTCGATGCGCCCTCCGCCGAGAAGATTCAACTCCAGGGTAAACGACTGAAAGTAAAGGTGTTGATCGTGGGTGGAGTCGATCTGCCTGCCGGTAAGGCGGGCTTACGCCGGCGCTGTTGTCTTCGTTTTTGTACCGCGCCGTGGTCTTACCGCGCCATATCACCAGCGAAAACTACGGCTTTTGCGTAGGCCGCAACAAGACCTCACTGATAAAACTCTGTGGCGCCTGCCTCAAAATCATCTCCACCACCAAGGCTATGTCCTCTGCCTGCAACATCTTGCTGATATCCTTCTTGCCTTGCGGCGAAAAATCCGTAGCCACGCTCCCCGGACAAACCGCGCTCACCCGTATCTGATACCCCCGCAAATCCTCCGCCATGCACTCTGTTAATCCGAGCAGCCCCCATTTCGACGCACAATAAATCCCACCCCCGGCAAACGCGTTCTTTCCCGCCAGCGAGGCGATATTGATAATATGCCCGCTTCGCCTCTGAATCATTCCCGGCGCTACCGCCTTGCTCGCCAGGAACACCGCCTTCAAATTGGTGTCTAACACACTGTCCCAATTCGCTTCCGTGGCCTCGTGCGTGGGTCCGAAGTACCCGATCCCCGCGTTGTTGACCAGAATCTCGACGGGGCCCAGCGCTTTCTCCGTGTTTTGCACAAAGGCTAAAATTTGGTCGCCCTGGGTCACATCGACCGCCTCACTCAACACGCCGGCAGCTACCGGACGCAGCTCATCCGCCGCGCTCTTCAGCTTCCCTGCGTCGCGCGCGCACACTCCCACTTTCGCGCCCAGTGTTCCCAAGCGGTGCGCCACTGCGAAACCAATGCCGCGGCTCGCTCCGGTAATAATCGCGACCTTCCCTGCCAACGGTTTTCCGATATTCATATCCAGCTCTCCAGCGAGGCGACAATTCGCTTCCATTTGCCATCTTATCATCCGCGTGAGAACATTCACCCAGCTGGAACTGGGACGCCAATTCCGTCCGCAAGGTGGATTCACCTTGCACGCATGCGTGGGTTTCCCTATAATCCCGGTTTCGTTTAGCTCGTTATCCTTCAGGGGTTGTGGCCCTAGGCGATACTGTTCATCCGTACCAATACTGGTCCAGGAGGCAGGGAAGAGATGATACGAATGCGCTTTGCTACGAAGGGAATTCTATTCGCTGCTCTCGTTCTGTTTTGTTTTTCCGCGCGACCAGCCGCAGCAAACGGCCAGCAACAAGACCAGGGAAAAACCTCCTACACCATTCCGGAGTACAACGCTTTCCAGGCCGCCCGCGCCGAAACCAACGCGCAAAATCGCATCAAGCTCCTCGACGATTTCGTCGCCAAGTTTCCCAGCTCCACGCTGATGACCTACGTGTACCAGCTCTACTCCTCCACCTACGCTGAGCTGAAAAATTATCCCAAAGTGCTTGAGTACTCCGACAAATTGCTCGCCATGGGCGATAAGCTGGACACCGGCACGCGGCTGCAAACGCTTCAGACTCGCGTCCAGGCTTTTCAATCCGTGCCCTTCAATGCCAAAGCGCCCGACGCTCACGATCAGCTGGTGAAAGAACGCGACGCCGCCAAAGAAGGCGCCGATCTCCTTGCGAAGTATCCCAAGCCCGCCGATTCCAAATTAACCGACGAGCAATTCGCCGAACAGAAAAAGCCCGGGATCGCGTTTTTCGACGCCGCCGCCGGTTTTGCCGATCTCCAGTTGAAAGATTTCCCCGCCGCGATTGAGGCTTTCAAGCAAGCCACCGCCGACAATCCCAAAGATGCCATCTCCTACTACCGCGAAGGTCTCGCCTACTTGGGCGAGGCGCCGCCGCAATCCGTGGATGGTTTCTGGGCCCTGGCCCGCTCCATCAACCTGGGCGTTCCCGATGCGGACAAGATCAAGGACTATCTGCGCAAAGCAATCCTGGTTTACGAACAACCCGGTTGCGATAGCTCGGTGGACGCGCAGCTCAGCGAGCTGCTCACGCTAGCGGGCACTTCGGGCGATCGTCCGGCAACGTACACCATTCCCGCGACCGCCGATCTGCAGAAAATAGCGGCTTCCAGCACGATTCTAACCGTTTTGACCGATCTCAGTGGCGGCGGCGACAAAGCCAAACAGACCTGGCTCGCCATCTGCGGCGCGCAATTTCCAGGCGTCGTCGGCAAAATCATTGAAGTCAAGCAAGGCGAAGGTTTCATCAACTTTGAAGTCTTCACGGGCGCCGACGAAAACGAAGTGCAAAACGCCACCACGGCGAACATGGACGTGAAGGTCTGGACCGCGACTCCGCCCGCCGGAACGCCCAACGCCGCCCAGGAAACTCCTCAGCCGGACGTCACCCGCCTGGCCAAGGACGACGGCATTCGCTTCTCCGGCGCGATCGTCAGTTACGATCCCTCGCCCTTTCTCCTGCACTGGGATCAAGTGAAAGTAGATCCCACGACGATCCCGGAAAAGGCCGCGACCGGCAAGCACCAAAAGGTGCCGCCCAAACAGTAATCATCCGAAGCAAACCGAAAATGAAAATGGCCGGAGCGGAAAAGCCCCGGCCGTTTTCTTCTGTATCGAAATGCACCTCAGCTGCGCTTGCAGGAACCGCTACCCCCGCTTATGCCCCGCATGATCCAACTTATACTCCCCCACCTTCCTGCTCAAAGTATTGCGGTGAATCCCCAGCACCTTCGCCGCCCGCGACTGATTCCCATCCTGCCGCTCCAGCACGCGCTTAATGAACTTCTTTTCGAATTCCGTAACCGCCTCTTCCAGCAGAATCCCGCGCTCTACCATCATCCCAATTAAAGACTCCAGTTGTTCTTTCACGATGACACGCTCCGCATGAGCATTGGGAGAATCGCCAAAACGAATACGCCGCGCGCCAGCATCCGCAACGCACCCATCGTCGCGCCCGCTGCCCGCTGCAATCTCTTTTTAGTCTAATTCGTGGCCGGTAATTCGCTGGTAGGCTTCCCGATACTTCCCCTGTGTCGCCGCCACGACGTCCGCGGGAAGCGCCGGACCCGGAGCTTGCTTGTTCCATTCAATCTTTTCCAGATAGTCGCGCACATATTGCTTATCAAAAGAAGGCTGCGTGCGCCCCGGCACGTATTCATCCGACGGCCAGAAGCGCGAAGAATCCGGAGTCAGCGCCTCGTCAATCCATATCAATTCGTCACCAATCAATCCAAATTCGAATTTCGTGTCCGCAATGATAATCCCGCGGCTCGCGGCATGTTCCACGGCGCTGCGATAAATCGCCAGACTCGTAGCACGCAATTTCTCCGCCAGCGGCCGCCCTACCGTCTCGACCGTCTGATCGAACGAAATATTCTCATCATGCCCGGTAGTGGCTTTCGTCGAAGGAGTGAAGATCGGCTCGGGCAACCGGTCGGACTCGCGCATCCCCGCCGGCAGCTTGATCCCGCAAATCGCTCCCGTCTTCTGATAATCCTTCCACCCCGACCCCGAAATATATCCGCGAACCACGCATTCAATCGGCGCAGGCTCGGTCTTGCGCACCAGCATCGCGCGGCCTTCCAGCGCCTCCGCGTACGGCACCAATTCGCCGCCAAAATTTTTCGCGGAAATAATATGATTGGGTACCAAGCCAGCCAGCTTCTCAAACCAGAAAAGCGAAAGCTGCGTCAGCACCTTCCCCTTGTCCGGGATCGGCGTCGGCAACACCACATCAAACGCCGACAAGCGATCCGTCGCCACAATCAGCAACTTGTCGCCAACCTCATAGATGTCGCGTACCTTGCCGCGCCCGCGAAGCTTCAATCCAGGAAAATTCGTCTGCGATATTACGGGTGTCATTTGTGGGGATGCCAAGTGATGTTCCTCGATGCAGCGCCGCACATTCTAGCGCAGCGCCAAGCCATGTCAACCGTTAAGAATCCGCGCAGCAGCCTGGCCTGATTTCTTGCGGCTCGAGGAAGGTAGTAGGATTAGCTCGGTGGCCAAGCCCGCCACCCGGAACCCGTGCCATGAATAAAAGAACTTTTATGAAACTCCTCACCGCAGCGATGGCGGTTCCCTCAGCCTCGCGGGCCTTCGCGTGGGCCGGCGCGGAGAAGCTCAAAAATTGGGCGGGCAATATCGAATACGGCACCGAACGTCTTTACCCCACCAGCTCACTGCAACAAGCTCGCGACTACGTAAAAAGCGAAAGCAAGCTCAAGGTCCTGGGCACCCGCCATTCTTTCAACCACATTGCCGACAGCAAAGACTGCTTCCTCTCGCTGCAGCCTATGAACGAAGTCGTGACGATTGATCCGGCGGCCCACACCGTGACGGTTGCCGGCGGCATTACCTACGGCCAACTCGCACCTTATCTCGACTCCCGCGGATTCGCCCTGCACAATCTCGCATCCCTGCCGCATATTTCGGTAGCCGGCGCGTGCATGACGGCGACCCACGGCTCGGGCGAGAAGAACGGCAATCTCTCTACCGCGGTATCTGCGCTTGAAATCGTCACGGCATCGGGCGACGTCTTGAAGCTGTCGCGCGCGCGTGACGGCGAATCATTCAACGGCGCCGTCGTGGGTCTGGGTGCTCTCGGTGTGATCACAAGCATCACCCTCGACATTCAGCCCTCCTACAGGATGCGCCAGTACGTTTATCAGAACCTGCCGTTGAGCGCGTTGCAGGATCATTTTGATGCCATCGAATCCAGCGCTTACAGCGTCAGCTTTTTCACCGACTGGCAAAAGCAGCGCGTCAACGAAGTCTGGATCAAGAGTCGTCTGGAAGAAGGCGCCGCCTTTCACGCCGCTCCGGAATTCTTCGGCGCCACGCTCGCCACGCGCAACCTGCATCCCATTGCCGAACTCTCGGCGGAGAATTGCACCGAGCAGATGGGAATTCTCGGGCCCTGGTATGAGCGCCTGCCCCATTTCCGCGTGGGCTTCACGCCGAGCGCCGGCAAAGAGCTGCAGTCGGAATTTTTTGTTCCTCGCCGGCACGCCGTGGAAGCGATTCTAGCGGTCGAACGCCTGCGCGATCAGGTATCACCGTCTTTGCTGATAACCGAAATCCGCGCCATCGCAGCCGATAACTTATGGATGAGTCCGTGCCACCAGCAAGACTCGGTAACCATTCACTTCACCTGGAAGCCCGATTGGCCCGCGGTCAGCAGCTTGCTGCCGCTCATTGAAAAGGAATTGGCCCCATTTAACGCCAAGCCCCACTGGGCCAAGCTGTTCACCACATCTCCACAAATCCTGCGCAGCCTGTACCCAAGAACGCCCGACTTCATCGCGCTGGCCACCAAGTACGACCCGCAAGGCAAGTTCCGCAACGACTTCCTGAACAAAAATATCTTCGCTGGCTAACCGTACGTCGACCAGCGAATCAAGTTCTCGGGATCTTCTACCACCACAACCTCATACTTCTCCAACATCGGCATCAAGACGCTCTCCAGCTCACGCTTCCAAAGTTCGCCCTCGTAAAACTTCGCCTTCATAGGCTCGCGCGAAGCCAGATCCGGAAACCCTCGCATAAAAAAGAAAGTATCGGGATCTTCCACCGAAAGAAACGGTCCCAAAATCTTCATCCCAACCTGCGCATGCGCCGGAACCGACTTCGCGCGAAATATCTCCAGAAACTGCGCCCGCATCCCCGCCTTGATCTGATAGGTCCGCATTTCAATGATCATAAGCCCGCCTCTGTGCCCAGATTTTATGCGCCAGGCGCACAAAAAACAAAAACCCGCGATGCGGAATGGCGCATGCGCGCGAGGCTCCGGCTTTGCATTTGAATTTCTGAATCGCGCCGCGGCGCGATTCATCCTGCGATTCCGAAATGCGCGATCGACGGGTAGTGGCCAGCTTCCGCTTGGCCTCACACCTCGACGACGTGTTACTCCCATTCAATCCGTTCGTATATTGCGCGAACCCGTATTCCCCTGGCGGGATTAACCATCCCCACGAACCCCACCAGGCCCCTCGATGTGTGACCGAAACTGGCGGCGACACAAATAAAGACAGGCGCGAAGCGCCTGTGAATTTCCGAACGAGCTTTCCGTAAGGTTCTTGCAACTAAACGATCGCGCCGCCGAGGCCCCGATTGAGGAAATGCCACTGAAGCAGCTGCTTCACAAAATTTCGCACGCCCGCCTACGCCGCATTACTCGCGCTCTTGGGCGCCACCACCGCCGCGTTCTCTTCCCACTTCACAGAAACCAACTTCGAAACGCCCGGTTCCTGCATGGTCACGCCGTACATCACCGACCCCATCTCCATCGTCTTGCGATTGTGCGTCACCACAATGAACTGCGTCTGCCCGCACATGTCGGCCAGCATCTTGTTAAATCGCCCGACGTTCGCCTCATCCAGCGGCGCGTCCACCTCGTCCAAAATGCAGAACGGGCTGGGCTGATACTTGAACACCGCAATCAGTAGCGCCAACGCCGTCAGCGCCTTCTCTCCACCCGAAAGCAGCAAAATATTCTGCAGCCGCTTGCCCGGAGGCTGCGCCACGATATCAATTCCCGCCTCACCCGAACTGTCCGGCTCGCCCAGCCGCATTTCCCCGTGCCCGCCGCCAAAGAGGGACTGGAACGCAATCGCGAAATGCGCATTGATAAAATTAAACGCCTCTTCGAATTTCTGACGCGAAACCTGATCCAGCTCATTAATCGTGAGCTGCGTATTCTGAATCGACGACACCAAATCGTCCCGCTCGCGCCGCAAGAAAGTATCGCGCTCCTCGCATTCCTTAAACTCTTCCAGCGCCATCATGTTTACCGGGCCCATCGCATCCACGCGCGCCTTCATCTCGTTGTAATTTGTTTCCGCCGCGATCAGTTCTTCGCCCGCGAGCAGCTGCGCTTCCTGCGCCATCAATTCTTCCGGCTGCGCGTTCAATTCCGCCATGCACGTCTGTCGCAGATAATCGCGATCTGCATCATTCCGCGCCTTCTCGATTTGCCGCTGGTTGCGTTCCGCTCGCAATTCGTCCAGCGATTGCCTCTTGCCGCGCACCGTCTCGTCCAGTTGCGCTGCTCGCGTGCGCGCCCCTTCCCACTCGGTTTCCAGTGCCAACTTCAATTCTTCCAAGCGCGCTTTCTCCTTGCGCAATTCCTCAACTTGCATCCCCAGCTGCTGGCAGGAACCGTCCAGCTCCATTTTCTCCAGCACCATCGCCGCCTGCTGTTGTTGCAATGAAGTCATCCGCTCGCCCGCCGCGGTCAATTCCGCAATCAAATGTTGCTCGGCCGACTCCGCGCTCGAGAGCCGCTCGGACATCGTCGCCAATTCTTCGCGCCGCGCCACCACCTGCTCCTGCAACGCCTGGAAATCCTGCCGCAAGCGCCCCAGCCGCCCCGAAACTTCCGCGCTCTCCGCCTCCGCTGCCTCCCGCGATTGCACGGCCGCCCAATGTTCGCGCCGCGCATGCGCCGCGCGCTGCTGTGCCGCCTCCGCCTCCGCATGAAGCCGCGCAATCTCCTCGCGCTCGGTCGCGAATTGCTGTTCGATCCGGCGCAATTCAGAGCGCGCCTGATCCCGCTGGTGCGTTGCCGCTACCAAAGATTTCTCCGCTTCCATTTGCCGAGCGATCGCGGACGCCACCTGCTCCTCACCGCTGGCAATCGCCATTTCCAGCCGCGTCATCTCCCCCTGCCGTTCGCTCACCGCGCGTTCCAGCCGCATCGCTTCCGCTTCGTGCTGCCGCAATTCGCGCTTCAAGGCCAACGGCCCTGCTTCACCGGCTCGTCCTCCGGAAACCATCCGCCCGTGATAACAAGTCCCTTCAGGAGTCAGAAAATAGCTGTGCGGATTGTCGTGCGCCATCTGCTCGGCCAGCGCCGCGTTCTCCACAACATAAGCCGTGCGCAATTTCGTCAGAAAATATTTCGCAGCAGGCCCCAGCGGCTCGCGGAATTCCACTAAACGATCCAACCGCCCCAGCACCCCGTCCGGCATCGGCAGGGAAGCATCCGCTTCCGGCGCGGCCAGATTCAGTTTGTTCAACGAATCCACAAAGAACGTCGCGCGCCCGCCCATTTCATCGCGTAGCAGCGAAATTCCCGCGCGCGCCTGGTCAAACGATTCCACCACCACATACTCCAATTCATCGCGCAAAAACTGTTCGATCGCGCCCTCGTACTTTTCCTGCACCTCCGTGTAGTCCGCCAGTAATCCCACTGCGCGAAACGCCCCGCCAACGGTATCGGCGCTGCGCTCGCCGCTCACGTTGAAAAGTTTCTGCACCGCGTCTGCGGTATAAGCGCGCTCGCTCAAAATTTGCTCGATCGAAGCGTGCCGCGCGCGTTCCGCCGAAAGCCCTTCGCGCATGCGCTCCAGCTGTTGCCCGGTTTCCTGCTGTCCCCGGCGCAATTCCACCAATCGCCCCTGCGTCTCGCGCACCATCACTCCCAATTGCAGCGCGCTCGCCTCCGCCGCACTAAACGTCTCGTCCGCCGTCGCAACTTTCCCAGCCAGCGCACTGCACTCGGTCTCGACCGCGCGCATCGCCACAGTCCGCTGCTCTTCCGCCGCCGCGTGCCGCGCTGCCGCTTCTTCCGCCTGCACCGATTCCGCCTGCTCCCGCGCCGATTCCTCCACCAAACGTCCAGCAATCTGCCGCAACTCTTCCATGCGCGCTTCCAGCTGTTGTTGCTCGCTCACGCTGGCCAAAGATTGCTCGGTTGTCACGCGCAGCGAAGCTTCCACGCCAGCCGTCTGCTCACGCAACGCGAAAACCGCCTCACGATGCGCCGTCATGCGCGTCGTCATGTCACCCACTTGCCGCTCTGCTACTTCCGTCTCCACCACCAGCCGCGCCACTCGCGCATCAATCTGCGCCGTCTGCTCGCGATTAAAAGTAATCCGGTTTTCCGAGCGATCCAGATCCAGCGCCGTCTGCCCCAGCAAATTCTGAATTTGCCTCAACTCCGCGTCCAGTTCGTAGGTCCGCGCGCTCAATCGTTCCTGCTCGCTCTCCAGCGCATGCACCGAACGCGCCTCGCCCTCTTCCGCCGTATCCATCTCACGCAACAATTTCTCCAGCCGCACCGCTTCCTGATCCAAATGCTCGGCCTTGCTAGCCAGCACGCTGCGCAATAATCCGCGCATCTGTTCGCGCAATTCCGCATAACGCCGCGCTTTCGACGCTTGCCGCTTCAAAGAAGCCAGCTGCTTTTCCACTTCCACCAGAATGTCGTGCACGCGCGAAAGATTTACCTTCGACGCTTCCAGCTTCGCCTCCGCCAGCCGCCGCTTGGTCTTGTACATGGTGATGCCCGCTGCTTCTTCAATAATCGCCCGCCGATCCATCGGCTTCGAATTCAGAATCTGCCCGATGCGTCCCTGCTCGATGATCGCGTAACTGTCCGGGCCCAGCCCCATTCCCATGAAAAGTTCCTGCACGTCGCGCAATCGCGCCACACGCCCATTGATCAAGTATTCGCTCTGCCCCGAACGATACAGCCGCCGCCCCACCACAATCTCGCCGGCCTTCATGGCAATCGCCGGCTTTTCCGCGCCGCGTTTCTTCCATGGCTTGCCCGGTTCATCCGACGCAGGCGCAGGCTCAAGACGAACGGTCCCTGGGACAGCCGTCTCCCCGTCAACCATCTCAATAAATCCATCCACAATTTTCGTTTCCGGCTGCGGCTGGTCCTCTACAATCACAGGCCCCGTAGTCTCTGAAACCACCGCAGGCGTCTCGGACTCAGGCGCGTCCATCACCGCCGCCACTGCGTTCGCCAGCTCCGGGTCCACCAAAGTCAGCATTACCTCGGACAATCCCATCGGCGGCCGCTTCGCGGTCCCGTTAAAAATGCAGTCCGACATCCGCTCCGCGCGCAGCATCCGGTGGCTCTGCTCTCCCAACACCCAGGAGATCGCGTCCACCACGTTCGACTTCCCGCACCCGTTCGGCCCCACGATGCAAGTGATCCCGGTGCCGCTAAAAGTGATCGGAGTCTTCTCGCAGAAGGACTTAAACCCAAACAGCTCGACTTTGCGTAGTTTCAGCACCAGTTTCCTCGCACAGTTTGCTCCCTCCAACTCGATGGCGTAAGGAGCTTCAATTGGTCAAACTTTTTTCGGAGGTATTTCGAGACAAAAACGCTGGAGGGTCAATAATCAAGGGCCCTTCCGCCTGGCGCTTCCGGGACGGCGGTTACGGGACTAAAAAGTAGCATGCGCCGCCATCGGTGTAAAGCCCGCTTTTCCAGATTCTGCACATCCTGTAGTGCTCAATCGCCAAACGCACCCACCGGGCAGTACGCCCGAATCCAAAAGCCGTTCGAGCCAGCAGCCACTCGCCGCTGCCCGATTCCCAGGACCCAGCCGACCACGCGGCCGCCCACCGACGATCCCCGAGCCGCTCATCACTCCTCAGCAATCACCCATCACTTGCCCCCATCACTTTCTTCCTCATTGACTTACAACCATCCTCAACTTAGCATCCGGTCAGCAGGAGGCGCGCTTGCCTCAGGATCCTGGACCAACTTCTAATCACGCGTTCGCCGTACTACTCATTCTCGCAGCCATCTTTTTTCTTTCTTTTGAGGGTTTGCGCCCGCCCTCGCCCAAGCCCGCCAGCGCCCCCTCGGCAGAATTTTCCGCAACGCGCGCCCGTGAAATCTTGAATCGGCTCCTAGGCGATGGCATCCCCCATCCCACCGGCAGCGCGCAAAACGACGTAGTCCGCGGCCGCATCCTCGACGAATTCTCAAACGCCGGCTACCTGCCCACAGTTCAGACCGGCTTCGCCTGCGACGAACAAGGCGACTGCGGCACGGTGCAAAATGTCCTCGCGCGTCTCGAGGGCACAGAACCGGCAGGCCCCACAGTTCTATTGGCCGCACATTACGATTCCGTCCCCGCAGGTCCCGGCGCTTTCGACGACGGCGCCGGCGCCGCCGCCGTCCTCGAGATCGCGCGCACCTGCAAATCGCTCCCGCACCCGCGCCACTCCATCATCTTTTTAATCGACGACGGCGAAGAAGCCGGCCTGCTCGGCGCGCGCGTCTTCGTCAATCAACATCCCTGGGCCAAAGAAGTCCGCGCCGTCGTCAACGTTGACAGCCGCGGCACCTCCGGCCCCAGCCTCATGTTCGAAACCGGTGATGCCAATCAGTGGGCCGTGCGCCTCTTCGCGCAACACGCCGCACATCCCGTCACCAGCTCCGTTTTCTACACCGCCTACAAACAAATCCCCAACGATACCGATTTCACCGTCTTCAAAGCTGCCGGATATCAAGGCCTCAACTTCGCCAACATTCGCGACGTAGTTCATTACCACACGCCACTCGACAATTTCGAAAACGCCGATCCCGCCACTCTCCAACATCACGGCGACAACGCGCTCAGTTCTCTCCAAGCCTTCGCCAATGCCGACATTTCCAATCCTGCGAAATCCGAAGCTGTCTATTTCGATCTTCTCGGCAGCTGGACCATCCGCTGGCCCGCGACTCGCACTGTCGCGATCGCCTTGTCCGCCGCATTTCTCCTGTTGCTGGAAATCGCCTGGATCTTCTACAAAAAACGCCTCACCGGCCCGGAATTTCTCTGGGGATTTCTCGCCTGGCCCATCTCCATCATCGCCGTCGCCATTTTTGCGTTTCTTCTCAGCTACATTTTGCGCAAAGCCGGCGCCATGCCCGTCCTCTGGACGGCGCATCCTAATCCCGCGCAAGCCGCTTTCTGGTCTCTCGCCATCGCCTTACTCTCTTTCACTGCACTGCGCTTTGCCTCGCGCGCTGGATTTTTCGGCCTGTGGTCGGGCACGTGGATTTGGTGGGCCTTACTGTCCATCATCCTCGCCGCGCGAATGCCTGGCATCAGCTACGTGCTGCTAGCCGCCACCTGCGCCGCGGCACTCGCCGGATTTTTGCTTATATTCCGCCCGACATCTTCATCGCTTGCGGCAATTCTCCCGCTGGCCGTTTCCGCGATCGTCGGCTTTCCCCTGGCGCTAATGCTCCATCAAGGTTTCGGCGGCCGCGCTCTGCCCCTAATCGCCGTTCTGGTCGGTGTGCTCCTCAGCCCCCTGGCGCCGCTTTTCGCCGACGTACAACGCGCCCGCGGCCTCTCACTCCTGGCCCTGCCCTGGTTTGCCGCCGCCACGATGCTGCTCGCATCCTTCGCGGCCATCGTCGTCCCCGCGTTCTCCGCCAAAGCTCCCGAGCACGTCAACCTGCAATACGTTCAGGAAGCGGACTCCGGCAATTCGCAATGGGTCGTCTATCCCGCCTCCACTCACTTGCCCGAACCCATTCGCCTAGCGACTAATTTTCGCGCCCAAGATACCGGCGCCTTCCCGTGGATTCCAGACGCCGCGTTTTTTGCCGCCGCCCCTAGTGTCGAAGTTGCCCCACCCACCTTCACGATCCTGGAATCCACAGAACTGCCCGCAAAACGCCGCTACCGCACTCTGCTGCGTTCCGAACGCGGCGCCTCCGAAGCCGTGGTAATGTTTCCGCCCAACTCGCGCATCGATTCCGTGCAAGCGGCAGACGAGCCGGTGCAACCGCAAACCGAAAAAGTTCGCCAATATCAGAACAATTGGTATGCCTATGATTTTTACGGGCTGCCCGCAAAAGGCGTGGAGCTCAGTTTTACTCTGCCGGTGGGAAAGCCCGTGGAAGTTTATGTCCTGGACGTAACCTACGCCCTCCCCCTCGAGGGCATGTTCCTGCTGAAATCTCGCCCGCTAACCGCCACTCCGTTCGGTGAAGGCGACTGCACCATTGCCAGCCGCCGCGTCCAGCTTCTCCCCTAGCGCTGGACGCAAAACGCGCTTTGTCATCCCGAACCGGCGAACGCGGGCGAGTGTTCTTCTTCGCAGGCCGGCGCTGCAGCTACTGCTTGGTCGCCGGAGCGATCACCAATTTCCCGTCGTCGTTTCTCTCCACCACAATCACGCTTTTCCTGCTCGCAGTCTTCTTCTGCTCTTGCGCCAGCCGCGCCGCCTCTGCCAATGTCGTTGGCTTCAATGACGCTTCCAGCTTCCCCAACTCTACCGCCTCGCCATAACTTGTGAACGTCGAAGGCACGAATGCCCCTGGGTTCTTCGAATTTAGATTCACGACGCTGTCGGCAGCCGCCGTGGGCGCGCTAGGGACCGATACCGACGTCACCGCGCCTGCGTTCAGACCGTTCAAGCTTCCCCCGCTGCCTATGCTTCCCAGGTTGTTGATCGACCCACCGATCTGCGCACGCGCCGTCCCCGCAAAAATCAAAATCCCCGCCAGCAAGAGAGTTTTTCTCATATGTTCCCCATTGCAACCACGCGCCGGATCTCCGGCTGCGAGCCCTCATTTCTCCCTATAGACTACCTGAGCACATCCTTTTGAAAATGGTACGAACGTACCGTGGGTACCAAAGGCCCTCTGTGGGCTCCTGGCTCCCCTTGAAACATAGCTCCGGTAGCGACTCGCCCGGCGCAACCAACCCGGGCCCGTCCCTCTATTGCCTATCTGCAATCGCATTTCCATTCCGCCCTTTGCCCCAAACACGCCCCTCAGCTACAATCGTCCTCTTGCCATAGCGCTGAAAATGACAGACATACGTCTCCACAACACGCTCTCCGGCCGCCTCGAGACCCTCCAGCCCCTGCACAAGGGCGAAGTCCGCATCTACAGCTGCGGCCCCACAGTCTACGACTATGCACATATCGGCAATTTTCGTACTTTCGTCTTCCAGGACGTACTGCGCCGCTTCCTGCTCTCCCGCGGCCTGCGCGTCCTGCAAGTCATGAACCTTACCGACGTGGACGATCGCATCATCCAGAACGCCGCGGCCTCTGGCGTCACGATCCGCGAATACACCGAAAAATACGTGCAGGCCTTCTTCGAAGATATGAACGCGCTGCATCTGCAACAGCCCGAGGAAACCGTGCGCGCCACCGACCACATCGAGGACATGGTCGCGCTCATTTCCCGCCTGCAGGAAAAAGGACTCACCTATCCCAGTGAAGGTTCCATCTACTACCGCATCGCCAAATTTCCGGATTACGGCAAGCTCTCCAAAATTGATCTCGGCGGAATGAAAGCCGGCGCCCGCGTGGATAACGATCGCTACGAAAAAGACGACGCCCGCGATTTCGCCCTCTGGAAAGCTCCCAAACCCGGTGAGCATTTCTGGGAGACCAGCATCGGCCCCGGCCGTCCAGGCTGGCACATCGAATGCGCCGCCATGGCCATGAAATATCTGGGCGAAACTCTGGACATTCACACCGGCGGCATAGACCTGGCCTTCCCGCATCACGAAAACGAAATCGCCGAAAGCGAACCCGCCACCGGCAAGCCCTTCGTGAAGCTCTGGTTGCATGCCGAACACTTAATCGTCGACGGCGAGAAAATGTCGAAATCACTCGGCAATTTCTTCACGCTGCGCGATCTTTTCGCCAAGGGAACCAAACCTTCCTCCATCCGCTATCTGCTGCTCTCTGTTCCTTATCGCCGCCAGCTCAATTTCACGGCCGATAGCCTCACGCAAGCAGCCAACTCCGTCGAACGCCTGCGCAATTTCGTCGCGCGCCTGAAAACCGAGCAGTTCGCAGCCGGATCCAATCCGCAAATCGCCCAACGCGCAGAAAAAGCTGTCGCCGATTTCGACGCCGGCCTGGCGGACGATCTCAACACCGCCTTCTCCCTCGCCGCCATCTTCGATCTCGTCCGCGACGTGAACACCGCGATGGACCGCGGCGAATTCCTGCAGCAAGACGCACCCATCGTCCTCGCCAGCATGGAAAAATTTGACGCCATCCTCGCCGTCCTCGCCGCTGATGACGATGAAAAACTTCGCGACCTCGGTTTTGGCCTTGAACAATCCCGCTGGACTGCAGAAAAAATCGAGCAGCTCATCGCCGAACGCAACGCCGCCAAGAAACGCCGCGATTTCAAACGCTCCGATGAAATCCGCCAGGAACTCCTCAATTCTGGTATCATCGTGGAGGACACGCGTGACGGCTCTGTCCGTTGGAAGTACAAATGACCATCACCGCAAAACACGACCTCTCGCTGCATAGCCAGCCCTCTCACGAGCGCCCGAATCTCTACGGCGTTGATTAAGTAAGCCTCCTCCAACTTTCGTTTTTCAGCATGCCCCGGCGGGGAACCGGTGTGCGCGCTGATTTCAAAATTTATTTCTGGAGGATGTAATGCATGTAACGGACAGCAAAGTTGATTCGAAGTTGCCCCACCTGGTTACCGAATTGCCCGGCCCCAAAGCCAAGAGACTCGTCGAGCGCGACCATCACGTGGTCTCGCCTTCCTACACCCGCGACTATCCGCTGGTTGCGAAATTCGGCCGCGGCGCAACCGTGGAGGATGTTGACGGCAACACCTTCCTCGATTTCGCCGCCGGCATCGCCGTGGTCGCAACCGGCCATTGCCATCCTGAAGTTGTCGCCGCCATCCAGAAGCAGGCCGCCGAGCTGATTCACATGTCCGGCACGGATTTCTACTATCCCAGCATGGTTGAACTCGCCGAAAAACTGGCGGCGCTCGCGCCCGGCAAGGAACCCAAACGCGTCTATTTCGGAAATTCCGGCGCCGAAGCCATCGAAGCAGCCATCAAGCTGGTGAAATTCCACACCAAGCGCGACAAACTCATCGCCTTTCACGGCGCCTTCCACGGCCGCACCATGGGCGCGCTTTCACTCACCGCCAGCCGCGCCGTGCAGCGCAAAGGATTCGGCACGCTTCTGTCCGGCGTCTTCCACATGCCCTATCCAGACACCTATCGCGGCACGTACGGAATTCGCGCCGAACACGCCTCCGCCGACTGCCTCTCCTATCTTGAAAACGAACTCTTCCGCCGCCGCGTGGATCCCGACGAAGTCGCTGGAATTTTCATCGAACCGGTCCAGGGCGAAGGCGGCTACCTGCCCGCGCCCGCGGAGTTCCTGCAAGGCCTGCAACGCATCTGCCGCAAGCACGGCATCATGTTCGTCGCCGATGAAGTGCAATCCGGCATGGGACGCACTGGCAAGTGGTGGGCCTGCGATCACTCCGGCATCGAGCCGGACATCATCTGCACCGCCAAGGGGATTGCCTCCGGCATGCCACTGAGCGCCATCATCGCCCGCGCCAGCGTCATGAATTGGACTCCCGGAGCGCACGCCTCCACTTTCGGCGGCAATCCCGTTTGCATTGCTGCCTCGCTTGCCACCATCGACCTGCTCGAACGGAAATACATCGCGAACGCCGCGCAAATGGGCGAATTCATCCGCGGCCTCACCGCCGATTGGACTACGCGTCACAAAATCGTTGGCGAAGTTCGCGGCAAGGGCTTGATGATCGGCATCGAAATCGTCCGCGATCAAAAAACCAAAGAACGTGCTCCCGATCTCCGCAATCGCCTCGTGCAAATGGCCTTCCACAAAGGCTTGCTGATACTAGGCTCGGGCGACACCACGCTGCGCTTCTGTCCTCCGCTCCTGATTGACGAAGAGCAAGCCGAGTTCGCCGTCCGCACCGTCGACGCCTGCATCACTGAAATCGAACGTTCCCTGTAAGCGCACGCGCCGTAACGCGCGCCGCATGCGTCGTTCCATCGCGTTGCAAATAGCACAGGCCCGCACCTGCGGGCCTGTGCTATTTTGTTTGCCGCATCCTTTTTGTGTTCGTGAGAAACTAGAAATTGGCTGCAAAATCTTGCGCAGGAGCTGCTTTGCCACGCATTCTCGACGTAGGCTGCGGGCCGACAAAATATCCCGGCTCCATCGGCCTCGATATGAATCCATCCACGGCCGCCGATGTGCTCTGCCATCTGGACCAAGGCGGCTTGCCCTTCCGCGATAATTCCTTCGACCATCTCCGCGCCGAGCACATCATCGAACATGTAGCGGACATCATCGCCACCATGGAAGAATTTCACCGCGTCACCAAACCGGGCGGCACCATCTTCATCGCCACTCCGCATTACACCGATTTCAGCTCTTTCCGCGATCCCACACATCGCTGGCACCTGAATACCTACTCGTTTCTATATTTTTATCCCGGCGGCATGCACGGCCGCGATATGTGGTACACCAAAGTCCGCATGCGCGAGGTGAAACTCAACCTCCGCCTCCTGAATCTCTGGCGCACCTTAGGCTTCGAGTTCCTGGTCAACCGCAGCCGGTTCTTCCGCCAATTCTGGGAGCACTACCTGAGCTACGTGATCCGCGGAAAATTAATGGAGTTCACCTTCGAGGTCATCAAGTGATGGGATCTAATCTCTGCGCGCACGAGAAGGTTTTGCAGCGGCCGCTTCTTCCCGTGTCATTCGGGAGGAAGCCGGCAGCAGTAGATTCTCGGTTATCTTCGTAGGCCGTGGCTCTACCGCCGCGGGAGTACCGATTTTGTGTTAGCAGCTGGACAACGAATGACCAACGCATCACCCAACACCGAAAAATCCTGGCTCGACGCCATCCGCCGCGATTGGGACACCCGGGCGCGCGAAAACGCTCGCGCCTACATCAACTGGCCCGACGTCCCCAACGAAGAAGACGCCTTCTTTGCTTCCGGCAAAACGGACTACGATCACTACGTGACTCCGTTCCTTAAGAAAATGTCTTTCGACCCGCAGGAAAAAACCGCCCTGGAGATCGGTTGCGGCATTGGACGCATCGCACGCTGGATGTCCCGGGACTTCGCCCAATACATCGGTGTGGATGTCTCCCCAGAAATGATTCGCAAAGCCTCCAGCTACCATCTCCCGCGCGCGCAATTTCAAGCGGTCTCCGGCGGCGACCTGGCCCCCATCCCGAGCGAAAGCGTGGATTTCGTCTGGTCCTTCGCTGTCTTCCAGCACGTCCCGGACAAGCGCGCCATTTTCAATTATTTCCAGGAAGCCGCCCGCGTGCTGCGCCCCGGTGCAATTTTTCGCCTGCACATGAAAGGCCTCTGGACGTTGCCCCTCGGCCGCCTCATGCTCGAAGCCGGATTTCCTGATCGCGGCCCGCACCAAAAAACGCCGCAATGGAAAATCCCGTTCGTGCGCCTGCGCTATCTGGATACCTGGCAAGGCCGTTCCATCCGTCCCGACGAAGCCGTCGAACAATGTGAATCGGCTGGACTCCAAGTGCTCGACACCGCGGGCGAGTGGACGCCCATGATGTGGGTCGGAGGCCGCAAGAAATGAGCGCCGCAATCCACACAAACCGCGAACGTACATTCGACAATGCCAACTGAGCCCAAACCACGCATCCTCGACGTCGGCTGCGGCAGAAAAAAATATCCCGGCTCTATCGGTATCGATATGAGCCCCGCAGGCCAGGCCGACGTGCTCTGCGATTGGACGCGCACGCCATTCGCCGACAGCACCTTTGATGAAGTCCGCCTCATCCACATGATCGAAGAAGTGGACGACATTTTCCGCGTTCTCGCCGAAGCCCATCGCGTCGCCAAGCCCGGCGCCCGCGTTGTGATCATGACTCCGCACTACACCGATCACGCCTCCTATTGCAGCCCCGCGCACCGCTGGCATCTCTCCAGTTTTTCGCTCTGGTTTTTCAGCGAGAAAC
This sequence comes from Candidatus Acidiferrales bacterium, assembly GCA_035602855.1. Classification (GTDB taxonomy): domain Bacteria; phylum Acidobacteriota; class Terriglobia; order Acidiferrales; family UBA7541; genus Palsa-295. Next base: position 22,622 of record DATNLN010000265.1, read on the forward strand.
CCGCGGAATACGATTACTACGCTCCCGCGCAATTTCGCGAGCGCCGCGTGCACGTCACGCTACTCCGCATCTGGCGCGCCCTGGGTTTCCAGTTTCTCGTTAATCATTTCCGCTGGTTCCGCAAGTTCTGGGAGTATTATCTGTGCTTCGTCATTCGCGGTAAGACCGTCGAATGGGAACTCGAAGTAGTAAAGTAGGTTTTCCACCAGTGCTAGCGCGTTTTCATACTCGCGTTCGTGAACTTCGCCGCCCGCAAGGGCTTCGGCGCTCCTCAGACCTCACTCTCGCCGTCCGGCGACGTCACTTGGTCCGCGAAAAATCGCGCGCCAAACCGGCGTCCGCGGCGAGACCTACGCTTAGCGCTGCCTCCGCTGCCGCGGCTCCATTCTCATGGCGCGCAATTTCACTTCGCCCGGCATCCAGGGCGAAATGGATAGGGTCGGTTGCGACGGCTCGACCCTGGCGTTTGTAGAAGTAAGCGCCGGCGTCCCACCGGCACCGTCGCCTTTGCCTTTGATCATCACCGCGCGCACCGCCGCGCAACAGCCGTAGTAGAATATTCGGGCGCACGGACCAGGAGGAAGGTTTGCCGGAGCTTCGCAAGGATCCCATCACCGGACGCTGGGTCATCATCTCCACCGATCGCGGCAAGCGGCCAATGGATTTCGTTCGGGAGAGTGTGCACATAAAAGGCAACCCAGCTGTTTGCCCGTTCTGCCCGGGCAATGAAGGCAAGACGCCGAAGGAGATTCTCGCCTACGGGCGCAACGGCGGCGGCAAGGACACTCCGGGATGGACGGTGCGAGTGGTGCCCAACAAGTTTCCTGCGCTGGGGATCGAAGGAGGACTGGACCGCGAAGGCGAAGGCCTTTTCGATCGTATGAACGGAGTGGGCGCGCACGAAGTGATCATCGAATCGCCCGATCACCAGAAGACGCTCGCGCTGATCAACGAAAAAGGCGTGGAAGAAGTTCTGTGGGCTTATCGCGACCGCATGCTCGATCTGAAAAACGATCGGCGCTTCCGCTACATTTTACTTTTCAAAAATCACGGCGAGCCGGCCGGGGCCACCGTCGAACATACTCACTCCCAGCTAATCGCGCTGCCCATCGTGCCCAATCGCGTGCGCGAAGAAGTGGACAGCGCCAAACGCTACTACGAGCAGAAAGAGCGCTGCATTTTCTGCGACATGATCCGCCAGGAAATCGAAACCGCCTCGCGCATGATTATCGAGAGCGATCATTTCATCGCGCTCGCTCCCTACGCGCCGCGCTTTCCTTTCGAGACCTGGATCCTGCCGCGGCAGCACAGTTCTTCTTTCGAGAATATGCCGGCGCCGTACTACGCGCATCTGGCGCGGCTGCTGCACGATTTTCTGGGCCGCCTGGACGCCGCGCTCGCATTCCCATCTTACAACTACGTCATCCACACCTCGCCGATCGGCGCAGAAATCAACGACCACTACCACTGGCACATCGAAATGATGCCCAAGTTGACCAAAGTCGCCGGCTTCGAATGGGGCACCGGGTTCTACATCAATCCCACGCCGCCAGAAGAAGCCGCCCGCTTCCTGCGTGAAGCAATAGTCCCGGTCTAACCTCGCGTTCCGCGCGTCGCTGCCAGCTCCACGAAAAAGCAGCTTCCTCTGCCGCGTTCGCGGGATCGGAATGACCGTATTATTTAGTTTTCCCCAAACTATTTCGGTGGTTCCTTCCCTTCTTGAATCGAAAGTAATTCCACTTCAAAAATCAGCGTGGAATTGGCGCCGATGGGCCCCTTGGCCTGCGGGCCGTATGCCAGATCGGACGGAATAAATAACTGCCACTTCGACCCCACCGGCATGAGTTGTAGCGCCTCGGTCCAACCCTTGATCACGCCAGACACCGGAATCGTGAGCGGCTGATTGCGCGAGTAGGAGCTGTCGAATTCCGTGTTGTCGAGCAGCGTGCCTTTGTAGTTGCACACCACGGTATCGGCCGCGGTGGGCTTCGGGCCCGTGCCTTGCGTCAGGATTTTGTATTGCAGCCCGCTCGGCAGCGTCACTACGCCTTCTTTCGTTTTGTTTGCCGCCAGAAACGCGTCGCCTGCCGCCTTATTTGCTTCGCCTACTTTCTTGGCGGCCTCTGCGGCGACCTGCGCCTGTTCCGCCTGTTGTTTGCGCACTCGAGTCTGCAGACTCATCATCACGGCCTTGGCTTCGTCGTCCGTCAACGCCGGCTTGGCGCCGCTCAGCGCATCTTTCATCCCGCGTGACAGAATATTGGGATCCACCTCCACGCCATCGCGATGGATGCTCTTGCCGATGTTCAATCCAATCGCGTAGCTCTCCTTATCCTTATCAGTCTTCAACACCAAAGGAGCCGCCGCATGATGCTGCGTCGCTGCACCCGCCGGAGTCTTGGTCGCCGTTCCACTTTGCGTTTTCGCAGCACCAGAGGTCTGCGTTGAGGTGCCGTTCGGTGATGAAGTCGCATTTTGTGTTTTGCTGGCCGGCGTCGCGGCGGGCTTCGCAGTCGGCGCAGGCTTTGCCGCTGAAGCCGAATTGTCCGTCATGGCGGGCGCGCTGGCCGCTGGGGGAGCAGTTGAGGAATTTGTGGCCGAAGAGTGCCGTGCTGGCGCAGCTCCGGCAAAGATGAGGATTGCTGCCAATACGCATATCGCAATGTCGGGTAATTTTCGCATGGACCTAGTTTCGCAGAGGTTCGGTGTATGCGCAAATCAAGGCGATTGTGAGGTGTGCTGCCATGCGAGAGGCGTGGCCGGAGCGCTGCTTCGAGCATGCGAAGGCGCGCAGGCAAGTTCGCTGTTGTTCGGCAGCAAAGTCTGGCGCCGACGCAGAGCGGGTCCCGCGCGCGTGGGACCCGCCCTGCAGATTCATAAACAAAGTCAAAAGCGCCCAGCAGAAGCTAGTCCCTGTCCTTCGACCCAGCCGTGCGCCAGCGAAGGATGAATCGCGTTGCGGCGCGATTCACATTGCCCAGAGCAGGCCTGAAACATTGCTAGCGCGTCACGGCTTGTCCGGCTTGGGTGCGGAATTTTGCGCGTCGGTATCTGAATTTGCCGGTTTCTCCGCGACGACTGCGTAGGTGAGCATTTTTTGATCACCGTCGGCGACTCTCAGGTACATGCGGTCCTTCTTGATCTTGAAGACGATCTCTTTACCAACGGGCAAAACGATGGGGTGCTTGGTGTCGGTCGGGCGGATGTGATATTCCATTTCGTCGGTAACCACCTCGTACTGGGGGCAAAGCTTTTCATCGGAATTGACGTGGGTGATACCGGCCGATGCCCACACGGTGCCCAAGCCGGTGACGCCTTTTTCTTTCGCGCCGCACGGAACAGCTTCCATTCTTTCGAGCATGGCCCGTTCGGGCGGAGTTTTCTTATTGCCGCCGGCGTTGAGAGGAATCGCGGCTAGCAGGACGATCGTGAGAAGCAGTGCTGTCTGAGCGGTCTTGGCGTTCATGGTTCCTCCTAAATGGGATTCGCCACTTAACACGGACCCGCCGATAATCTGACAGCGGGCTGAGGCGAGCGCGGCGTGTGGCCGCACAGAAATAAGAAACAGCCCGCGAACGGGAAGGCCGTTGCGCGACCTTCCCATCCTCGAGGCGTCGTTGCTTACTGCTTCGGTTTGGCGGGATCCGGCACCGGAGTCTTCACAGCCGGCGCAGTGTTGCTAGTGCTGCTGAACTGCTGCGCGGACTTGACGAAGGACTGCGGATTCGCCATCAGTTCCTGTTTCACTTCAGGATGATCGGTCAGATACTGCTGAAGTTCAGGATGGTTTTCCATGTACTCCTGGTTCTTCACCAGGGTGGGATCTTCGGAGAGGCGCTGCGAGATCTCCGAATGGCCGCCCAGGAATTCGCCGAAGCTGGCAGCCTGGCGCTGACCGGTGGCATTACGATTCATGCCGTCTTCGCGGTTGTCATAACGAGCATAACGAGCTTCCTGCTGCATGAACGCGTTCGGGTTTGCCTTGATCTGCTCGCGAAGTTCCGGATGGTCCTGCAGATAGGTCTGCAGTGCGGGATGGTTGCGCACGAATTCTTCGTTATCTATGAGCGAAGGATCCTTGCGAAGTTGTTCGGCTGTCTCGCGGTGGCTGTCCAGAAATTGATCGAAGTGCGCCAATTCCTGGCGCTTGACGTCGCGATCGCGATCATCCTGGCGTCGATCGTAACGATCTTCCTGTTGCATGAAGGCATTCGGGTCCTGCTTTAGCTGTGCGCTCAGTTCCGGATGCTGTTGCAGATAGGCCTGCAACTCAGGATGGTTACGCAGGTACTCCTGGTTGTCTACCAGGGAAGGATCCTTGCGAAGCTGTTCGGCTGTTTCGCGGTGGGTATCGAGAAACTGGTTAAAGCGCGCCAGTTCCTCGCGGTTAATATCGCGGTCGCGATCGCCTTGGCGGCTATCGTAACGCTCTTCCTGATGCATGAAAGCGCTTGGATCCTGCTTTAGCTGCGCGCGAAGTTCCGGATGTTCCCGCAGGTAAGATTGCAGCGCGGGATGGTTCTTCACGAATTCTTCGTTATCTACCAGCGAGGGATCCTTGCGGAGTTGCTCGGCCGTTTCGCGGTGAGTATCCAGGAATTGATCGAAGCGCGCCAGCTCCTGGCGGTTGATGTCGCGGTCACGATCACGATCCTCTTGATGGCGGTCGAAACGGGATTCCTCACGCATGAAGGCGTTCGGATCGTTCTTAATCTGCTGGCGCACTCCCGGATGATCCTGCAAATAAGTTTCTAGGGCAGGATGCTGCTTCACATAGTCATCGTTATTAACGAGCGAAGGATCTTTGCGAAGCTGATCGGAGAGTTCGGGATGGCTGTCCAGGAATTGGTTGAAGTTCGCGAGTTCCCGGCGCGTAGCGTCGTCGCCTTGAAGAGCTGGAGTATTCTGGGCGGACGCCGATTGCGCGCTTACGGGCGTGCCAAGGCACAAGAAACCCGTCAAAGCTGAAACTGCGAGCCAGGTCTTCAGGTGAAAGTGTGACTGTTTCATGCTACGACCCTCCTGCGGTGAATGTGTCACCCAAATGGGAGGGTGCAACCTCAGTGCCAAACGTCGTAGGTATAAAAGAAAGTGAATAAGATTCAATGAGTTGAGGGAGCCCGAGCGGGATCGTAGGCCGCGGATAGAAGGCAATTTCGACATGCTGCGGGGAAAATCGCGGTACAGGAAAGGCCCTAGCGAGCGATTGCGCCAGGATCGCGCCGGCGTCAGAACCAGTCGGGGAAAATGAGTTCGACGAGGCCGGGGACCCAGTAGGAATAGAACCGATCGTCGCAGATTTTGTATTTTCCGTATTTCTTGTTGGCATGGTTGCCCCAGTGGGGTTGGGAGCCGTCGAGGTCGGTGAAGCGGTACTCGCGTGCGAGCGCCCAAGAACTGAAGACGCGTCCGCTTTTGTTTTTCACGCGCGGATCTGTGGCGAGGGCTACGACGGCGCGGCCGATGAAGCGGGGGGATTCGGAAACCATGAAATCGTCGGCGCTGTCGTTCTGGTCTTTTGAATTAACGCGCGAATTTTTCGATTTCTTGCGGCCGGCGTCTTTCCAATTAGCTTCGCTGACGCCGAAATGATCGAGCACTGCTTCGGAACGCAGGAAGCCGGGAGTGAGCGCGACGGAAACAATGTTGCCTTTGCGCAGTTCGCGAGCCATGGCGAAGGCCAAGCGAATCACCGAAATTTTGACGAGATCGTAGAAAATATTGCCGCGGTAATAGAAGGCATCGCCATCGGTGATTTCGAAAATGATCGGTGCGCGCGAACCGAACATGAGCGGAACGGCGTAGTGCGAGGTGATGATGTGCGAATGGATGGCCTGTTTCAGCATGCGAAGGCCGTTATCGAGGTTCACTTTCCAGAACGGCTTGCCGAATTCGGTGAGGGCGTCACCGCCCCACACGTCGTTCACCAGAATGTCCAGCCCCTTGTGCCGTCGTTTGATCCGGGCCACCAGGTTGCGCACCTCCGCTGGTTCGGTGTGATCAACTCTGACGGCGATGCCGCGTCCGCCCGCGGCGGTAACCAGCGCGGCGGTCTCTTCGATTGTTTCAGGGCGACCAGGCGTGGGTGGTTTGCCGCGGGCGGGTTTTCTGGAACTACGGCCGGTGCAGTAAACCGTCGCGCCGGCTTCGCCTAGCGCGACAGCGATTCCGCGGCCAGCGCCGCGGGTGGCCCCGGCGACGAGAGCGATTTTGCCGGAGAGAGTTTTGCTGGGGATTGTCGGAGGGATTTTGTTGGGCACTTTAGTAGGCGCTCCTCACGCATTCGCAGCTTTAGAAAGCAGGCCTTCGACCAAAGCGGTCCATTCGGCGTCCAGCGTGGGCCGCTGAAAGTTTCGGCCGGCGCGGTGGTACCAGTAATCGGCGTTGGAGCTCGAGCCTTCTTTGCGGTGCAGGTAGGCGTGGACGGCCATGCCCTCGGCGGTTTCCAGTTCGTCGACCAGCGAGTGCGCTTGCGACCAATCGCCCTTGGCATCCCACCACAGCGCTACGAGCGGGGCAGGCAAGTCCGCTGCTGGAGCTGGGTCCGCGAGCGATGCCTTGAATTGACCGGCGTTCATTTTTCCCTCCCCCGAATTTCCGCACGCTTGCGGGCTGCGATCAGGAGCGTTGCGCAATGCGGAGCTCGCTTGCGAAGCGGCACTTCAATAATAAACGGTCATTCAGTAATGTCAAGTGGATTATAAACGGCTATTCAGCTATTCTGGTGCCGGCCGATCGCCCCGCGGTCTGATTAAAAATGTCGCCACGCCCACGCCAGACTTCCGACGCGCAAATTTTAGCCGCTGCCGCGCGTGTAATGCAGCGCCGCAGCCCGGTCGAGCTTACACTCGCCGACGTGGCGAAAGAAGCCGGAGTGGTCCCAGCCACAATCATCCAGCGCTTCGGCACCAAGCGTGAGTTGCTGCTGGCCAACTGCAAAGCGTGGACCGCCGACGTCTCCGGACAATTCGCCGCAGCACGCGCGAAATACGGGACGCCGCTGCAGACACTCGTCGAACTGTTCGTCGAGCTCAGCGGATTCGCCGCGACGCCTGAGTCGATGGCTAACTTTCTGGCGTACCTGCAAATTGATCTGAGCGATCCGGAATTTCGCGCGGTGCTCCTGCAGCAGTTCGTGACCACGCGCGATGAAACCAAAAAGTTGTTGGACGAAGCCATCGCGGCGCGCGAACTGAAGCTTTGCGATACAGCCGCGCTGGCGCGATTGGTGCAGCAGGTCAACGGCGGCGCGATGCTCGACTGGGCGGTTTATCGCAAAGGCCCGCTGGCCGCATGGATCCGCCGTTCGCTGGACGCCTTACTCGCGCCCTACCTATTTGGAGAGGCGCGGAAATCGGGAGGCGCTCGGCGCGGGGTTTCTCGCTAGAGCGGGAAAGGGCCGGCCTTTACCGCCGGGTACGATTTACTGCGCGCTAATCACGCCGAACAATTCGTCGAAATTATTGTCTAGACCGGCGGTGAAGTAGAGCGGATGGCTGTTGCCGTTTGAGCCGGCGCCGTCACCAAACGCAATTCCCCAGAGCTGGTCAGCATGGATCACTTCTCCCCTGGAGGCGCGCACGATTCCGACGAATTGGCCGGTCACGGGCTTGTAGGCATTGATGACGCCGGTGTCGACGTTGTCGGAGCGGCAGCGTGTTGCCTAATCGGACCGAAACTGTTTGGGCGATGGCGAAATACCGCCTCTGATTCGAGTTGCCACCGTGCGAGTTGCTTCGGGTGCGGAGTTGCATGCGAGGTTCTCCTCTGTAGCGGGCGAGTGCGCGGTGATCTGCTTCGTGTACGAGGAAATGCTGCCCTGCCGGCCGCGGATGTTGACAGTTGGCAAAGGAGCCGGGTTGCAGCTGGGGCGTCTCGAATTTGCAAGCTCCTTGCGAACTGGCAATGGGGGATCGACCGACGAAGCGTGACTAAAGCTAATCGGGTCAATGAGATCGCGGGTTAGACCGTTTTCCAGGGCGCGGCTGCAAGCGGAATCGAGCGGCGATTCATTCCCGGTTTTCCGATGTGCACGGGCCCGACGCCAGCGCGCGATTTAAAATTGTTAATTCCTCGCGTCGCGGCGGGGCCAAATTGTTTACCAGCTTGTGACCATGGCAGAACAATGGGGTCCCGGCAACCGTTGTAGTCTCCGCACGGCGTATCAAGGATCCTCAGCCATCCGGCAGATGCGCTTCGTCAGGGTTCGGCCCACACGCCGCGCCGGCGAATTCCTATCGGTCGATCTAGCGTCCACTCAAGGAGGGATGAGTCATGAGAATTTCCGCAAGAGCAATGAAAGTTTTTCTGGCAGGCGGTGTGCTGGCGATGCTGCCGATGATGACCTTTGCGCAGCATTATACGCAGGAGAATTTGGTTTCGGACATTGCGCAGTCGGACAATGCCGACGGAACAGCGGTAACGATTGACCCGAACCTGAAAAATGCCTGGGGCCTGGCGCGCGGCGCGGCGAGTGCTTGGTGGGTGAATAATGCGGGGACCGGCACTTCCACTTTGTACAACGGCGCAGGCGCGATTACGCCGCTGGTGGTAACGGTTCCGAATGCGGCTGGAGTGAAAGGTCCGTCGAGCCCGACGGGTATTATTTTCAATGGCACGAGTGATTTCGCTTTGGCCACGAATAATCCAGCGGCGTTCATCTTCGCGACGAAGAACGGCACCATTTCCGGCTGGGGTCCGCCGTTCACGCCGATCACGCCGAACAGCGCAGGCGTCGGGCAGTCGCTGGCCGTCAACAAAGTGGACGAATCGAAGAGCGGTGCGGTGTTTATGGGGCTGACGTGGGTGGAAATGGATGGAGATCATTTCCTGCTGGCCGCGAATTTCAGCCAGAACCGCATCGAGGTGTTCGACAAGAACTACAAGCGCGTAAAGATCTCCGACGAATTATTTAATGACGAGCGCGTCCCGCGCGATTTTGCTCCTTACAATGTGCAGGCTGTGGGCGCGACGGTGGTGGTGGCTTACGCGAAACAGAACGCGACGAAGACTGCCGCGGATGATAGTTGCGGGGAGCAGTGCGGATTTGTGGATGTGTTTACCTCGCGCGGCAGGCTGATTTTGCGACTGGAGGATGGGCCATGGCTGCAGGCTCCCTGGGGAGTGGCTTTGGCTCCGCAGGATTTCGGGTTCTTCAGCCACGATTTGCTGATCGGCAACCGGTTTGGTGGAACGATCGCGGCGTTTGATACGGTGACCGGACATTTCCTGGGGAATCTGCTGGACGCCGCCGGCGCGCCGATCGCCATCAGCGGATTGTGGGGATTGGAATTTGACAACCGCGGCAGCAACGAAGCGGGCAGCACGGCCATTCCTTCGGCGGGTCCGGCGTTATTTTTCGCGGCTGGAATTAACGGTTACGCTGACGGATTGTTCGGGACGCTGACGCCGGTTGCAGCGGAATTGAACGCAGAAGATCACGAGTAGGCCCTCCTCATCAGCACCCCGGCTCGCGAGGGCCGGGGTGCTCCCCTATTCGCCTTTTCGTCCCCGGTTTTGCTTGCTGGCGTCGCTATCCCTTTCCTTGTCGAACTTCCGTGTCGATTTTCCTCACTGGGCGCGAAGGGAGGCGGAGTCGAGCGGCGATTCGTGCATGCTGAGGATGTACCAGTGATTTTCGGATTTGCGGCAGAGCATCATGCCGCGGCCGCTGCTGTGAATGTTTGCGGATTCGATGGTGTAGTCGTAGAGGCTCCAGACCACATTGCCGACAGCGCGTTGATCTTTCATGGTCATGGAAAAATGGACGCGCGGAGTCAGGCCAAAATACGTTTGCTGAAAATGGGTCGTGGCTTGCTCGCGTCCGCGCAGTTCTCCGGCCGGGGAACTGAGGACGAAATCGGGATCAAAGCAGGCGGCGAGTTTGGCGGCGTCGGCGTTGTTGAATGCTTCCGAGCAGGAATGCATGGCCTGCTCCATCTCCGCGATGACGGAGACTTCTGTGCTGCTGGGCGCGGCGATGCCCAGGCGCGCAACGCTGCGCTGGAGGTCAATGGTGACACCGAGCTGCTCGAGCAGGTCCACGCCGAGGACTCCATCGAGCGGGCCGCCGCAGGCTTTGGCGAGGGCGGTCAGGTCGATGGCGGGGAGGGTGACGTTGCGCAGAATGTGGCTGCCGAGTTTTAGCTCGGCGATGGAAACCACTTTGGCGCTAAGGGCTGTGGTTTGATTCCAGGATTGCACGCGGATTTCTTTCGCATGCCCCGCCGCGAATGATTTTTCGTTGAGCAGGGACGTCGCGGCGGTGTCGATGAGGAAGCGCTTCCCGACGTCGTTTACCTGAACGATCACGACGGGCAAGCGATCGCACCGCTGCAGTGGGATCTCGCCTGCGCCGACGTTCGGCGTGGTTTGCGGGCTCTGGGAGGTTTGCGCCTGGGCGCGTTGCGGCGGCGCGGCGAGCCAGAGGATTGCACTTGCAAAAACGCCCACGAGCAAACCCGGATGGATACGCATTAGTTCCTCGATGGAACGGCTGCGCTGACCTGATCAATGCGCTGCAGGATCGCAGCTTTAGCCGAACTGAAAGCTGTCTGATCGCGGAACAAGCGCGAACTCCAATTGCCGCCCATGGCGAGCGCCTGAATTTCGAATGCTAGCTGGCGCACGTCCACATCCTCGCGGATTTCGCCGGTGGACTGCGCGTCGCGCGCGGCGTGTTCCAGATTTCCCAGCCATTTTTTCATCAGGCTCACGATGCGATCGCGCACGGTCCCGGGACGATCATCGAACTCCAGCGACGCGGCGGAGAAAAAACAGCCGCCGGGGAAGGTTTTCTGTTCGCCGTAGGCGAGCCAGTTCTGGCAGAGGGCGCGGAGGAGGCGGAGGCCGCGGAGTTGCGCGGCCGGGCGGATGACTTTTTCGACGAAGATGTCGCGCGCTTCGTCGACGACGGCGCATTGCAGATCTTCTTTCGAGCCGAAGTGGGCGAACAGGCCGCTCTTGCTGATGCGCAGGGCTCCGGCGAGCTTGCCGATGGTGAGGCCTTCGAGACCTTCCAGGGAAGCAATATTGACGGCTTTGCGCAGGATGGCGCGGCGTGTTTTGAGGCCGCGGGGACGGCGTGGCGCGTGTTTTCTTACTGCGCCTGCCGAGAGCTGACGCGGGAGCCGAGCGGTCGCGACGGGTTGTGGGCGCGTCTTCATTTTGCCGCGGACATAATAGCACGATCGTTCGTTCTATTACAAGAAATACCGAAAGCGAAGCATCCTCTTCGCGCGAGCGTGGAGGTTTCCTGGGGCGTGAGGCAGAGCGCCTCGGAGCAAGATTTGCTCTGCTCCGCAGGGGCAACGGAAAAAATTCCTCTGACGATTATTTAAGAGGCGCAGAAGGCCTGTGTCGCCGGAAAAGCAGAATGCGGCCTCCGTGTTTGAGATACCGGATAACAGTTTCGCGCTATACAGGTTTTCGCCGATAGTGCGTTCGAGGCGGCGGCATTATCTTTGGGAGGAGTGAGGATTGACCTGCCCGATCGAGACCGGTCTCGGACTGTGGCCAGTTTATGGACACAGGCAGGGGAGCTGGATTTTCGCGATTTCTTCAGCTTGTCCTTGGCGAAGGAGAATCGCAGACAGCCAGGGAACCCTGCGTTGCATTTCTGGGAATTCTCAGTCGCAGTGAGCGTTTAGATTGATCGTTATAGTTTCTTGCGGGAGAGGAATATGAAGCGGGCCATGGGCTTAGTTTTGGCTATCTTGGCATTTGCAGTGGTCACTCATGCTGATGGGATCACAATCGTCAACGGGCATTTCGCAGCGCGGTCCGGGGATTTTTTCGAGTCGCAAGCATTCGCAGCGGGATTGCAAAGCGCTCATCGCGCGGACGAGAGTGGCTTCGCTGTGCTTGACGCTAGCCTCGGTGATGATTCAGCCGAATTCGATTTTATCCGAATCGATGGCTTAGCGGGCATTCATGACACGTGGCGCGGCCGGTTGTCCGGTTTCGAGCATTCTGAGCCGTTCCACACTGATCCTGGATTGAAAACGGTTCCCGAGCCTGGAACGCTCCTGCTAATTGAAGCAGGCTGCATGGCGCTGGCGGTTCGGAAACGTTGCAGTGCCTTCGACGCGGATTATACTGAGCGAGCGCGCTGAGGGCTCGGTAGGTTGCGAGCTGCCCGAGCGGGCGGCGAGGAACATCGGCAAGCTTGGATCACTGAGGACTCGCCGGCGGCGTGACCTGAAACCCGAGCTGCTCGGCCAGCGACATACGGTCATATTCAGCCCAGTTCTCACGAATGCGGCCACCCGAGACGCGATAGATATTGAAGTACACAAGCGTGACCCGCGCCTGATGGAACGAAACGCCGCGTAATGTGCCGGTGTAGAGGCCGCTCCAGGTGGAGCGAATCGAGACCAGGTCGCTCTCAGCGACCATGACGTCGAAAACGATCTTGCGTTGTTCAAGCTTCGCGCACATCGGGCAGGACTGGGCCAACTCGGTAAATGGCCCGCCCTGGGGCATGGTCTTGCCATTCGGAAGATGCCATGGGCCATCGGGATCGAATAACTCGTTCAGTGTTTTCAGATCGCCCTCGTTCAGCGCGACAAAGGCGCGTTTGACGACGGCCTTGTTAGCCTCAATGCTGAATTCTTGTCCAGCGGACTGGGCAACGGCTGCGGCCCAGCAGAGCACGATGAGGCTTGCCCAGACCAGTTTACGCATCGAAGATTTCCTCCAAGGGGGCGGCCGGCACGCTTTCGATTTTTTGTTTAACAAACGGCGGCCTTCGACAGCTTCTCATACGGTCCGGTGGCATCGCCAATCCTGCTGGCTGTGCTCTCTCGTTCGCTCGGCATCCTGCTCGCCCTGAGATCGTTAGCGAAGGGAGCGTGTAGTATCCACGGGCTACTGCATTGCAATTGAGCTGCATAACTCTTCTGTTTGTTGAATTCTAAAATGCGCCTCAAGGTTATCTTCTTCGTCGTGGTGGGATTGCTATTGTGCAGTCTGGCGACCCTTGAGACCCCCGAATTTCTCAAGCTCGCCGACGACACCTCAAACGACTTCTCACCGTTCCACGTTCGGCCGAACACATCATCCGCTGTTTTCGGCCAATCCCATAAGTCGCAGCCGAAAGCTGCTCCCGCGCCAGTTTGGAGCCAGCAGCCGAAAGTTCACCCAGATATTTCCGCCTCCGCGATCGCCACGAGCGATCTTCTCCCCGCCCTCTGCGTCATAAGAACATAGAACCGCTGCTTCCCTAGGTCCGTCCCTTTTTTCTTTGTCGCCCGTAGATTCCGGAACTTCCCGAGGCGCACGAATTACGGTTGCGCGTGAAATTGGCACCGTGGGCGCGACTGTTGTTGGCGCACGTCGTATAATGCCGCGATGATTTGGCAGCAGCCATATCCGGAAGCTTTGCACATACCTACGCCGACGATCGCGGTGCAGCTGGCGGCGTCGTTGTGCATTGGGATGCTGGTGGGGATCGAGCGGGAATGGGCGAACAAGGAATTTGGGCTGCGCAGTTTCGCGTTTATTTCCGTGCTGGGGATGCTCAGCGCGCACTTGCCGGTGGCGCTGGCCGGGGTGGCGTTCGCGGGTGTGCTCCTGTTGATCGGGTTGTCGGACGTGCGAAATCTGCAAGCGCTGAAGCCGATGGAGCTGACCACGTCCATCGCGGCGCTGCTGGTATTTGTGGCGGGATACCTGGTGGGCGACGGGCACGTGTTTACGCCGGTGGCGTCTGCGATCGTGATTACCATGCTGCTGGCGTGGAAGCTGGAGCTGCGGAAATTCGCGGGCGGGCTGACGCTGGAGGAAATTCGCAGCGCGGTGCTGCTGGGACTGCTGGGATTTGTGATCTATCCGATTATACCGAATCGTTTTGTGGACCCCTGGCAATTGGTGAATCCGCGGGCGGCGTGGGTGATCGTGATTGTCATCGCGGGCCTGGGCTTCGTGAATTACGTGCTGCTGAAGCTGTACGGGACGCGCGGAATTTACGTGAGCGGATTTCTAGGCGGATTGGTGAACAGCACGGCGGCAGCGGCGGAACTGGCTAAGCCGCTAGGAGCCGGGAGCACTTCGCTGGGAGTGGCGATTGCCGCGCTGTTGCTCACGATCGTGGCGATGTTTGCGCGCAATCTGGTAATTGTGGCGATTTTTTCGCCGGCGGCGCTGGGCTCGGCTGCGGCGCCTTTGATCGCGATGGCTATTGGAGCGTTGATTCTGGTGCGGCGTTCGCGAGCGCGCGCGGGAGACACGGCGACGTTGATTCATCTGGAATCGCCAGTTTCGCTGATGCACGTGCTGAATTTCGCGGTGCTTTTTTTGGTGATTCAGGTGGTATCCACTCTGGGCGAGCGGCATTTGGGAAAATTTGGATTTCTGGGAGTTAGTTTGCTGGGCGGATTGGTGAGCAGCGCCAGCACGACCGCGGCCGCGGCCAACATGGTGGCGAGTGGACAATTGCAGCCGGGGCTGGCGGGTACGGGCGTGGTGCTGGCGTCGATTGCCAGCGCGCTGATCAATCTGCCCATCGTAGCGCGCGGAGCGAAGAATTCGGAATTGACGCGGCGGCTAGTGACGCTGACGGTGGCGCTCGCGCTGCTGGGAATTGCGGTGCTGGTCTTGCGCGAACATCACTGGCTGCTGAAGATTTAGAGCGCGAACGCGGGCAGCGCGGCGCGGTTTTGTTTTCGCCGGGGAAAGTGATGCCTGGGTCGCGTTGGCTTACTTTGAATTGGTGCGCAGCCTAACCTGCGTACCGAGGACAAGATTGCGACGATGATAGGCCGGACGGTCTCGCGCTATCGCATTGTGGAGCAGTTGGGTAGCGGCGGGATGGGCGTTGTTTACAAGGCTGAAGATTTGCAGTTGCAGCGGTTTGTGGCATTGAAATTCCTCTCCGCGGATTCTGCCGGCGATTCCCAATCGATTGAGCGACTGCGGCGCGAAGCGCGCGCCGCCTCGGCGTTGAATCATCCGAATATCTGCACGATTTACGAGATTGGCGACGACGACGGCCGTCCGTTTATGGCCATGGAATTTATGGAGGGGCAGACGCTGAAGGAGCGGATCGCGCGCGGCGGTTTCGCCTCGAGCGAGCTGCTGGAATTTGCGATTCAGGTGGCCAGCGCGCTGGACGCGGCGCACTCCAAGGGAATTATTCATCGCGACATCAAGCCGGCGAACATATTTGTGACGAGCGCGGGACAAGCAAAGGTGCTGGATTTCGGCCTGGCGAAGGTGGCTAGCGCAGCAGCGGACGGGGCCGAGCACACACAGAGCCTGCCAACCAGGAGCGTGGAACCGTTGCAGAGCGCGGCGGGATCGGTGGCTGGGACAGTGACGTACATGTCACCGGAGCAAGTGCGCGGAGAGCCGCTGGACGCGCGCAGCGATTTGTTCTCGTTTGGCTCGGTGCTGTACGAAATGACGACGGGAAAGGCGCCGTTCCCGGGCGAAACGACGGGAGTGATTTTTGATGCGATTCTGAATCGCGCGCCGGTGACGCCGAGCCGGCTGAATCCACAGGTGCTGCCAAAATTTGAGGAGATTATTCACAAGGCGCTGGAGAAGGATCGCGAGCTGCGGTACCAGTCGGCGGGGGAAATGCGGAGCGATCTGCGGCGGCTGAAACGCGATTCGGAATCGGGGAACACAGCGCCGATGATGGGAGCGGCAGCAGCGGCAGGGAAGCCGCGCAATCGAAGAATGCTGATTTATTCGCTGCTGGGGTTTGCGGTGCTTGTGGCGGCTGCGGGCGGAGGATTCTGGTGGTATCGCGCGGGGCGGCCGGCGGCGCCGGCAAGCAGGAGTTGGCAGCAGATTACCTTTTTCACCGATTCGGCGGTGTCTCCCGCGCTTTCGCCGGATGGGCGGATGCTGGCATTCATTCGCGGAGCCAACACGTTTTTCGGACCTGGGCAGATTTACGTGAAGTTGCTGCCGGACGGCGCGCCGGTGGCGTTGACACACGATGCGACGGCGAAGATGACGCCGGAATTTACGCCGGATGGATCGGTGGTGGCGTATGGGACTGCGATACCCTTTGACACCTGGGAAGTACCGGTGTTGGGCGGCGAAGCGCATGTGATGCTGCCGAACGCGTCATCACTAACGTGGATTGACGGCGGGAAGCGTCTGCTGTTCTCCGAGATCAAAGAAGGAATTCACATGATCGTGGTGAGCACGGATTTGGGGCGCGGGCAAAGACGTGAAGTTTACGTTCCGCCGGGCGATCGGAGCATGGCGCACCACGCCTATCTTTCGCCGGATGGGAAATCGATGCTGGTGGTGGAAATGGATAGCCAGGCGAAATTCACCCCTTGCCGGGTGGTGCCTTATGAGGGACGTGGTGCGGAACAAGAGGTGGGACCGCCCAGGAGTATTTGCACTTCGGGGGCGTGGTCGCCGGATGGGAAGTGGGTGTACCTGACATTGAGCACGGAGAGCACGGAAGGGAAATTTCATATCTGGCGACAGCGATTTCCGGGCGGGCAGCCGGAGCAGGTGACGTCTGGGCCGACGGCGGAAGAGGGAATTGCGATGGCGGCCGACGGCAAGTCGTTGATCACCTCGGTCGGGACGGAGACCGGCACGGTCTGGATTCACGATGGGAACGGCGAGCAACAAATCTCGTCGGAAGGAGATGCGGGAGCGGCGCAATTCTCCGCGGATGGAAAAAAGCTGTACTACTTGATGGATAACGGGCAAACGCAGGGTTACGAGTTGTGGACGCGCGACGTGGCCAGCGGCGCGACGGAGCGGGCGCTGCCCGGTTATTCGACGCACGACTATGATGTCTGCGCGGACGGGAAAGAACTGGCATTCTCCCGGGTGGATGAGAACGGCCATTCCAAACTATGGCTGGCGCCGCTGAACCGGCGCTCGTCGCCGCGGCAGATCCCGTCCACGACGATCGACGATAGCGTGCATTGTTTGCCGGACGGAGATGTGTTGTTTCGGGCGGTCGAGGGACAAACCAACTTTGTGGAGCGCATGCACGCGGATGGAAGCGGGCGGCGGAAAGTGAGCCCGCTGCCCATTTTCGATCTGCTTACCATGTCGCCGCATGGGAAGTGGGTGACGGTGCAGGCGCGCGGCGCCGGTGACGAGAATCCCCCGTCTGTGATTGCGGTGCCGGTAGAGGGAGGGGATCCGGTGCAGGTGTGTCTGAGTTTTTGCATGCCGGGCTGGGATGTGCGCGGCGAGATGATGTACATGGAAATTCTCTATGCGACCGACCAGAACACCTACGTGCTGCGGCTGCGGCAAGCGGACGCGCTGGCGGAGCTGCCGACGAATGAAACGTTGAATCAGGAGATATTGAAGAAGGCAAAGCCGGTGGTGGTGATTCCGCGTCAAGTGGACTCGGCGGTGAGCACGGGGTTGTACGCGTACACGGTGAGGAGTGCGCGACGAAACCTGTATCGCATACCGCTGCAGTGAGAGGCCGAGAATGGGAAGTTGTCAGGCGCGGCGATTTCAGTCGTGGCCGAAGAGCAGCGGCGCGCCAAGCTTAGCGGTGTAATTCGGGCGATAGCGTTCGGTGTTGTAGAGGGTTGCGACATCCACTTTGCGCGCGCCGGCCGAGGAAGCGGGCAGGGGCGCAGAAGCGTAACAGCCGTTTTGCACGCCGACCATTTGGCCGGTGACGCCGTCGCGGATTAGATCGAGGGCGATATTGGCGTAGGTGATGGCAACAATCTGGTCTATGGCGTCGGGCTCGCCGCTGCGTAGGTCGTAGGTAAGGTCGCTCTCAATGGTTTCTTCTCCGGTGCGGCGCTGCAGCTCATCGGCTAGCGCGTGACCGATGTCCACTTTTTTGCGATGGCCGTAAGCGTCGGCTTCGCCGTATTCGTCCACGATGCGCTTGGTCCAGGTGGCTCCCTCGGAAACGATCACCAGTGAATAATTGCTGGAATTATTGTGCTTGTCTTCCATCAGGAGTTTGGAGACGCGATCGAGATCGAAGGGAACTTCAGGGATGAGGCAGCGCGCGGAAGTTATGTACGATGTGTAGAGCGCGGTGAAACCGGCATCGCGCCCGAAAATGCGGAAGACGCCGATGCGTTCATGAGAGCCAAGCGTGGTGCGTTGGCGGTTGATAGCGTCTTTGGCGCGGGTAATGGCGGTGGAGAAGCCGATGCAATATTCGGTGCCGTGGACGTCGTTGTCCATCGTTTTGGGAATACCGATCACGGGAAAGCCGCGGCTGGAGAGGACGGAGGCGAAGCTGAGCGTGTCGTCGCCACCGATGGCGATGAGGCAATCGATACCGAGGCGCTCGAGATTTTCGATAACGATGGGGGTGAAGTCGTAAAATTTGCCGTCGGAGGAAAGTTTCTTCAGTTGCTCGGCGGAGATGTGCGCGGGGACTTTGTTGGAGGCGACTTTGCGCGGATTGGTGCGGGAAGTGTGCAGCCAAGTGCCGCCGCTGCGGTCGATGGTGCGCGTATTTTCGCGGGTGAGCTGACGATCGAGGCGGGCTTCGCCGGTATCGGCGTGATTCATATTGGTGAGGCCTTTCCAGCCTTTGCGGATGCCGGTGACGGTGCGACCCGTTTCGGTGGCGCGGTAGACCACAGATTTGATCACGGAATTCAGGCCGGGGACGTCGCCGCCGCCTGTCAAAATGCCAATGTTGTTGCGTTGAGCCATCGAATCATTGCTCCTTGTCGTTGTTCATCGGGATGCCGGCGCTGCCGCTGGACACCTGGATCCGTTTGGTTGTTCTGCATGAATGCGGATGCAGGGGCCGGGCGCCGGATGATGTCATAGCGCTGCGACTGCGATTCAAATTATCTGTGCAATTCTACTAGTACACTAAAATCGCAAAAAGATGAATGGGGAAAGGAGAAGAATTGCGCGGAGGCGCTGTGCGGGTGGAAGAATGCGCGCAAGCAACTACTTGACGGTCTGGTTCTGGGCGAAGAAGTCGAGCAGGCTTTGAGGCGAGTTGTCGCCGAAGAGCACCTCTTGCATCCGGTCCGCCTCCGGAGCTTCGGAGGCGCTGCGCGGAAAGAGATCCGTCTCATACGCAAGGAGCGCGGCTTCCACGTCCCTTCGGTTCCCGGCGATGGCCTTCGCGAGTTCAGCGCCGTCGTGCATTGCGAGGTTCGCCCCTTCGCCTGATGGTGCCGTCAAGTGCGCTGCATCGCCAAGCAGCGTCACGCCGGATACCCGATCCCATCGGTGTTGGAGAGGGAGCGAATAGATAGGTCGAGGCACGGGGGCGGTCTCACCGTCGGTGATGAGCGCAGTAAGCTCGGGGGCCCAGCCGTCGAACTCTTTGGCGACGCAGGCCACGGCAACCGCTGGATTGGAGAAGTCGATGCCAGCAATCCAGTCCTCGGGTTTTTTCAACCCCGCGTACGTATGCAGTACGCCATTGGGCTCGCGGTGCGCCATTATGCCTTTTCCCGGCGCCATCGCAAACAGCATGCCGCCGCCAACCGCTTGGGCACTCGCCTTGTGTCGATTGTCGCTGTCGTACAGATACGTCTCGACGTAGGTGATCCCGGCATACGCCGGTTTCGCGTCAGAGAGCAGTGGACGAACCTTCGACCAGGCGCCGTCGGCCCCCACGAGGAGGTCCGTCGTCAAGCCTGAACCATCAACAAACCTCAACTCATGCCGCCCGCCGCCAAGTGGGGTCGCAACGCTGACTTTGTGTCCCCATCGGACCGTGTCGGGAGGAAGTGATTCAAGCAGTATTCGGCGGAGCTCTCCTCGGGGCACCTCGGGTCGACCGCCTGTACCGTCGTCGGGGTGATCGAAGAGCGCGTTGCCGTCCTTGTCGAGTGCGCGCCCTTGCTGACCGCCGGGGTGGATGATCTCAATGAACTTGTCAAAGAGTCCCGCAGCCTTGAGGGCGATTTGCCCGTTTTGTTCGTGGATATCGAGCATGCCACCCTGCGCTCGCGCATTCGCCGAGGCTTCCGCTTCGTAGACCGTCGCTGCAATGCCGTAAACGTCGAGGACGCGCGCAAGCGTCAGTCCACCGAGCCCGGCACCGATGATCGTGACCGGAGTGTTCATATTGTCTCCTTCAGGAACCAGCGAGCGGCAGCCTTCTGGAGTTCGCGGCAATCTGGTTCGATGTCAGAGGCCCAGGCGATAATCCCATCAGGGCGTACCAGTGCGGTGCTCAAGCCGAATTGTTCTGTCGCCTGCCCCGAAACATATTTCATTCGGTGGCCGTATTCGTTCGCCAAAGTTTTAAGTGATGTATTCGTATTGAAATCAACCAGTATCCCGTGGCCATCGTGCATGAGCCCGCCAACCTTCGTACGGTCTTCGAACTCAAAGTTGGGAACGCTATGGCCTACGAGAGGGTGCTCGCCGCCGAGGCTGTAATGCGTGAAAACTCCCGACACCCTTCCTGCAAAATAGGTGGCGCCATCGCGCGTATTCATAAGGTCGCGGAAAATTGCATTCAGCGCGCGCCCCTGTGGTCCTGTTCCCATGACTGCAACTTGAGCGCGCGACCAATCCAGAACTTGTGCACCCATCGGGTGTCGTTCCGTTTGATAACTGTCCAGCAGTCCCCCCGGCGCTCTCTCTTGGATGGTTGTGGCAAGTTTCCAGCCCAGGTTCATGGCATCGCCGAGTCCGAGGTTGAGGCCTTGCCCTCCCAACGGCGAATGAATGTGCGCGGCATCGCCAGCCAAAAGAATCCGCCCTTTGCGGTAGGTTGTGGCCTGCCGTGCTCGGTCCGACCACGTGGTTGCAACATTCAAAGCATTGATCGTCACGTCGGTGTTCGAGATGCGGCGTAAAACCTCCTGCACGTGTTCACGCGTGATTGGCTTTTCTGAATTGTGAAATGCACCGCCATCAAAATCCCGTATGACTACGTAACCTGGCTGGGATTGAAGGTACATGCCTTTGGGTGTCACGTTTCGGCCGGGCTTGAGCTTCTCCGGATCGGCAATGTCCACTAAAGTCGTATAGCCGGTGAATTCTGGCTCCGTACCGGCGAATTCAAAACCTCCTGCCTTGCGAACAACACTCCGGGCTCCATCGCAACCCACGAGCCATTTGCCTTGAAAAGATTGGTCATCGGACTGAACCGTGACTCCGTCCTCGGTTTGCTGAAAGCCAGTCACGGCAAGCCCGCGCTTGATTTCGACACCCAAGGCTTCAGCGCGACGGGCGAGCACCGCTTCAAGCTCCTGCATTTCAGAAATTAGACTCGTGTCAGTCGAGCTTGGCAGGCGATATTTCCATTGTGAGGTATCAATATCGCCCTCACGAAATGGAATGCCGGCGAAGTGCCCAACCTGACGACGTGATCCTTCTCCCGAATTTTGGTGGGGATTTTTAAGGCGTTTATGGACCTCGAGTTCTTTTAGCAACCCACGCCGGTAAAGCGCTTCAATCGTAGGCGCAGAAAGTCCCCTTATCCCGAAAGGAAGCTGCTTCAAGGGCGAATGCGGATTCTCCGCCTTTTCCACTATGAGGACCGAACATCCGGCCAACGCCAGTTCACAGGCGAGGAATAGACCTACAGGCCCTGCGCCGGAAATGATGACATCGTGCGTGACCGGAGTATTCATACAAATCTCTTTGTCATGGAATCCGCCCCTCGCCAACTCCCCAGTCTATGGAACAGCATTCCATAATTATGGAATGCTGTTCCATCTGTGTCAAGATAAGGCATGGTCAAAAAAACACGAAGCAGCCAACGACGGGAGGAATCGCTCTCCCGGGATCGCATCATTGCAGCGTCGATCGAGCTCTTGGACTCGGGCGGTGAAAGTGGCCTGACATTCCGCACCCTGTCCGCGCGGCTCGCCACCGGCCCCGGCGCTATCTATTGGCACATCGCCAGCAAGAGCGAGCTTCTGACGGCCGCCTGCGACACCATCATCGCTCGCACGATGGTGGCGGGCATGGCCGGCGCAAAACCGAAGGCCACCATTCGCGCCCTCGCACTGGGCCTTTTCGACGCGATCGACGCGCATCCATGGGTTGGCTCCGCGCTCACAAGTCCCGCGGGGCTGTTGCCCATGGTGCGCATCCTGGAACCCCTGGGCCAGCAGGTTCGTGCTCTTGGCGTGCCGGGCAAGGAACAGTGGGCCACGGTGTCTGCGTTGCTGCACTACATCCTTGGCGTCGGCGGGCAGAACGCGGCCAACGGCCAGCTCGCTCGCACGCAAGGCCTCGACAGATCCGACTTCCTGGAGGCGGTCGCGACGATGTGGTCGCGGCTCGATCCGCATGAGTACCCTTTTACACGCAGCTTAGCTGGACAGGTGCGCGCTCACGACGACCGAATGGATTTTCTCGCCGGGATTGATCTCATCCTCCGAGGTATCGACTCACCGCGGCATCGCTGACGCGCTCAACATGAACGCGCGCCTTGCACCGCGTAGAGGATCCCTGGGTTTACAAGTCATGTCTTGCCCCGGACGCACACGGGCTCACCAGATGTATGCAGGTCGAAGCCGCATCGGATTGGTATCGAAAAACGCGCCAGCAATGACCCACCATTTGCTGGAGGGAAACCGACTTCCGGGTACTGATCCGCACGGTGCCCATCTTGGATTGCTTCCGTATAATCGACACTCGCCCGGAATCAGTGTGAGCCTACAGGTCGAACACAAACAATTCATTGGGAATGGGCACCTGATCGGCTCATCGCTCAGGTGAACCGCGTGCTTCTTCGCCTTGATATGCAATCGGACGGGTCACCGCATTTTCCAAGAGTGCCACAGGAAAGACCGATGTATGATTCGACGTCTAGCCCGCGTACGTCACGTTCACCATGCGAGGAATTATCGCGACCGAGGCGCGGACGTTCCGAGATTGGGTCATCCTCAAGTACACGAAATCCCATGGCAGATTGGCAAATGCGAACAAAGCGGCCGCTCCGAGGACCGGTGCGCGAGGAAGCGGGGCCGACGCTCAAAAACTACATCACGCCCGCCGGGTTGCAGCGGTTGAAAGACGAGCATCTGTTCCTACTGAGTCGCGAGCGGCCCGCGGTGGTGGAAGTCGTAGCGTGGGCTGCTAGTAACGGGGACCGCAGTGAAAACGCCGATTACCTCTACGGCAAGCGACGGTTAGGCCAGATCGATTCGCGGATTCGCTTTCTCACGAAACGCATTGACGCGGCCGTGGTCGTCGATCCCGCCGCTCCGCGGTCGGGGTCAGCCGCTACGCGCGTCTTCTTCGGCGCAACCGTGACCTACAAGGACGCCGCCGGCCTTGAACACATCGTCTCGATCGTCGGCATCGACGAGGTGGACCTCGACTGCGGCTACATCAGCTGGCGCTCGCCTCTCGCCAATGCGTTGATGAAGGCGAGCCCCGGCGATCGCGTGGACCTGCGCGCGCCAGCGAAGACGGACCATCTCGAGATCATCGAGGTCGAGTACGCGCCGATTCCGATGGATCCTTTCCGCGAACCGCTAGGAGCTCAGTCGACCCCCAAGGTCGAACGCTCGTAGGCCAAGCCGCCCGACTCTGGGCGTTCCCCTGATCTTTGTCGTTTTTGCACATTGTGTCGTCCGGAGCTGGACAGCGAAACGTTTACAATGACTGCTCGGCGATTCCTACAGTCAAATTAGCTTATGTCCGGCGATTCTGAGCGAATCGCGGGCAAGCCGGAAGTTATCCAGAGACGAGGTGGTGCGAAACCAATATGGACTCTGGCGCGACTTTGCGGCTCGTCGAAAAACACATCAGCCGGCACCTCGCGGTGACCGATCAAATTTACTCTCAGTCCGGTCCTGAGTTTCAATCCACGCGGTACTTGCGGAGGCTGTGAGGATTCCCGTTCAACTGTACGTCTTTCAGGCTGCGCAAATCATTGAAATCAAAAGGCTTCGCTGACCGGAAACTTGACCTTGGTCAAAGCGTTTGTTCCGATTGAAGGGTCCTTAACGATATAAGAGATTGAGAACAGGAAACTTTGGTAGGGGCGGTGGGGATCGAATTTGCATCCCTCACTTCTAAGTCTCGTCAGCGGAAGGCGTTACCGACCGCCCTCCATTCCAAATGTTAGAACTGTTGGAAACGCGCTCGTACCTTCAATTTGACGCCATTGAACGCTCGTCGTCCACTATTAGTAGAATCAGCTGTCACAAGTCTGCTCAGTTTTGGACGCAGTTGGACGTGAAAACTGGGCGCTGTCTTGGTCTTGGACGCGAAAAG
Source organism: Candidatus Acidiferrales bacterium (assembly GCA_035602855.1). Lineage (GTDB taxonomy): Bacteria > Acidobacteriota > Terriglobia > Acidiferrales > UBA7541 > Palsa-295. The sequence continues at coordinate 46,754 of DATNLN010000265.1, forward strand.
ATCGCATCACCTGGAATGGCAAGGTTTGTGAGGTGAGAACAAGAAAATGAAGCGAGGATATTACCGAGTTCCGAGGAAGGCTCCGGCCAATCGAATCGACGGTCCTTTGGCAGATGCTGTGCGAGCCAAGTTTGCCGAGGGCTGGCCGAAAGCTCGGATTGCGCGCGAGTTCCGTCTCAACCGCCGCACCGTTATTAGAATCTGCGGTTCCACCGCTCGTCAGTCCGATCAACCGACGGCTAGCGTGGAGCCTCCATCGAGCCCAACCGTGCGATGCATCGGCTGCGGGATAACAATCCGAAGGAGCATTTTGCGCGCGCACTGGCCGAACTGCCCTGCGGTGCGAGAGGGCCATTTGTTGCTCACGGACTGCCCGATCTAAAAACGCTCACAGAGCTCCCGCCTGCACAGAATCGGACAGTGACAAAAGCTGACTCCTGGGATCTTCAGAACCGCTCGAAAATTCAGCAGCGCAATCGCACAACGGCCGTCAGCATTGAGGAAAGTACTCTTGGCTCGAGTTTTTGTTTCGCCCTCGAGGAGAAAACTGATTGCCCGCGAGTGCACGAATTTCTGAGCGCCTTACGCGGTCATCACACGGCGCCGTCCCGTGGCGGAATTCCAGCATCGAAAACGCTAGCGACTGGCGAACTGAGTCCTGATAAGTGGATCCGCACGACTTATCAGGAGTTGGCATCCAACTACCAATTAGTTCGAAAGCATTCCGATCGTCACCAGCCACGCCTCCACCAGCTGCGGCCATTCCGTGATCGGAAGCGTCGTGCGCCGCAGCCCGAAAGCGTGTCCGCCCTGAGCGTAGAGATGCATTTCGGTGGGCACGTGTGCCTTCTGTAGCGCGATGTAGTAAGCCACCGACTGGTCTATGCCGTCGACCTTGTCATCCTCGGCTTGCAGCAAAAACGTCGGGGGCGTCTCGCGAGTCACCGGAACTTCCGGATTCAATCCATAGGTTTCGGCCCCAGTCGACAAATGACCCGGATAAACTGCCACCGCGAAATCCGGGCGAGCGCTTTCTTTGTCTGCCGCATCGATAGGCTTGTACAAACGGTGCGCGTAGTCCGTACTGACTTCCGCCACCAGATATCCACCCGCCGAGAAACCAATCACTCCGACCTTGTACGGATCGATGTGCCACTCCCCGGCATGCAATCGCACCAAGCCGATCGTTCTCTGCGCATCCTCCAGCGCCAGTGTGGATTTGTTTAAACCGTGGTTGGGCCGGCAATCGCAGTGCCAATCATAGGGCGCGCTCGGCGCGCGATATTTCAGCAACACGCACGTAATTCCTCGCGACGTCAGCCAGTCGCAAACTTCCGTGCCTTCCAGGTCGATAGCCAGTCCCTCAAAACCGCCGCCAGGAAACACCACGACGGCAACGCCCGTATTTTTTTCCGTTGGCGAGTAAACCGTCATCGTCGGCTGCGTCACATTCTTCACCCAGACCCACGTCCTCCCGGCGACCAGGTGATCCTTGACGATCGCCGTATCCTCCGGCCCAGGCGCGGCCTGTGCGTCCGGCACAGCGCCTGGCCATATCGCAATTTGAGTGTGTGGCGGCGCTGGCTGCCAGGCCGTCGTCTGCGCACACACACCACCAGACACAAACAGCACACAGAAAACCAGAACACAAAAAATAAGGTTCGACGATTCCATCCCAGTCCTCACGGCCAAGATAAACCGTCGTCGCCGCCTGCGGTTGTCGGAATCCGCGAAGCGTATTCGAAACGTAACTCCCGATGAACGCTGCCAGCTCAACCGGTCAATGCAACACCTTCCGGGCGGTTGATACGGCGATGCTTCCGCGGGAGTACCGCCTGTTTGGCTGCACTCGGCCAAAACCTAGGCAGGGCAGCGTTCCTGCTGGTCTTACCCTAGCGAGCGATTTTGGCTTTTGTTTTCAATGCAAGGGGGTACTAACTTAGTGTTGCGTCGATCCATTGAGATCACCGCCGCTTCAGGACACGTGGCGATCTACCGATTCTCAGTGTCCGGTAACGCGACGCAATATAAAAGGGCCCTTCTTTTGGAGTAGGGTTTGGAGTGTTCGGCTCGAACCCACAACAAAAAGGAGCGCCCTCACATGAATAGCGTGAAGTATATCGGGATGGATGTGCACAAGGAAGCGATCTCCATCGCGGTTCTGAATTCCTCTGGCAAGCTGCATCGCTTTTCTCTTTTACTACACCCTACGCCGACGCGCCCCGCACCTCAATCGCGTCCGCCACTTCATACAAATGAAAATCCACCTTGGCAATCTCAAAAAACGGCTTCATGTGCTTCTGCGCTTCTGGACTATCCATCATCGCCTCCCAATCTTCCTTGCTCCGCCACTGCGCATAGTTAACGACGCGCACTCCATCCAGGCTCTTGTGAATGCTCGCTGAAACAAACCCGGGAATATGCTTCATGGCCTTCTCCGTCGTCTCCACTAACATATCCACCACCTTCTGCTGATTTTCCGGTTCCAGCGTAAACACATTAATTAACGTCGCCACTTTGTTGTCATTTGAAATCGTCGGCATAAGCCCTCCGTCGTTCTGTGTGCTACCCATTACTTAGCACGATTTACCGGTTTGCTGCGGAGCCTTCGGCAACGGCAAAGACGACTGGCCGAATACATAGCGCCAGCCTGTCGCGGTACGCACATATGTGTCCGAGAACCAAACTGTATAGTCGAATGGTTTTCCGTCTTGCGCACCTTTCTCCCACAACTTAGCGGTCACAACCGCGGCATCGCCCCAAATGCGAACCATCTGCGCGCTGTCTTCTTGATGCTCGTAGACGAACCGGCCGGTTCGCGCCTCCTCGAGCAAATCAGCTTTGGTGTAAGTCTTGCCGGAACCCGTCACGAGTGTGAAATCGTCAGCCAGAATACGATCCATTGTTGAGGCATCGTTCTTTTTGACGGCAGCCTGGTAGGCAGCGTCCAGCGCCGCGACCATGTTTCTATCGTCGGCAGCGGATGCTTTTGTGTAGTCACGGAAAGAGACCGAGCCGGGGAGCCGATCTTCCATGCCCACAAACAGGGCAAGCATGGCAACAACGCCGACCTTCAGCCAAAGAGCAAGCGGATTCATTTTGATCTCCTTCTCGCGATGGGTTTTCGCGGCGGCAAAATGGCCGACGGTTGATTGCATCCGAGAAACGAGAGTAGGAGGGGCTTCCTACCCTCGTTCCTTCGCGCTTCGCGGCGCTTGACTTCCCGCGCTGGATACAACATTGGCGATTGCTATCTTTTTTCGTTCGCCGCTTGCGATATTGCCGGCTCAGGCCCGAAGTGGCCGAAGGCTAGCTTGCGCATCATCTGCTGGCGGATGCCTTCGGACACGGTAATACTTGCGGCTTCGCTATTGGGGGCTTCGGAGGTGGCGTCAACGCTGGCGTCCCCGTAGCCCTGGTAGTGGGGAAAGGCCAGAAACGCTGGAATGTTCGCGCCCAGCGGGCAACCGCCATCGGAGACGACGCACGCTTGGCCGGTGATCTCGCCTTTTTCGTTGATACCGTTGGCGCCGATCAAGAGCAGCGGCGAACTTTTAGGGATTAAGGAGTTGAGGTCAAGCATCTCGCCATCTTCGTAGAGGAAGGCGTGAAAGGAGGGGAGCGATACGCCCACCACTTGACCTTGATCGTTGACGTCCAGAGCTTCGCTGAGGCTATCGCCGGGGAGCACGCCGATGTCCGTCATTTTGCCGCTTGCTTTTGTCCAAATGAACGCGTGGAAATTTGGGTTGAGCACTCCTCCGGCGACGTCGCCGGGCAGATCGGAAAATCCGACGATGACATCGCCGCGATGGTTGATGGCCATCGGAGTATTCCAGCCTTGACCGCCGAGATTGCCGAGGTTGATGACACTGCCATTTTCCCAGAGCAACGCGTGCATGGCGCTGAACGCGCCGACGGAAGTGTCACAGGTTCCGGAGATGCCGACGATCTGGCCGTTGTCATTAATAGCCGTGGCAGCTCCGTCGGGGTCCGGAACGCCATTTTGAACGTAAGTGTGGAGCGCGGTGATCTGATCCAATCCTGGGCCGTAAACGACTGGGAGGAACTGGAGCACTTGCGGCAGCACGCAGGTTGAATCGTGAACTTGAGTTTCTGCCCAGCCGACTATCTGACCCAAATTGTTTTCTCCGGAGGCAAATCCGTTGTTACCGCCCAGCGTAGGCAGCGGGTTCATCACGCCATACTGCCACACGAAACCGGTACATACGTGTCCTGTGGGGATGCCCGTGGGGGTGAAGGCAGTGCAACTCCACGACTCGCCGTATGGATCGAGAGCAGCGGTTTCGGAAAAACCGGCGATTTGCCCGTGATCGTTTTTGTTCGGCCATTGGACGTCACTGTTGGGGCCGCCGAGCGTCCCGAGATCGAACCTTAATCCGTAGATCCACACGGTGGCGTGCTCGGTAACATTTCCTGATTGATCTGCGGCGCCCATTGCCCAGCCTATGTTGTTGATCGTGTTGCCTTCGCTAGCCGTTCCGCTGAGATTGCCGAGATTAAATACGCGGTAGTGGTCGCGCTTGTCTTGCGCTCGCAGTCGAGGCGGATATACAAGGGCGGCAGATAAAAGAATCATCGCAGTGAGGCACATCGTTGTTCTGAATTTCATGTTGTCTCCTTCTTTGGATACGCTTACCGTTGGTTTGCGACCGGCCTCCCCAGGCTTTTGCCAAAAGGAGAATTCGATACGACGCGAGGGAATCTAGGATGCCGGCGGGGCTAGCACAACGGGTTTGCGACCAGCAGAGATTGGAATGCGATAGGAGGCGGGTCGAATGCGTCGAAAATATTCTTGCGGCAGTCTAAGCGGATGCGAAACCTGCTTCACTCATTTGTTCGCTCGCTCAATGAATGTTGCCCACCCAGCGCGGCTTGCAGACTGGCTCGGTACGTGCGGCTCATAGTGAGTTCCGTACCGTCGCGCAGCAACACCGAATAATCACCACCCCACAAGGGGCGAATTTCGCGAACGTGGTCCAGGCTCACAATTCGAGATCGATGGATACGCACGAAACGGTTCGGGTCGAGGCGTTCGGCCGCTGCCGTCATCGTTTCGCGCAGTATGTAATTTTCCTTGCCGATGTGGAACTTTACGTAATCACCTTGCGCCTCGACCCATTCGATCATTCCCTTGCGCAAGAATATGGTTCGCGATCCGGACTTGATCAAGATTCGTTCACTGTCTCGAGATTCCCTCTGAATCTCTTGCAAAGCTGCCTTCAATTCGTGTTTGCGCTCTGCGCCATTCACGCATGTTTTGCGCTCGTGACACCGCTTCAGTGCTTCCGCGAATCGGGCTTTATTGAAAGGTTTTAGAAGATAATCCAGAGCCCGCACTTCAAATGCTCGCACCGCATACTTGTCGAAAGCCGTGATGAAAATAACCGCCGGCAGTGCCTTCGCCGCCACGCCGTCAAGCACCTCGAATCCATTACGCCCGGGAATTTGCACGTCCAGAAACAGCAAATCCGGTCTCAGCGCACTTATAGCGGCGACCGCTTGCTCTCCGTCCGCGCATTCTCCAACAACTTGAAACTCCGTGTACTCCTGCAGAAAGGCGCGGATCTTCTTGCGGGAGAGTAATTCGTCATCAACGATTACGGTTCGCAATTTCACGCAAACGACTCCCATCGCCATTCTCGCCGGTTGCTATGTGCAGTCGCAGCGGAAGGCGAATCTCCACAATCAGGCCACCTTCGTTCCGGTTGGTGTATCGCAAAGATTGCATCTCGCCATAATGCTTTTCCAGACGCGCCCGCGTGTTGGCCAAGCCTATGCCCTCCCTCCAGGTGGACTCCGCTGCTATTCCGGGACCATCGTCCAGAATCGATATGGACAGCTCCGTGCCAACGCACGCTGCTCGAACCTCCACGGAGCCCGGTCGATCAAGCCGGGAAATTCCGTGTCGAACGGCGTTTTCGACGATCGGCTGCAGCAAAAGGCATGGAACATTGCAGTCGAGCGTTTCGGGATCGGCGTTTACCAGCACTCTCAGCCGGTCTTGGAAGCGCGCGCGCTCAATCGACAGGTACAGCTCCAGCATGCTCAGTTCCCGGCGCAGTGGAACCTCTTCGCTCGCGGAAACGGACAAGGTTGTACGTAGCAACTCGCCGAGAGACGTCATCATGTTGTCCGCTGCTTCCACGTCTTCCCGCATGAGCCACGAAATCGAGTTCAGTGTGTTAAACAGAAAATGAGGCTGCAGTTGGCCCTTTAACATTTCAAGTTGAGCTTTTACGAGTTCCTGCTCTCGCTGCTGAGATGTGCGCGCAGCCGTTATCGCGTGGTGAATGCCGACAATGGCCCAAAAGAACCCTGCAACTATGACGGAATTGTCGATCAGGTATGTCTGACTCTGGCGCCAAAAGGAGTGCAGAGCAAAATCGGGGTATACGAAGTGGTGCAATTTCACGCGGTACGATGAGTACAACAATTCGGTGGCTAGATTCAATAGAAGCAGGACTGCCATATTCTTGACCAGCGCCGGGCGTTCCAGCGGAAATTTCTCCGCCCACCGGGCCATGATCGGCGTCATAATTAACCAGAACCCCAACTCAACTACCGTATAGCGAAAGCTTCCCTCCCAAGTCAGTTGATATCCTAAGTCCGTGCGCAAAGCGTAGTATTCTGATACCCGGACCACGAAGAACCACACTACCGCGATCCAAATCCATGAGTTTTTCTGCATTTGCCTTCTTCCCAGCACCACCCGCGAATCTCGATTCTACCTCTCGCTCCGGCCGACTCCGCAGCGTTTTGTCGCACCATAATAACGCTTGGGCGCTCCATCGGACGTCTCACGGTTCTGCTCTGCTCCGCAGTCGGAATTCCAGGGAAATCTCAGTGATGCCTGACGCATTAATCATGTGAAGTTCCAGTAGGGCACTTTTGCGCTTAGCCGATTGGGCGTACGAGCCCCGAGCACGCAGCGGCGAAATCCCCGTTGGCATTCTGTTCGTAGCTTACTGAGAGCGCGAGACGTCCGCACCATGTCCTAGATTCGGCGAGAAGAGTTGCTTCTTCAGCGGTGCGTTTAGCAGCGCCGACTTGCTAACATTCCATTGTGCCCAAAAACCTTGCCAGCGCACGCCTTCCAAATCATTGATTCTATTCACCGCAAAATGAAAAGATCAACTGCCCAGAATCAACCGTTTTTGGGCCGAAGGCTCCCGAACCAAGTTTGTCCTTGCCCTTCAAGTCGGATAGGGGAACCTACCACGCCTTCGAACTCATAGTTGGGGTTGTATGCGCATTGACTGGCCACGCTTGTGCGACGCCGGCCTCGGACCGGCGGCGACGGCGTCGCAACGCTTCTGATTTATGCATCCCGTTTGTAATCGGTCGCTTTATCGTTTCGCCGCGGCGGCCTTCGACCCTTTCAGCGCTTGGCCGACGAGCCGCGCGACCTCCAAAGTCGACTCCATGCACCGCTTTGAATGTCGCGTCATCTGAATGAAGCCGTGCGGCAGATCGTCGTAGTGCACGTAGGTCAGGTCGTTGCCAGCCGCGGCGAGTTTTAACCCGTACGCATGGGCCACGTCGCGGAGCATATCGAATCCGCAGGTGACCAGCAGCGTCTTGGGCAGATTGGCGTGGCTGGGTGCGTTTAGCGGCGTGATGTACGGCTGCGAATAGTCGACGCCTTGCGGAATGTAACACCAGGCGAAGAGCAGCACGCCGGCGGTATCGACGTACGAGCCGCTGCGGTTCTCAATGCCAGCGCGAGTGTTGAACGGCAGCGCGGCCTCGGGGTAGATCGGCATCTGCAGCGCGAGTTTGGGACCGCCCTCGTCGCGGAGTTTGAGAGCCACGACGCAGGTCTGGTTGCCGCCCGCCGAATCCCCACCGAGCGCGATGCGTGCCGGGTCGACGCCGCGCTCCTTGGCGTGTTCGTGGATCCAGCGCACGACGAACTCATCTTCTTCGATCTGAACCGGAAACTTGTATTCCGGCGCGAGCTTGTAGTCGACGGCGTACACTTGCGCGCCGCTGTTTTCGGCGAAGAGCCGCATCGCGGTGTCGAACTGATCGAGCGAGCCGACGATGTAACCGCCGCCGTGCAGGTAGACGAGTGCGGCGCCGTCGGCCAGGCCGGGCTTCGACGGATGATAGCAGCGGACCGGAATGGTGCCGTGCGGACCGGCGAGGCCTAGATGTTCGACCTTCCCGATGGGCGGTTTGTCGGCGTCGATAAACCGGTCGTGCGCCGCACGCTGCGCGGCTATCGGTTCATGCGAGCCCAGGACCGGGCCGTCTTTGAGCCAATTCTTGACCTCAACATCCATTGTCGTACGACCGACTTCCTTGGGCATGTCCTTACCAGAGTAAATGGCCATGTTTCCTCCTTTGCGAAATTACATACATGTGAAACCATTTGCAGAATCCAGGCTACTTCGCGGACGCGCGCGCGGCGCTTTCTATTACGCCGGCAACTTCCTTGGGATGGGAGATGAATACGCAGTGGCTGGCGCCGGGGACTTCGGTGGTGTGGCTGTTGGCGCGCTTGGCGTACCAGCGTTCCAGGTCGGGGTTGATGGTGCGATCGCTTCCGGCCACCACCATCCAGCTCGGTTTGGTTCTCCAGGCCGCGGCGGTGATCGTCCCGGAAAAATTTGGTCCATAGTTGAAGACCTGCGAGCGCGCCATGAACGCGGCCTGATCGGCGGGCAGGTCGGCCGAGAACAATTCATGAAAGCGCGCCGGGTCGATGTAGGTGAAACCGTCCGGCGTGGACTTGGTTGCTCCGGATTTGGCCAGGTCGCTGGGAAAGCGCTTGCCGTCTTCGGATTCTTTCTCGCCGGCGTCGGGCATGTGTGCCGCGACATAGACCAGGCCGACGACTGATGGATCCACGCCAGCTTCGGTAATTACCGCGCCGCCATAACTGTGCGCGACTAAAATGGTCGGTCCATCCTGCAGCGCGAGAATCCGCTTGGTGGCGGTCACATCGTCGTTGAAGGTCGTCTCCGGCTCCTGCACCATGCTGACGTTGTAGCCGTCCTTGACCAGAATGTCGTAGACGCCGCGCCAGCCGGAACCATCGGCCCAGGCGCCATGCACTAGAACAATATTTTTGACGCCCTGCGGCCGGTTCTGCGCGGAGAGCACGCTGCCGGCCAACAGCAATAAACCAACGCAAATGGACCGAAAACATTTTTGTACGACTCCCACAAACCTCATCGAATTACTCATCTGTTTCTCCATTTGAAATTTCTCTTCACGGCGAACGGTTTCATGTCCTGATCGCTGGCGTGGCTGACAAACCATGAGTTTTTTTGTCGAGTGTGACGTCTACAGCGCGGCTCGCGAGGCCTTGTTCGCCGCGGGCAGCGGATTTTCCTGGAAGAGTTTCGCGACGAGAGCCGAATCGAGGTAGGCACGAACCTCCACGATCTTGCCAGCAGCGAAACGGCAGACCCAGCAATAGCGATTGTCAAACCTGAATCCGTTTTTGGCGGTAGCGAGGGAGTGCAATTCGACCACCGCCCAATCGCCACTCACCAAGACGTGCTCCACGTTAAGCTCTGTGCCCTGCGGGAGAATCTGATCCAGTTTGGTGAAGGTGCCGTCGATGAAAGCTTCCTTGCTGAGATAGTGGCCGGCCAGCGGGTGGGTGCCTTCGACAATCCAGTCCACGTTGTCGGCCACATAGGCAAAGAATGCGGCGCCATCGCCGGTCTCGAGTCCCTCGAAGATTTCACGAACCTGCTTTTCGGTAGTCGCCATGTGTATTCTCCTTTTTGTTTCGTGACGATTCGTTTGCGGTGACCTCAGCGGGCGCCCGATGACGCGGCGGTGCGCTGGCCGGCCTTGACGCCGGCGAGGAGTTTCATCAGTTCCCGGACTTGAATGTTTTCAATGGAACGTACGGTGTCTTTAATTTCCGCGGACAACGCTGGATCAGCGCGACCAGTCACCAGCCTGTCGAACTTCTCGACCGATTCATCCCAGGTGAACGGACGGGAGGCGAGACCCGGGTAATCCTGAACTTCGTGCTCGATCACTTTTCCGTCTTGCAGCCGGACGGTGATCCTGGCGGGCATTTTCGCGGGATACTCTTCGGTGAATTCGTGATTGGGCCGGACCGAAACTTTCTTCAGCAAGTTCTGGACGTCCGCTCGCGCGATGCGATCCGGCTGGAATTGCGCCGGCATCACATCGCCGTCGAGAAGGGCCACCGCCAGCAAGTAGGGCAAGCTGTGATCGGCCTGTTCCTTGATGCGGATGACTTTGTCCATGCCGTAAAGGCCGCCCCCGGCAAAGTCGTAGGCCAGTTGGAAGACCTCCGCTTCGATTGAGACAACCTTGCTGGGATCGATTTTGTTCTGGCGCGCGATTTCGACCATGCAATGGACCGAGGACTGGGTGTGGATCATGGAGTTGTATTTTTTGATGGTGCTGCCCACGACACCTTCGTAGCCTTCTTTGTCCCAGTCGATGTTGATCTGCATTCGCAAGAGATGGTCAATGCCCAGCGGGCCTTCGATCACTTGCAGCGGTCCCTGAACGCCGCGGCGCGCGAGGAAGAGGGTATTCATCGCGCCGAGCGCCGACTGCGATGAAGCCAGGCCTTTCCACTGCGAGAGCGGCTTGGCGCGAACCACGGCGAAGGACGCATCGCTGACCGCGGCCATGGCGATGGCGCTCGCGATCTCCGGCTCGGTCAGGCCGAGCAGGCGGCCGGCGGCGGCATTCAGCGAAAAGGCCAATTGCGAAGTGTGGTCGAAGCCGCTGGTCATGAAGTTGGCGTGATCGACGAAGCGGGACTGCACGGTGTAGCCCACTGCCACGCCGAGCATCAGGTCGCGTCCGCTGCCGCCGATGTAGTCGGCGATGGTGAGCGCAACGCCGAAATTGTCGGCGGTGTGGCAGGTTTCGGTTTGCGCCAGGAAGTTGTCCATGAAATCGACGTAGCGTACGAGTGCGGTGTGCCAGAACGCGGCGTAGATCGGGTTGGCGTGGCCGCCGCCGATTAATGAACACGAGGAGCCCGCGTCGCCCGAGGTGGTCGAGGTGCTCGGGCCGGCGGCGCCGAATTCCGCGACCTGTTCGCGACAGGCCTGCACTGGACCAGCGCCGAGGGCCGCAATGCAGCAGCCCAGCGAATCCAGAATGTGGATGGGCAATTGGCGGCGCGATTCGGCCGAGAGATCGGCGTAGGAAGCGCGGGCGGCGTACTTAGCAAGAGCTTCGACTTGAGTCATGATCGGAATCCTCCTTTGCTATCGAGTGAATTCGTAAATTTATTTGGTGAGCGCGATGAAAATTCCCATGGAAACGACCGAGCCCACCACGCTGAGGAACACGGCGGAAGCCGCCTCGCCCTCTTCAATGCGATATTGCATGGCGAACATGATCACCAGCGGCATGGTGGGAATGGCCGTGGTGAGCACTGCCTCGCTGGCGATGGGATCGCCATAACCGATCCAGCGCAAACCAATCAGGACGAGAGCGGGCTGCAGAATATTTTTGAGCAAGACAAGCGACAAAACGGTTTTGTTGATTTCGATTTTCCCGGCGGCCAGCACAATGCCGCAGGCGAACATGGCCACGCCTCCGGACGCACTTCCTAGCATGGCAATCGAGTGGATGAGGAGTTTCGGAATGTGCAATCCACACAGGACGACGACGAACGCCAGAACCGGCGCCCAAACGATCGGCTCTTTCACCGTGTCCCCGAGCTTGGACGCGAGAAGCGAGAGCTGAGACGCGGCGGATGACGCGGACTGCTTTTCGCCTGGCGCGGCTGAAGCAGTCTCCGCCGTGTTGTTTTTCACCGTCGCACCCAAAGCCAGAATCAGCAGCGTGACCGGCACCACGGTAAGGTTAATGACCAGGCTGGATATCGCGATCGGAACGGCGCTCGACCGTCCAAACAGATCGCCGAGAACCGCGGGACCTACGAAGGGCACCGCCGGCGCGGAAGCTGTCAACGCCGCCAGCGCACTCCGGCCTGGTTGAAAATGAAAAACAAAACGGCACAAGAGAAACACCGCGCCATACAGGCTTATGATGGCGGCGCACAACGCAATCACCAGCGAAACGTCTTGCACCAGCGCGGCCCGCGAAGTGGTGACAGTTCCGGCAAAAAGCGCGAGAGGCACGGCGTAAACCAGCACCATCCGGTTCAGGGTCGAGGCGTCCTTCGGGCCAAAATCCCGGCGCCAGGCGGCGAAGAACCCCAGCAGGAAAGTGACCAGCATGGGAAGAAGCGCGCCTAAAATGGTGCTGACCATCGCCGTTCAATCGCCTCCCCCCTTTGATTCATCGAAACGAAATAAAGGTTTATCAAATAATGTATATAGCTCAGAGAGTTAAATAAACGATTTGCACGAACTGGTCGCTGTTGATGACGCCCTGGCCCCAGGCGGCGTCGACATCGGCGAAGGGCTTTTGCGCCACGGCTTCCAGCGCGGATTTTCCCGCGGTTTTTAGTTTCTCGACACGGCTACGTGCAATGACCAGCATGTGCTTGTTGCCGAGCGGGCCGTGCCCCGCGACAATCCTGGTGTCGTTTCCGGCCAGCGCCAGAATTTTGTCGACGGCGGCAATCGTAATCACTTCGCCCGGCAGCTGGCGTCGCCATTTCCGTTGCTCGCCGCAGCTGGTGCGAGGACGAAGCGTATTGACATCGGCACCGCTGTGATCGACATGCGATATGAGAATCCTTATTACATGGCCGAGGATAGCAGGACTGCAACATCATCGCGGGCGAGCGTCTGCAGTTGGGAATCAGCCGCGGTTCACCCGAGCAAGTAATTGATGGATGGCGCTATTTTGGGCATAGCCTGCGTGACGGCGAGACGGATGCCGAGATGGGAAGGCGTCACGCTCAAGAATTTCTAGGTCTGCTAGATGGAAAGGGACCAGCTTGGTTTCGAGCATCTCGATCTGTTCGACCGACTGCGGCTGCAACTTCTTGGCGACGGTCTGCTCCCGCGCTTCAACCTGCTTGAGCGCGCGCCGCAATTGCGCCTTCGGCTTCGGTAGATCGGACGCGCGCAAACGCGTTGACTGTGGCAGGCGGGCACTTGCCTCGCAGCTGTTGCGGCTGCACACCGTGCACGCGGTGTTAAAGGTGCAGGCATGCACCGAACAATGTGTGATGTCGCAACCGTTTGTGCCGATATCGCAGCTAAGCTCGGGACAACTATCGTCGCAGATTTCTTTTTGGCCCGCACCTTTTGCGGCTAAAACGGAAATCATGAGGTCTTTGATTTTGAAGGCCATTGGAAAATCCTCCGGGGAAAAGGATTTTAAAGCGGGGCCTAAGCTGGCGTAGCGAACCCTATACCATGACCCGTACGGGCAGGCAATTAAAAAATGTTCCGATTCCCGCCAGCGACCGAATCGGCATTTTCGGCGCCCGCCCCCAGGGGCACGGTCCTTTGCTGATTTCAGGTCTGATTGATCTCATAACGACGTCGGCCTCACGACGGCCTGAGAAGGGTCTTGGGTGTTCACCCCGATCGTCGCATTATCGGACATGTGCCCAAAACCTTAGTTTAATTATCGTGTTATCTTCCGGTTGGCCCAATGACAAACCACCAAGATCACGCGAACCTTATCTGGCAGATCGCAGATCTCCTGCGCGGCCCCTATCGACCCCCACAATATGAACGCGTGATGTTACCTATGACGGTGCTTCGTCGTTTCGACTGCGTTCTGGAGCCGACAAAGCAGAAAGTCTTGGCCACATATGAAAAGCAGCGAGGCGGAAAGTTAAAGGACGATGCCCTTGACAAAGTATTGAATCGAGCTGCAGGCCAGAGATTCCACAATCACTTTCCTCTGACATTTGAGAGGCTCAAAGGCGATCCCGACAATATCGAAAAGCACCTCGTCAGCTATATCAAAGGATTTTCGGCGAATGTTCGCACGATCTTCGAATACTTCGAGTTCGAGGCCGAAATCGAAAAGATGCGCGAGGCGAACATCCTGTACCTCGTCGTGTCAAAGTCTTGCGATGTGAACCTTCACCCCGATATGGTTCGCAACGAACAGATGGGGCTAATCTTTGAGAATTTGATACGGCGTTTCAACGAATTAGCCAACGAAACCGCCGGAGACCATTTCACGCCGCGGGAAGTCATCCGGCTGATGGTGAACATCTTGTTCATCCACGACGACAAACTCCTGTCTACGCCTGGCACCGTCCGCAAGATGCTGGACCCCGCGTGCGGTAGAAGCTAAGTCTCACGGAACGCGAAGAGAAGATATGGAAAGTCATCCAACAGGAACTAAAAGGGGCACAATACTGTCGTGAACTTCACAGTGCTCGGCTGAAGCCACGGAGACCCTGGATTCTGGATGACTGCCCCGGAACCTATCCCGCCGCTTACCTCGATCCAAAATGGCGCCGTCGGATTCAGGACGAGAAATCCAGAGTGCGTCGGAAAGCCTGCGCCTAACTCGGCGGCGAGTAAAAGTTGGGCACACAGGAAATGCAATAATAACCTGCCTAAAACCGCTGTTTTCACTCGCCGCGAGTTCTGAGTCGGTTTGATAAGCTTTTCGCTCCCCTCTTAAAATCCCGCCGATATGCGAACCGGATTCCCTTTGCTCGTCTCGCTCGCCGAAGTTCAGTACCAGCTAAGCTTGCCGCCGGAAGACGTCGCGGGCCTCATTCGGGAGGGCGAACTTGTCGCCGTAAAGGTGCGCGGCCAGGTCCTCGTCGTCTATGACTCGCTCACCGCATTCACGCGCCGAATCAGACGGCAGGGCGTAGTTTCGGATCTCGCAAAGACCGATTAGAAACACGAAAGCCCGCATCTCTGCGGGCCATCGTGCGCGATTGAAGTTTTCAAGCCCGCCGGAAACGGGCCGAAACGAGACACTGTGAACACCACTCTTCTACACCATCAGCGCTACGGCTTGCAAACCGGTTCTTATCGCGATCGCGTTGCAGGTCGCCGCTCCGTCACCAGCCGGCACCAGCAATCTCGGAGCCGTCTGCTCGTATCGCTCGATGGGGCGAGCCCCGGGAATTGTGAGGCGTTCGGTCGATGAAAAGGCCCGCCCGACGCCGCAGCCAACATTCGCCGCGAAACAAATTCGCCCGGCGAGCTGTCGCAGCGCGGCGACTCTTGCGACTGTCGCTATCCGCCCCTGAAGTGTCGCTCCTGGCAATCCTCGATCTGCGAATTGCGCAGTACAACGCTCGGATCAATGAACTGCGCGGCTTGGCTTCGACATCAATAGCCGTACCCGTCGCTCGACGGGAAAACTCATTCCTGGTACGGGGATCAACGTCGAGGCACCAGCCGATCCGAAGTCCGGCTCTGGCGATTGGTATGAATCAGCGACTGGAAAGAAGCGCCTTTCGTCTCGGCCACTCGATGATTTGTCGCTGCGACGTTCTCTAAAAGTGGAGTCGCGCACGCTTTGAATGGACAAAAACACTACTGGGTGGGCCTAAAAGGCGGCCTGATCGACGCGAAGCACTATCGCAAGATGGGAGACGCGATCTGGCTTTTTGCATGGATTGTCTGGCGGCAAACCGCAGTCAAGGACGGCGAAGGAATCGTGAATCACGGACATGCGGTAACACTCGAAAGAATCAGCCAGGATACAAACGGTCTGCCCGTCCGCTCAATACGCCGATGGATGGCGCGTCTTAAGCGCGAGGGTTACATTCGCACCGAGTATCACGGGCTCCGCGGCACGACGTTCTGGATCTTAAAGCGAAAAACAAGACGCGATCGCGGCCCGAAATCACGAGCAAGACTGTAGAGAGAGACAGGCCAAATGTGGCCCATCTCAATCCGGCAGGCAGGGCAAATATGGCCTCTCCCGCCAGTGGAGACTGGCCACAATCTGTCCCTCACATCGGTGCCGTGATGCGGAAAGTCTTTGGCTCTGATGGCGTTACAGCCGAAACATCTCCCGTTACTCCTAAAGGTCTTACTCCGAAAAACCTTTTTAATTGCAACACTGCAGCGGCAGCACAAAGCGCTGCCTCATACCCCTTCCTTTCAGGAACGAGCAAAGTCAAAACCTTAGAACAACCAACACCGGAACCTAAACCTGAACCAAGTAACCCCGAATTTATCGCTTGGCAAATCCGCCAAGCCGAGCGCGATCCGGCTATTGCGGCGTTCAGGAAAAAGTTCGGACTTTGAGCGAAATTGCAAAAGTCGAGAGTGTGCTAGACTCTGCGCCGGTAACGCCTTCTCCGTCGAGCATGGGAGCACCTGTGCCGCGAAGAAGGTTCCAGCTGGGTAGCCTGGTACAAAAGTCCGGCAGGTGGTACGGCGTGTATCGCGCAGATGTCCGGCAATCGGATGGAACATCCAGGCGCGAGCAATGCTGGCAGCCTCTTGGACTCGTAAGCGAGCAGTCGGAACGTAGTGCACGGAAACAGTTTCAACCGTACCTGGACACGGTCAATGATGCGGCCCTGAAATTAGCGCCGAGAATTGGTCTGACGCTTGCGGAATTTGTCGAAGAGTGGCGGACCAACGTTGCGGTGAACTTGAAGGGCAGTTCGACGCGGGCAGCAGAATCACATCTGCGCGCGCACATCATTTCGAAGTTGGGCGACTACCACCTGCCCGAGATCACGACGAAGATTGTACAAGGCTTCGTTGCGTATCTGGCCGGCGGGGGTCGCTCACGAAAGACGGCAGAAAACATCTTGCTTACTCTCTCTTCTCTTCTCAAAACGGCGCGGTCGTGGGGTTATGCCTGTGGAGATTTTCGCTTCGCAGACCTCACCTTGCCACGGGAAGGAGTAAAAGCAGAGCCGCGGTCTTTCACGGATGATGAGGTGCGGAGGATTATCGTCGGTGCGTCGGAACCGTTGAGCACGATTGTTGCAGTTACAGCCGTGCTCGGCCTGCGCATCGGTGAAACACTTGCGCTCCGTACTTTCGACGTGGACTTTGCAAAGCACGTCATACGCGTGCGCCAAAGTGTTGATGCCGCCACTCGCACGGTCTGCGGTGTGAAATCGAAGGCCAGCAGCGCGGACCTGCCAATGTCCAGAGAACTAGAAGCACGGCTCGAAACTCATCTCCAGAAGCACGATCACAAAAACGAATTGGTCTTCGTCAACGGACGCGGCAGACCATTCTCGGCGAATAAACTTCGGGAGAAACAACTGCATCCGCTTTTGGATGCGCTCGGTATCCCTCGCGGTGGATTCCATTCGATGAGACACGGCGCAGCCAGTTCCCTCTTGGCGGATGGTGCAACTCCGGCCGTTGTGCAAGCGCAGCTCCGTCATTCCGATGCACGAATCACGCTCGGAATTTACGGGCATGTTGTCGGAGATGCGCAGCGCAACGCGGTTCAGAATCGCTCGACAAAACTGGTGAACTGACGCCAATTGTTAGAAAGCCGGGTCTTGTTAGAAACCGGGGTTGCAAGTAGCAGAAAACAATTTGGATTGGTAGGGGCGGTGGGGATCGAAAGGACAAGCTACTAAATAAGGCTTGTGCCCTCAATGCGTTGCATCCACCGCCGCTCTCCAACTGGAACAAACGGAACAGGAATCGGGAGAATCATGTTCGTTCCACGTGGAGTAGTTTGGCCGTTCCACCTTGGCGAACGCGTGACTGTAGTCCGTTCCGTTGTTTCCGAGTTGCGCCTCTGTTCGCCATGAGGGGAAGTCAACTTCGCTCCTCGCACTTAGAAGATCGTTATCATTTCGCAAAACATTTCGAATTTGAAAAACTCTATATGGTGATTTTAGAGCACGGGAAAAGGGTGCCGGGTTGAACAGTCCGGTAGCTCGTCGGGCTCATAACGCGCCAAACGCCAACCGGCTCTGCGGGATTCAAACGACTTGGCCACCTTCTCAGCTACGAAAAACCCCTCAAAACGGGATATTCTGGGCACTTAACGGGCACCTGAGAATCAAATGTTGCTCCTTGTGCTAGACCACAGCAGTGCGCCCGATCGTTTCCTAGAAGGTAAACCCAGACGGGTCTGGCGGCATTCGGATTTCTCAATCCACTGCTAGGTGCCCTTATTCGCGTCTCGTCTTCGTCGTCAGTCTCATCGGCGAATCCATTCCCTGGCGAGATCGGCTTGCGCATCACCATCGATATCGAGCTAGCGCGCCATCCGCCGTCCCGTAACCGGAGATTTCCAGACTGCGGTTCGGACAGTTTTGCCATTCCATGTCACGTCGCGTGGAAGACCGATATTGACTGAAAGCAATCTAGGCATTCGTACTCCGTCGAAGTCCAGCGTCTCCCTATCCTTTTATTTTCGTGCGCCGGACTGTGGCTGGCACAATCCCAGCCTGGTCTGCCAAGAGCGGCCGATCGCTCACCTCAGTAACTTGCCGGCGAGCCAGTAATCGACACTGAACTTTCCCGGACCGGAGCAGATCAGCCAAATAAAGAAGAGCACGTACAGGACTTCCGGAAGGTAGAGGACGTCGTCGAGCCAGTTAAGAGACGAGAGTCCTTTGGGCACGGTAGAAAGCGTGTTGGTCAGAATGGCGACAATCATATCGATCATTAAAGCCGCGCAGGCCGGGCTCGAAAGAAACCCCGCGGTCAGCAAGGATCCGCAAACGAACTCGACACTCGCAACGAAATAAGCCGTCTGGCGGGGAAGCGGGACTTTGGCCTTAACGAGCGTGTCGTAAACTTGTTTGGTGCCGTCGGCGGAAAACAATTTGTTTGCCCCGGAGATAGCGAAGAACAGCCCGATCGAAACGCGTACCAGCAGGATGGCATATTGTTCAAAATCACCGCTACCCAACAGCGCAATCTCGACCAACCGTTTCCAATCCATCTCGTGTCCCTCCATCGGAGGATGTGCTGCAACGATACTTCATACCATACAGTTTGACTCCTTCGCTAAACGTCAATCAGGCACTTCGAGGAATAGACAAACGTCACGCAGCTGAGTTCACTCACACCGTTATAAGGCCGCGGTGAGGGCCGGTAGATCTCAGCGGGGCCTTGATGTTGGGGGCGCACGGGGATCAACGCTTTTGGTACGGGTGGAAGATGTAGTCTTTCGCCTTCACGGCCGTATGGCACGTGTTTCCGCAGTCTGAGAGGCTTTTTGGATCGGCCGTGAACGTGTCCGATGCGGCTTCGTAGTTGAACACCGCGTATCCCCACCCGCCGCTTTTCGGAAATCTCTTGCTGTCCTTTTCCATCACGAAAGCCTGGGAAAAGACGTCCGGAACCTCCACGACGAAAGGGGCCTCCGTGCTCTTCTTGGACTTCCACTGGAGCTTCACGATCATGGAACCTTCCGGGAAAGGCTGGCCGTTGCCGGGAACCCCGGCCTTGTACGCCGTGATCATGGTCGGATTGGCGACGATTACCTTAAGCGTTCCGTCAACCCGCGCGGAGGAGGCCGCCACCCAATCCTCGTATCCCCTGAAATCGGAGAACGCGATTCCACTCGGCGATTTCAGCGAGTACTTGTCCTGCGCGTGCTCCTGCGCGTAAATGACCGCTGCGCCCAAGACGGCGAGCACTGCCGTGGCTATCGCAATCGTAAGCTTGCTTTTCCGTTCCATGGATGCTCTCTCAACCAGAATTTCAGTTTTGGCTCCTAGATTGGGCGGAGCATATCACACCTCCCAATTCTTGATCCTCCGAGGCGCAGTTTTTTCTCCGGGAGAGAACTCAGCGCAAACTTTCCAGTTTGCCGAAGCCCTTGGTGTTGATCTCTGTTCTCGACAATTATGCTGCAAACCGCAAATGGCGGTGTCGTTAGCGGATTCTCGCGCCTCGAGATTATGTGGGCATTCGTTCGACCCATTTTGCCCGAAATGCGGGAGCCGGGAATGGATCCGCGAAGTACTGTGTTTCTCGCGCAACCTTGACGCCGCTGAACTCCATGATGCTCACGGTGTAGGATGGCTTGGCGTCATACGTCAGGATGAATTCGGTGACCCAAAGATCACCGCTGCCAATGATTCGCCGGATAGTAAACCGCTTATTGCTCGGCTGACTGGCGCGCTGGCCTTGAATGTTGCTTCGACCGCGGGTTCGCTCGCCTGACTGCGGGTAATCCAACACCGCGTCTTCTTGATAGATGAGGTGCTCCGTTACAAAATCGTTGGCATCGGACGCCGCCCAATGCTGATCTAGCGCCGCACGGATCTCTTGGTCTCGCGCTCCAGAATCCTGCTTCAGTTGTTGACCGTTCATCTTGAGCCTCCAATTTGACAAGAAGCTAGATGCTTTAGCGGAATCGAAGTGCACTGCTCATCCAGTCGCGCGATCTCCGGCGTCTTTTCAACCAGGCAAAGATTGGCCGAAGTGCGACGGCGAGGCGCGAAGTCGGCATCCTATCCGCGCCGAGCGTTAACCGTACTTGAGATCGGTGCTCTGTCCGACCTCGATAATATAACCGTCGGGATCGCGGATGTAGCAGCGAATCTCGCCGTACTTGGGTATTGGCTCCGTGATGAACTCGGCTCCTCGACTTTTCCATAATTTGTAGCACGCATGAATATCCGCGACGCGGAAATTCATGAAGCTGTTGATGTGATTCGGGTCGGGGACGCTGAGCGTTACCGTGGGCTTATCCGGGGTCGGCCCGCCGCCGACGTTCAGAATCATCCAGATATTCGCAAGCTGAAGATACGGAGGCGCGTTGCCGTCACCCATGGTCAGAATGCGAGCGCCGAAGACCTTTTCGTAGTAGCGGGCCGACCGCTCGACGTCGGCGACGGTGAGAAAGTGCGCGATGCTAATCCCCTCTCGCGGGGGCATCTCATAGCTCTTCTGTTCGACTTGTACGGCCGTCATGAATGGCTCCTTTCGAGGTGGTGCGCGGAATATGTTGAACATTACGACAGACATTCGAAACGTTCGTTCTTTTAGGCCTACAAAAAGCTGTTCAGGCTCCTCCTACGAGTTGGTGTTTCGCGGATCGTCTTTCGCGTTGAGGTATTCCAGTCCAAGCGGGCCCAGCGCGGTTATTTGCGTGACGTACTCGCCCGATTTCGCCCAGTGGAAATGGTGCGTGTTGCCGGGGAGGATGATCACGGCGCCGGGCGGATAGGCTTCCAACTTACTCGCGTCGAATTCATCACCCAGTCCGATATAAAAGACGCCGGAAATCACGGTGTAGACTCGATCCTCCGGGTGCTTGTGAGGCATCAGCTTCGCGCCGTGGGACGCTTTGACCCTGATGGTGTAGGGGCCGGGCTGCGAGGGCTGACCTACGACGACGGCCAGCAGGACGCCAGGTGGGAACGACGGGAACGGTTTCCAATCGACATCGTCGGGCAAGATGGTTTTGAAAACGTCCTGCCCCAGTTGGTGAGGCCGGACTTCGCTTTGCTCAGCACGCTTTACGCCGCCGGTTTCCTGAGACATACAAACCTCCTTCGCGCAGAAAAATGTAAAACGTCGACTACGTCCGATTCTTATGCCGCTGAAACCGACTTCTTCTTTCCATCGAGTGCCGCTTGAAGAAGTTTCAGAAGCGCTTGATCAGAGAATGGGTTCTGACCTGAGATAACCTCGCGGTCCTGAAGGACGTAGCTCTGCCATGGAGCGACCACACTTACGTCAGCGCCCGCCGTACGCAAGGCAAAGTCCGGGTAGAAGAGAACCTTACCACCGATCTCAAGCGGTTCCCGCTGCTGCTCCTCCGCCGTCGAAAAGATAGTTACCTTATAGCCGGAATAAATCCAGCCTTGAGCCTTTGCGTGTGCTCCAGCGGCATCGCCCGCCGACAGCGCGGCGACCACCTCCTTCGAATTCGGAAGCGCCGCGAGAAGTGAAATCGGGCCATGGCAGAGCACTGCCGTAGGCTTGGATGTTTTATGAAAGTGTCTCA
>DATNLN010000005.1:0-108236 GCA_035602855.1 Candidatus Acidiferrales bacterium
CGACGCGCTTCTTTTTCATCCAGCGGATCGAATGCGCCTACCAGCAGAATCACGGGGACGTGCGAGAAACGCGGATCCTTCTTTACGAACTCACAAACTTCGTAGCCATTGCGCACGGGCATGAACACGTCGGCCAGCACCAGATCCGGGTTCGCGTCGGGCAGGCGCCGCACTGCGGCTTCGCCATTGCCGACGGCGATGACTTCCACGCCGCGCTCTTGAAACGCGAGCACGACCATTTTTTGGATATTGGTGTTGTCGTCCGCAACCAAAATTCTGGGCACTGGAATCCCCCGGGCGGCGTGCCCCCTCACGAGACGCGCCTAGCCCTGAACATAGCTATTGCAGCACCCCGCGGCAAGGCCGTCAACAAAGTCGAAGTACAGGAGTGCCTGAGTTGTTAGCAGGGAGTTAACAGTGAATGAACCGCGCATCCGCGGCAGCTACCAGGGGATGAGTTTCTTCAGTCCCTTCTTCTTCTTGCTGGTGGACTCTTCCTTGGTGTCCACAGGCGTAGGTTTTACCGGGGTCGCGGTTTTGTCCGCTGTCTGCGCGGCTGGGGTTGCGCCCGAGGCGGCGCTGTCGCCCGTGGCGGCGGAAGCGCTGGAACTGGATGAGCTGGAACTTGAAACAGCGGCTGGCGGATTGTTATCGGCTGGCGGACTCGCGGTACCTGAGCCGTTCAGGCCTGCATCCACCGTGCCGGTGGTACTTGGCGCGGGTGGTGCGGCTGCTGCTGGCGCGCTCGTTTGCGCAGGCGGAGTCGTCGTCGCAGGCTGCTCTGAAGTCGGCTGGCCCTTGTCGTCCAGCGGCGTCAGGATTTCGACGCCCAGCCCGGTCTGGTTCGGATTGGAGCCTACTGGCGCGGTGGTCGCATCTTCCGGCGTCACCACTTCGGTGCTGGTCGACGATGTCTGCGCGCTCGCTCCCGCTGCGCTGCCGGTCAGCCCGAACGACGGACCCGCAGCACCGGGGCGGAGCACATCGGTCGCGGAAACGGCGTCGTTTGGCGGCGCCATTTGCGGCATCCCACCACGCGCGGCACCGGAAGTGTCTGGATTTCCCTTGAGCATTCCCATCGGCAGCTTCAGAACCGCGCTTTGGTGATGCTCCTTTTCATACAGCTGCTGTTTCTGCATGCGCACGATGGCATCGGGATCGGCGGAAGGCACGGGCCTGCCCATGTCCTTCAGGCGCGCCTTGGCGCCCGGCGAATTCCTCGAGAGCGGATAATCGCGCACGATGCGGTCGTAGCACTTGCTGGCCAGATCGCTCCAGTGATTCTTGTCATCTTCGTTTTTGGAAACTTGTTTGGCGCGTTCGTAGATATTTCCCAGCATCCACAGGGCATCATCATTCTGGCTGTAGAGCGGGTAACGATCGGTGACTTCGACCAGGCGCGCGGCGGCGGCGCGAAAGTCCGTCTTGGTGTAGTAGTAGTAAGCGACTTTGTAATCGCCGTCGGCCAGCACTTCCTGCACGTCGCGCAAATATTGTTCGGCCTTGGGGACCAGCGCGCTCTGCGGGTACGACAGCAGGAACGCCTGGAAAGCATCTTCCGCCGCTTCGCCCTGGGTTTTGTCGCGGTCGGATTTTTCCATCATTTTGTAGTGCGCCAGGCCGATCTGCATCTGGGCGTAGGCTGCTTCGTCGAGGAACGGAAAGAAAGTGCGGAAGTCGTTATATTCCTGGATGGATTGCGTGAGGTTGGTAGTGCCGCCTTCCTTGTAGTAGGAGTCGGCGACGGCGAGTTTGGCTTTGGCGAGGTATTCGCTGTCTGGATATGTGTTGATCAGGGTTTGCAGCGCCAGGCGTCCTTCGGTGTAGCGGCCAGCCTTCAGATCCGCTTGGGCGCGATCGTAGAGAACTTTGTCCGGTTCGGCTGAGGTGTTTACGTCAATGGTCTGCTTCTTCTGGTCTTTCTTTTTCTTGTTCGCGGCAGTTTGGTCGGCAGGTTTGGCTTTCGGTGCGGGTTTTGGTGTGTCTGCCGCCGTGGGAGTAGGAGGCGGCGCGTTTTCGCCGCTGCCGCCGGTCTGGGGCGTGGGGACTTGCGCTGGTGCGGCGGGGCACGCCAGGAACAAGAGGCCAAGCGCAAACACGGGCAATGCTGCGTTGCGATAATTCTTCAATTTTCTCGATGCCATCGGATTTTTCCAGTCAGACGTTTGCAAGGTTTTTATGCCTTTTGACTCAAAGCCTGGGTCGCGAGTTTTTTTAACTGGCGCGTTGCAGCCGCTGGATCAGCTGTGTGGAAGATCGAAGTCCCGGCAACGAAAGTGTTGGCACCGGCTTGCGCCAGCGCGGCCGTGTTTTCCGGTTCAACGCCCCCATCCACTTCAATCCGGAAGCCGCCATTATAGCGCGCCCGTATCTGATTCAGCTGCCGAATCTTCTCGTAGGAATTCGGAATGAATTTCTGGCCCCCAAAACCCGGGTTGACGGTCATCACCAATATCGTGTCCGCCTTGTCGAGCACTTCGCTGAGCATCCCGACTGGCGTTGCCGGATTAATGGCCGCGCCCGCTTCCGCGCCCAGCTCGCGGATCATCGCCAGCGCCCGGTCCAGGTGCGCCGTGGCTTCCTGGTGCACCAGGACGCGGCTGGCACCCGCGCGGATGAATTCCTCAATATAGAGTTCGGGCTGCTCGATCATCAGATGCACATCCAGGGGCAGGCGGGTTGCCTTGCGCAGAGAGGCAACTACCGGAATTCCCAGGGAAAGGTTGGGGACGAAGTGGCCGTCCATGATGTCCACGTGAATAACGTCCGCGCCGGCTTCTTCGACCGTGCGGACTTCGTCGCCCAGTTTGGCGAAGTTCGCGGCTAGGATGGAGGGCGCGATTTCAATGCGTGCGTAGGCCATGAGTCCTTGGAAATTCTAGCATAGGCCGTTCGTTGTTTGCGGGTTTGGATGGCTCAGCGGAAGGTCGTCGCGCGGCTGTTTCCCTGCCTTTGTCGTCGATGTTGCATCACTCCGCGAGCTGCAATTCAATGCTGGTGCTTGAGTCCAAGCGCGCGCCGCGCGAGGGAGTTTGCCCGATCACGGTACCGTGCAGGCCGCCGGGGACTGGCGCGAACGTTAGCTTCGCGACCTTCAGGCCCGTGCCCGCGAATTTCGATTCCGCTTCGGGGAGCGAATAGCCGACCAGCTCCGGCATCACGTACACGGCCGGCCGCGCGCCGAGGGAAACGAGCAGATCCACGTGCGGGCTGGTGACGTCTGAGGTCCCCGGCGCCGGGTCTTGTTGCAGCACCGCGTCCGTTTCAGTTCCCGGCACGTACGTCTGGGAAATTTCGCCGACCTGCATTCCCGAGCGCAACAGTTCGATGCGCGCGGCGCGGATGCTCTGATCGGTGAGGATCGGGATTGTGGCTTGTTTGGGGCCGAGGCTGATGACCACGTGCGCGTACTGGCCGATTTTCACTTTCATCCCGGGGGGAGGAGTTTGGCGCACGACGGTATCCGCGGGCAGGGGACTGAACATGCGGTCTTCGACCTTGAATGATACGCCGCGGCCTTGCAGCATCTGCTGCGCTTCGACGGCTTTTTTCCCTACGACGTCCGGCATGGCGACTTCGCGGCCCTGAATGGCGAAGCGCATCGCAGTGAGCGCGCTGAGGAAGGCGACCGACATCAGGATGAAGGCCAGCAGCGCCATGCGGAAGATCCATTCGAGCCTTTCGCGGAACGTCATCGGTTTGCCTCAGTCTCTATCTTGCCGTGGACAGCGCCTTAGGAGCGTAGCACGAGTAGCCGCGGCGGAACTTCGTTGCATCGCGGATCGCGCTGATGCGGTTAACTCCGCTGCGGCGGCGGTTCTACGTCTTGCTGATGATCGCGGCGAAGAATCCGTCGGTTTCGAACGCCTCTGGAGTGGTGCGAAAGTATCCCTCGCCATCGAACAGGCTTTTTTCGTCGCGGCCTGCGACGAGTTTGTCTTCTAAGTCGCGTCCGACCTCGTTTGCCCCATTGCGTTTCAGTCCGGTGGCGCCGCGCAGCGCTTCTTGCACTACTTGCTCGTTTTCCTCCGGCTCCATCGAGCATGTGGAGTAAACCAGACGGCCTGCTGGTGCGAGGCGTTCGAGCGCGGATCTTAATAGTGAGATTTGCAGCGCGTGAAATTCCGCGAACTGCTCCGGGTGCAGGCGCCAACGAATTTCGGGATGGCGGGCGAGCGTCCCGGTTCCGGAGCAGGGGGCGTCCAGGAGAATGCGGTGGAAAAGTGTGCTGAAGGGGAGCGGGCTGGCTGCGTCCAATTCTACGAGGCGCACGCGTGTTAGGTCGAGACGTTGGAATTGCTCGCGCATCGCGCGCAAGCGGTGCGCGTAACGGTCCGCCGCGACCACGGTGCCGCTGGGGCCTGCGGCGCGAACGAGCGGAGGTGTCTTTCCTCCCGGCGCGGCGCACAAATCGAGCACACGGTCGTTGGTTTGCACGTCGAGGAGCAGCGGGACGGTTTGCGAAGCTTCATCCTGAATGGAAATCGCGCCGCTACGGAAGGATTCGGTGCGCGTGGGGCTACCGCCACTTACGGCAAACGCGGATTGTAGAATTTTGCCGGGTTCGATGCGGAGGCCCGCTTGCTTTAGCGCGGTGAAGATTTCTTCGCGTTGCCTTACGTCGTGCAATGCGCAAGTCAGCCGCGGGGTGCGATTGTCCGCTTCGAGCTGCGCGATCGTTTGCGGCTCGCCAAGGCGCGCGAGCCAGCGCTCGACCATCCAGGTGGGATGCGAATGCAGAATGCCGAGGCGCTCTGCGCCGGGCGTATCCGGCGGAACCAGATTCGCCGCGGGTACTCGCGCATTATCTGCGGCGCGCCGCAGCACGGCGTTGACCAATGTTGCCGCAGAAGCCTTGCGAGCGCTTTTCACCATCTCTACCGATTCGTTGACGGCGGCGCGGGCGGGAATACGCTCGAGGAATCGTAACTGGTAGAGTCCGATTCTTAAAGCGAGCGCTACCGGCAAATCCAGCTTTTCAACTGGCCTCTTCAATTGCCGGTCGAGCAAGAAATCGAGCAGGCGGCGCCAGCGCAAGACGCCCATCACTAGTTCGGTCGCTAGGCCGGCGTCTTCCACCTTTATGCGCGCGCCCAGTTCGGCGCGCAGCAAGTCACTGGCATACGCGCCCTGGGCTTCGACGCGTCGCAAAACTTCGTAGGCGATTTTTCTAGCGGGACTAATCACGATCCGAATCGTTCGCCTGGGGCGAGGCGCGCGCCATTGGCAAATTCGCGCGCGACGATCCGCTTGCGGCCTTCGAGTTGCACGAATTCCAGACGGAGTGTGGTCGATTCGCCGCACACAACGTCTACCTCGCCGCTTTCGACCCGGATCGCGCCGGGCGCGAGAGCTGACGTGCGCGCTGTCGTGTCGGACAGTGCGGGCTTGCCCCAGATCGCGCACTGCTTGCCGCGGAAGGTGGTGAACGCGCCGGGCCACGGTTGAAAGCCGCGGATGCGGTTGAAGATTTCTTGCGCGGGGAGCGACCAACGAATTCTGCCGTCTTCTCTCTTCAGGGGAGGCGCGAGTGTGGCTTGCGAATTATCCTGCGGGGTTGGCGTGATTGTTCCGCGCGCGAGTCCGCGCAGCGTTTCGGTCATTAGTGGCGCGCCTGCTTCCGCGAGTCGCAAGTAGAGTTGCGACGCGGTTTCGTCTGGCGCGATTTCGGTTTCGTGCTGGAGCAGCATGGGGCCTGTGTCCAGACCCGCGTCAATCTGCATCGTGGTCAGGCCGGTGCGCGTTTCGCCGCTGGCAATCGCCCAGTGAATCGGGGCGGCGCCGCGATATTTCGGAAGCAGGGAACCGTGCAGATTAATCCATCCCAGGCGCGGAATAGCGATGAGGCGCGCGGGAATAATTTGGCCGTAGGCGATGATCACGATTACGTCCGGCGTGGCGTTGCGGAAATATTCGTACGCTTCTTCCGCGCGGATTTTTTGCGGCTGATACACCGGGATTCCGGCGGCGACGGCGGCGTCTTTTACCGGCGAGCTCGACGTTACCTGGCCGCGGCCGCGCGGGCGGTCGGGTTGCGTGACGACTCCCTCGACCTTGAATTCGCTCTGCACCAGCAGTGCGCGCAGAGTGGGCAGGGCAAACGCCGGAGTGCCGCAAAAAACAATTCTTAGCGGCGGCACGCGCGTCCTACCACTCGCCGGCTTTTTTCAGCTTGCGAATTTTGCGTCTGATCAGGTCGCGCTTGAGCATACTAAGGTGCGTGATGAAGAGGACGCCGTTGAGGTGATCGATTTCGTGGCAGAAAGCACGGGCGAGCAGGCCTTCGCCGCGGCGTTCGAACTGGGCACCCGCCGCGTCCTGCGCGCGGACGGTGACGTACTGCGGACGTTCGACGTAGCCGCGAAAACCTGGCAGCGAAAGGCAGCCTTCTTCTTCGCGCTGCTGGCCTTCGGCGTAAATAATTTCGGGATTGGCGAGGACCATCTTCGCCTCCGGAATTTTTCCATTGGACACGTCAACCACCGTGAGCCGCAAGCCCACGCCAATTTGCGGCGCAGCGAGCCCCACGCCATTGGCGGCGTACATGGATTCGAACATGTCCGCGACGAGTTTTTGGATGTCCTCGTCGAATTTTTCCACACGCTTGCCCGGAGTTTCCAGCACCGGGTCGCCGTATTTCACGATCGGATGAATCATCTTCAGTCAGTTCCTATGCTGGGCTCGCAAATGAATGTGCAGCGCTACGGATCACTTGTCACTCGCTACTTATCACTAGAACTCGTCCAGTTGCTTTTGGTAACCATCGAAATTGCGGCGGGTTTCGCTGATGGAATCGCCGCCGAATTTTTCCAGGAATGCGCCGGCCAGTTCTATTGCTACCATCGCTTCGCCCGCAACGCCGCCCGCCGGAACGACACATACATCCGAACGCTCGTACGCCGCCTTCACGGCCTCTTTCGTCTTCAAATCCGCAGTGAGCAGCGGGCGGCGCAGCGTGGAGATCGGTTTCAAATATCCGCGCACAACCAGGTCGCTGCCGTTGGTAATGCCGCCTTCCAGGCCGCCGGCGCGATTCGAGGTACGGACGAAGCGTCTCTTCGTGGCGTCGTAGACGATCTCGTCCTGCACCTCCGAACCGTAACTGGCGGCATTTGCCACCCCCGTGCCGAATTCCACTGCTTTTACGGCTTGAATGGACATTACGGCGCGGGCGATGCGCGCATCGAGTTTTTCGTCCCACTGCGCGTGACTGCCCAGGCCCGGCGGAACTCCGCGCGCCACCACCTCAAAAATGCCGCCGACGGAATCTCCGGCGCGCAGGACGTGATCCACTTCAGCGACCATGCGCGATTCGCTGGCCGCATCCACGCAGCGCAGCGGCGATTCTAGATTTTCGCACACGCTGGCGATTTCTTCCCAAGTGGCGGGGCGTTCCAGGCGCGCGTGGCCGACGGCGATGGTGTGGCTGAGCACTTCCGCCGCGAATTCGCGCAACAGTAATTTTGCGAAAGCGCCGGCGGCGACGCGTGCGGCAGTTTCGCGAGCGGAAGCGCGTTCCAGAACGTAGCGCGCATCGTGAAAATTGAATTTCAGCGCGCCGGCCAGGTCCGCGTGACCGGGTCGCGGCGCTGTGAGTTGCCGTTGCGCGCTCTTGGGATCGCTTGCGTCCGCGCCGTCGCTGTCTTCTATATCTTCCACCGGCAGCGTCTTCTCCCAATTTTTCCAATCGCGATTTTCGATGCGCACAGCAATCGGCGCACCAATTGTTTTTCCGTGACGCACGCCGGCGAGAATGTCCGCCGCGTCTTTTTCAATGCGCTGACGCCCGCCGCGGCCGTAGCCGAGCTGGCGACGATGCAGTTCGCGTTGAATAAATTCCAAATCTACGCACACGCCCGCAGGAAGTCCGGAGACCCAGGCAATCAACGCCTGGCCGTGAGATTCACCGGCCGTCACAAATCGCAGCATATTGGGTCGGACCTCGCATGCAGGCACGAATGACAGATTCTACCGGAGGCCCTCACTTGCGTAAAGGCGCGCGCGGCGAAGTGGTGTCCTAATTTGCGCGCAAGGAAATTACCAGCGCGCGAGAAGTCCGAGGCGAGAGCGGGCTAGGCGCGGTTATTCGTAGCGCAGCGCGACCATGGGATCTACACGGGCCGCACGGCGGGCGGGGATGTAGCTGGCCGCGGCGGCGATAAAGGCCAGGATCACACAGGCGGCGATGAGGGCGATGGGGTCGGCTGCGCCGAGGCCGAAGAGCATGCTGCGAATCAGGCGCGTGCCGACCAAAGCGATGGGAACGCCGACGGCGATGCCGATCAGCATCAGGATGGAAGTTTCGCGCAACACTTGGCGCAAAATCGTCGAGGGGCTGGCGCCGAGCGTCATACGAATGCCGATGTCGCGCGTGCGGCGCGCGACAGTGAAAGCCATGATGCCGTAGAGGCCGACGCCGGCGAGGACGATGGCGAGCAGGCCAAACGCGGAAGCGAGGCGAGCGACAAAATAATCCGTGTGCATCGATTGCAGCACCAGATCCGGCAAGGTGCGAATTTCGATTTCCGGAATCGCCGGATTGGTGCCGTGGACCACGGCGCGAAGCGCGCTGGAAACGCCAGCGGTATCGCCCGCGGTGCGAACTTCAAAGTAAGCCATGTTGCTCTGCCACAGCGGATTGAAAATGGGCGCGTAAAGGCGCGGCGGCGTTTCCTCGCGCAGGTTTCTGTACTTGGCGTCGGCCACGACGCCGACGACTTCCACGTCCGCGGTGCTGCCAGGATAGGTGTCGCGCACGCGCTTGCCGATGGGATTTGTGTTCGGGAAAAAATGCTTGGCGAAGGATTGGTTGATGACCGCGACGCGCGGAATCTTGCCGCCGGCTGGGGCACTGTCCTGCGCGAGTATGCCGCGTCCATAGAGCAGCGGCATACCGACCACGGAGAAATAATCGGGTCCCACGTGATCCATGCGCGAGTCCATCGCTTCGCCGGGCGCAGGTGTGTAGCCCTCGACGGCGACGGGATCACCCGATTCGGTGTTGCTGAACAGGCCGTCAACGGAAAGAGTTGCACCCAAGACACCGGGGACGGCTTTGAATTGGTCGAGCAGATTCTGATAGAGCACAGGAATGGCGGCGTCTTTGTAACCGGCGGGCAAGGGCCTGATACGGAAAAGAATGAGTCGCGTGGAGTTGAAGCCCAATTTCACCTGGCTCAGGCGCTCGAGGCTGTGCACGAACAATCCCGCGGCGACCAGAAGGACCAGTGAGACGGCGACTTGCGCAACGACCAGGATTCTAGCCGTAGGAAACCGGCGATGGAACGCTTCCGTGGTGGAACCCGATACTCCGGACTTCAGTACCGGCGAGAGATCAATGCGCGTAGCGCGCAGCGCAGGAACCAATCCGAAGAGAATGGCCGTGAATGCGGCGACGCCGAAGGTGAATGCGAGAATACGCGCGTCCGGATGCAGCCAGAGTTGAATCGCATCCGCTCCGGTGCCGGAAACCATGCGCAGCAGCAACGCATCTGCCCACTGCGCCACGACGAGCCCGGCGGCGGCGCCGCCAAACGCGAGCAGGAAACTTTCCGTGAGCAGCTGGCGGATGAGCCGCGTGCGCGAAGCGCCGATGGAAAGGCGGACAGCGAACTCCCGCTGGCGTGCCGCGCCACGGGCCAGCAGCAAGTTGGCGAGATTGGCGCAGGCGATCAACAGGACGAGCGCGACCAGACCCATGAGGAGTTCCAACGGTTCGGCGAACGCGCCGTGAACAAGGGACGTGCCGCGCGCGCCGGATTGCAGCTTGATTTGCTGGTCGGAGTATTCCTTCAACTCGTCGGGCGAAAGTCTGGCGGCCGCAGCAGAAGACGCCACGTAGCGCTGGAAGACAACGTTGATGGCAGCATTGGCTTGTGCGAGCGTGACTCCGGGCTTCAGACGCGCGATCACTTGCAGCCACATGTGCTGATCAATACTGTTGTCGGGGAATGCGCTGAGCAGATCAGAGCCCGGATAGACGGCGGCCTGCATGGTGGCGGGAATCCACAGGTCCGGGAAATCGCCGACAGACTCGCCAAAGAATTCCGCGGGAGCGACGCCGATGATTTCAAACGAGGTCTTATCGATTGTGATCCTGCGGCCAACGACTTGCGGGTCGAGGTTGAACCTGCGGTTCCAGAATCCGTGGCTGATCACGGCAACGGGAGAAGCGTCGCGCACGCGGTCCACTTCGGTGCCGAACGCGCGGCCGAGGACGGGACGTACGCCGAGAGTGTGAAAGTAACCGCCAGAGACGAGGTGGATGTGCGCGGAGTCCCGCACGGCCGGTGCGGGCGGGTTCGCGGAGTCGCCCGGGTTCGCAGGATAGGACGCGTTCGCGATAGTAACCGGCAGATCCGCGAAAGAACTATCCGCAGCGAAGATCCCGGAGAAGACTTCGTTGTGGTCGCGCAGATATTCGAATTCCGAGTATGCGAGCAAATGCCGTTCGCCGCCCTCGCTGCCAGTGCTCGCGCCGCGCGCGTCGGGATCGGTGAGCATGACAAGTTGCTGCGGGTTTGCGACCGGCAGCTTACGCAGCAGCACGGAATCGAGGATGGTGAAGATGGCGGTGTTGGCGCCGATGCCTAGCGCCAGGGTGAGGATAGCGATGAAGGCAAAGCCGCGATTTCTGAGGAAGGTGCGAAGAGCGAAGCGAACGTCCTGCAGCAAGTTTTCCACGGGCGGACCTTTCATCAGTATGGCTCTACGTCGTAAAAATAGAGGCACGCTGGCTGCCGCACGCGCACGTCACTAGGTTTCGTTCTATCAAGGAGTTGTAGAGGAGGAATGATTACAGCGACGGCGGAGCTGCTCGGTTCTGGGACGCGGCGTTGCGGAGCCGGACAGGCGAAAAGCTGCGGACTTGCGGCGAGGCGATTGCTGCTTCATCGAGTCCGCATTGAAGTGCGCAGCTCCTTCGATCCCGCGGCGGGATCTCAGGATGAATCGCCCTGCGGTTGATTCACGAATTCAAGTGCGACGTTCCAGCGCGTTCAGCGAATTTTGCTGCGGATGTTTGCTTGACGCCACGCGGATCAGCCGTTACGCTTCCGGGGACTCGGCGCAAGCGGCGCATTCCGCCCGCCACGCGTCGCCCAACATGCCCGAATCCAGCGCCACCTCATCGCTTACGGCTGTTCTCGGCGACGTATTGAAGCGTCAAGTCGCAGCTGTGCAGGATTACACGCTGCTGACGGTGCAGGCGTTGCGCTGCATGTTCACCCCGCCGTACTACTGGCTGGACACCCTGGAACAAATGGACATTATCGGGGTCGGCTCGCTGCCCATCATTGTTGTGGCGGGACTCTCTATCGGCGGCGTGCTCGTGCTGCAAACGGCGGCGCAATTTCAGCGTTTTGGAGAAACGGCGTTGACGGGCGACGCGGTATCGCTGGCGCTGGTGCGCGAATTGGGCCCGGCGGTGACGGCACTGCTGGTATCGGGGCGCAATGCGTCGGGGATGGCGTCCGAGCTTGGTTCGATGGTGGTGACCGAGCAAGTGGACGCGATGCGCGCGCTGGGCACCGACCCGATTCGCAAATTGATGATGCCGCGCGTCATCGCGACGGTGCTGATGGTGCCGCTGCTCACCGTGGTTTTTGATTTTGTGGGATTGTGCGGCGGGTTTCTGGTCGCCTACACCACGTTGCGATTGGGAGCGGTACAGTTCTGGACGCGCGCGATTAACTCGCTCGATATCGGCGACGTGGTGCAGGGCCTCACGAAGCCGGTCGCCTTTGGGCTGATCATCGCGACCGTGGGATGCTACTGCGGATTGCGCGTGCGCGGCGGAACGCAGGGCGTGGGGCGTGCCACCACGACGGCTGTTGTGATTTCCTCCGTGTGCGCGCTGGTAGTCGATTTCTTCCTGTCGCGGCTGTTGTTGTATCTCTTCCAATGAGGACATCGAGTCTCGCGCGCGAAACGCCGTGGAACTCTGCGCTTGAATCCCCGGGTTTCCATTTATAATCGGACGCATGACGCGCGACGTCCCCCCGCTCGAGCCCTCCCGAAATGTTGCGAACACCTTGCGCCCGTTGCCGCGCGAATCATCGCAGCAGGAAATACAGAGGGTGCCGGGCGAGGCGCTGATCTCCCTCCGCGATATTCATGTGGGTTTCGAGGACCGCGAAGTTCTGCAGGGAATTTCATTTGATGTGGCGCACGGTGAAACCAAGGTGCTGCTGGGCGAAACCGGCACGGGCAAGACTCTGATCATGAAGCTGGCCGCCGGATTGATCCATCCCGACTCCGGGCACGTGCTGGTGATGGGCCACGACGTGAGCGAAATGCCGGAAAGGGAACTGCTGAATTTTCGGCGCTCCATCGGATTCGTGTTTCAGGAAGGTGCGCTTTTTGATTCCATGACGGTCGCCGACAATGTGTCGTTTCGCCTGCGCGAGGAAGCAATGGACGAAACGGAAATTGACGCGCGAGTGCGCGAGGCGTTGCGCTTTGTGGAGATGGAGGACGCGCTGGAGAAATTTCCCGCGGACCTTTCCGGTGGAATGCGGCGGCGCGTTTCGATTGCGCGGGCGCTGGTGGATCGACCGCCGGTGGTGCTGTACGATTCGCCGACGGCCGGCCTCGATCCGGTGACTTCGCAGACGATCATCACACTGATTTTGCGCGGACGCGATTTGCAGGATGTTACGGCGCTGCTGGCGACACATCGCGTGCAAGATGCTTTCGGCCTGGCGAATTTCTGTTTCGATAAAGCCAGCGGGCGCGTGCGGCCTCTGTTTGGCAATGGCGATCGAGGCGGGGCGCGATCGCTGGCGGAACGCGAGAAAGCCGCGGAGAGCGGGAAAGAGCGCAACCAGAAGCAACCAACGAACGTGCTGGTTTTGCGCGACGGCAAAATTTATTTTGAGGCGCCGGCCGATGAATTGCTCCGCACCAAAGACGAATACTTGAAAAAATTTCTGGCTTCGGCGGAATGAGTCCGGCATTCGCAATCACTGAGGAGGCAAGGCCATGGCGCAACGCAAGCAACTGACGTGGACGGAGCTGCGCGTAGGACTTTTCGTGCTGGTGGGGCTGTTCATTCTGGCGGTGGCCATTTTCTACATCACCGGCGCGGGAATACTCGGGCCGAAATATCGCCTCTACACTTATCTGCCGGAGGTGGAGGGCGTGACGGCCGGAGCGCCGGTGCGTCTGGACGGCGTGGCCATCGGCAACGTGGAGAAGATCGCTCTGAATCCGCATCCGACGGACCGCACGCAGAGCATCCAGCTGATTTTGCGCATCGACAAGAAATTCAGCCCCGACGTGCGCACGGATTCAACGGCCAGTCTGGTGACCGAAGGATTGCTCGGCGATCGTTACGTGACGATCAAGCGCGGCTTGAGCGGCTCGCCTTTGAAGCCGGAGAGCACGATTCCGGGAGCGCCGGCGGTGGCGATGACCGAGATGGTGGAGCGCGGCACGGATTTACTGGATACGTTGAACTCCGTGTCTGGCGAACTGCACGGAATTATCGACCAGGTGCAGCAAGGCAAAGGCACGGTGGGGAAGTTGATCAAGGATCCCGCACTTTATGACAACGTGAATGCCACGGTGGCGCGGTTGAACACGATGGTTGGTTCGATTCAGGAGGGCAAGGGGACGGCGGGGAAATTCCTGACTTCGGATGAGCTCTATACCAAGGTGAACGCTACCGTCGATAACGTGAATGATGTGATTGGCGCCGTGAAGGAGCAAAAGGGGACGGCGGGGAAATTGATTTACGATCCGGCGGTTTACAACAGCGCTCGAGGATTTTTGGATAATGGCAATGCCGTGCTGAGCGACGTGCGCGCGGGGAAAGGATCGCTGGGGAAATTTGCCACAGATGAGGCGCTTTACAACAATTTGCGGGATGCTTCGGGGCAGGTGCGCGACGCTTCGGCGAAACTGAATTCCAATCAAGGGACGGCCGGTAAATTATTCACGGATCCGAATTTGTACGACAACCTTACGGCGATGAGCGGCGATTTGCGTCTGCTGATCGGCGATTTTCGCAAGGACCCAAAGAAATTCCTGCACGTAAAGCTGGCGGTGTTTTAGGGTTCTGGTTTAGTCGCGACCGGGATTCTAAGCCACCACACGGTGCCGGCGTAATCGGAGAAGCAGACGTGTCCGCCGGATTCTTCCAGAACGGCTTTGCTGCGGTCGGAAAATTGTATGGTGGCGACGATGCCGAGCGGCACCCATTCATCCCATTCCACGTAGCGAGAAACTTCGGTGGTTTGCGCACTCAGCACCGCGACGATGTGTTTGCGAAGTTCGTCGCGGTCCTGTTTTTCCTCTCCGGCGCCCAGGCGGCGGATGATCACGACCGCGATCGGCGCGCCGAATAATTCATTGACGGAAAACGGCCTGTCGAAATTGCGGTAGCCGTCTTTCGTTGCGCCGAATGCACTGCAGGCTTTGCCGAAGGGTTCGGCGAGCGGCAGGTGTGTGCCGCCGTCCGCGCTGGCCGGTTCTTTCGCGTTCGAATCGCCGGTTGGGGATCGCTTATCGAGCTCGACAACGACCCTGGGCCCTTTGTTTTTGTCCTGGTTTTTGTCTTGCGCGTAGCCGGGCTGAGCCGCCACTGTGGCGAGCGCGAAAAACAAGAGAAAATATCGCGGGCTTCTGAGCATTTTAATCGTTTGGACGCAGCGCGCCTCGAAGCGGGATTGTACTGCAAATCTCCGACGCGCGTGGCGACCTCACGTGTCAGCGTCACGTGCCTCCTGTACGTAGACCCACGGACCACATGCCTTGCGTGCGGCAGCCGCACCGCGGAAATTGGCTGCCTGTAATTCGAGGGGCGGGGAAAACACCGCGTCCTCGATTGCAATTTCCGCAGCGCTGCATTCACGTGCCGGCTTGTGGTCCGTGCTACGCCTCGTCGTTCAGCACGAGCTCGATTTCTCGGTGGCCTTCCTTGACGTCGACGGGCGGGACGAAACCGGCTTGACGTTTCGGGCCGCGCGGGGCCAGAGTCCAGGCGATGCGCTCCATCTCGTCCAGTGTGTTGCAGATTTTGTTGATGTAGCTGGAGCATTCGCGCACCGCGAAGGTGATGCGAATGGGCTGCGCATACGTCGCTTTGCAAAGCGCGAACGATTCGCTTTCGCGGTAGCCCTGGACGATCTGTGCCCGCGTGCAGGTTTCGCACAGCGACGGGCCGTGCATCGGCGTACCTTGCTTGACGTGAACGGTCATGTAAGTTTCCTTTCCAGAAGCGGGAGTTTCGCCGCTTCAAAATTTTGCTGTTGTCGCGCTGGTGCAGACACACACCTGCGCCGGCGCCGGCGCGCGCGATGCTAGACGAGCGTAGGGCTGGCGCAAAAAACCGTTTCCGGAACCGCGAACTATGCCAGCTGCGGGTTATGTTGTACGCAGTTGAGAGTCAGGGAGACTTACCGTGAGGGATTGCTGAACATACGGCCATAATCCGGGGGCGGCGTCTGGGCCGCTGGCTGCAACTGCGAATTGGGTTGGCGTATGGTCATGCTGTGTTTTTCTCCAGCTTACGCGAATTTACGCAAGGTGCGGAGAGAAGGCAAATGCAAAGCGTTGAACGGCGAAAAATTCGCGCTGGATGGTTTTTGCGGCGGGGTGAAATGCGAAAGTCGGCACCTTGGCCGGAGCAGAAGCCTGCGCCGCACACGCCGAACCGAGATCCAGCACCGACTGTCGAGGCTTCCGGATGACGAGCGGACGGATCGATTAGAGGCGTGATAGGTCACGAACCGGTAATCACCGAGCACCAAGCACCAAGCACCAAGCACCAAGCACGGATCACTCCAGACTCGTCACTAACCGCCCATCCGTGCTCACTCTGCTTCGCCGGAGCGTTCCAGAGCAACCTCGTGGACTCGGCGCAGGTCTAGTTTGCCGCTGCCCAGGTGTGGCAATTCTTCGATTTGGAAGAATTGGTTGGCGCGGGGGATCCAGAGATTTGGCAAGCCGGAACTCGATAACTTTTCCAGCACCGGCTTTAGCGCGTCGAGCGCTAGCGTGTGCAGGACTACGAGGCGCTCGCCTTTTTTGCCGTCGGGGACACCGGTCACCGCGAAAATCTTTTCTGCGGATTCGGCTAGCTCCTGGAGTTTTTCTTCGATTTTTATGTGTGGGACCATTTCGCCGCCGATTTTGCTGAAGCGGCTTAGGCGGTCGGTAATGGTGAGGAAGCCGTCTTCGTCCTCGGCGGCAATGTCGCCGGTGGTGTACCAGCCATCTTGCAGCACCTCCGCGGTTTTTTCGGGCTTGCCCAGGTAACCGAGCATCACGTTGGGGCCGCGCACCAGCAGCAGACCGGGCGTGCCAACTTCGCGGCGCTCATGCGTGTCGGGGTCAATGATGCGTACGCTGACTCCCGGGAGTGGATGGCCGATGCGCCCGCGTTTGGAGCCGACCTGTCGGAAACCCGGGGCGCGAAAATCGCGGGTGTTGACGGCGACCACCGGCGAGCATTCCGTACAGCCGTAACCTTCGAGGGGCCGGATTCCGAAACGGTCTTCGAAAGCGAGCGCGAGTGGCTCCGGCAATTTTTCCGCGCCGACTACGACGAATTGCAGGCTGCCGAAATCTTCGGGCAGGCAGCGGCGCGTATAGGCCTGCAGAAACGTAGGCGTGGCGAGGAGAAACGTGACTTGATAATCTCGTACCAGTTCGCTGACTGCCGTGAGGTCGAGCGGGCTGGGATGATAGGCGACGCCGACGCCTAGGACTGCTGGCAGCCAGAGCGTGACGGTGAAGCCGAAAGAATGGAAGAAGGGCAGGACGCCGAGCAGGACATCACCTTTACCGAGCATGAAGGTTTGGGCCATCTGGTCGATATTGGACATGATGTTGTAGTGCGTGAGCATCACGCCTTTGGGTTCGCCCGTGCTGCCGCTGGAAAAAATAATGGTGGCGAGATCGTCGAGCGCCTGCGGTTCTGCTGCGCTCAGCGCGCGTTCGAGTAAGCGGCTGGGCAGAAACCAGAGCAGCAGGGCTGCGAGTTTTTCGCTGAGGCGCGGGCGAGCGGCTATTTCTTCTAGTAGGATTGTTTTTCCCGGGACTTGCAGCGGAAGCTTCTCGAGCAGGAGCTTGGTGGTGATGACGGTTTCCAGATTGCATTGCTGCGCGCAGGACGCCAGCGTCTCGTTGGACGCGGTGTAATTCAGATTCACGGGAATTTGTCCGCTGATCGATGCTGCGAAATTCACCAGCGCGCCGGGAACCGACGGCGGGAGCAGGATGCCGACCATTTTCTGGCCGGCCCAGACGCGGCGAAGGCGTCGCGCGAGAAAGATCGAGCTGAGAAGTGCGTTGCCCCAATTCATTCGCGGGCGGCGCTTGTCGCCCATCGCGAAACGGAACGGGTAATGGTGCGCGGTGCGAATCAGCGAGCGCGGCAGCGTGTTCATCCGGCTTTTGTGATGACGATAGGCTTCGCTTTGCAGTTCTTGTACTGCTTCGCGGACCTGGAAGGCCGTAGCGCTCGGAGGCATCGGCGCGCCAAAACTTACCGTGACCGGATAGGGAATTTTGCGCGGTAATTTCCAGAGGAAGCGACCGCGCTCGTAGCTGAAGATGCTGCCCCACACGCCATCAAGATTTACGGGAACGATCGGCGCGTTGACCCCCTTCATGATCCGTTCCAAGCCGCGGCGGAAAGGCAGCAGCTGACCGATGCGCGTGATCTGGCCTTCGGCAAAAATGCAGACGATTTCGCCGTTGCGTATTGCGTCGCTGGCTTCGCGCAGGGAATGGATCATGTCGCGCGGGCGCAGCTGCGAGGAAATGGGAATGGCGCGAATCATTTTGGCGAAAGGCTTGATGTGCGGCTGGTCGTAGATGTCCTTGAAAATGAGGAAGCGGATGGGGCGGTCGGTCGAGGCGAGGAGCAGCAGCGCGTCTACCAGAGACATGTGGTTGGAGACGAACAGAGCGCCGCCGGATTCGGGGATGTTATCGCGGCCTGCCACGCGAATGCGGTAAATGGAATGGGTGACCATGAAGAGAACGAGGCGGAGGAGGGAATCCGGCAACAGGTAAATCGAATAGCCGGTCATGATCGCCGTCAGGATCGCGCCATCGAGAAAAATCGCGGCAGCGGACTGATGAAGCCGCGCCGAAAAAATGTTGTACGCCGCGGCCGCTACAAATATCCCCACGAACGACCAGAAATTCGCCGCGGCAATCACGCCGCCCTTCTGGGCAGGGCGTGGCCGGTGCTGGATCAGCGCGTTCATCGGAACTGCGAAGAAGCCTCCAAAGAATCCCAGCAGCCAAAGATCGGGGATGCGCAGGTGTACCAGTCGGGCGATCAATGAAGACAGGTGTTCGAAGGGAGCCCAGCCCGTATGCGCGGCGGTCTTTCCCAGCCAAGCGGCTAGCATCGCGCTGGGTGCGTTGAAATAGAGCAGCGCGCCGAAAATCGTCATGCCCAGCGCGCCGAGCGGAATCAATCCGTATTCGATCTTGCCGCCGGAAAGATATCCCGCAGCGACGCTGCCGATCCCGATTCCGATTCCCACGGCCGCTTGCAGGTAGCTAATGTCCGTTTCGTCGACGCGCAATACATCGTGCCCGTAAATGATGATGGTGAATTGCAGAAGCGCAGCCAGAAAGAAAAGATAGGAGTTTCCCATCACAGCCCAAGCTAATGTGCGATCGGCGAGAATGGTTTTCATCTGCGCGCCCAGATCGCCGATCGGATTCCATTGCAATTTCTTGGTGAGATCCGCCGCCGGCACGCGCGTGATGCCGAAGCTGGTCGCAAGGCCCAGCAGTGTGCACCCCAGCAGGATGACGCCGGCGATTTGTTCACGGCCGTGGTAGCGCTCCGCCAAGGCCCCGGCGGCCATTACCGCGGCGATGCTGCCCATAAAAGTGCCGAGTTCGATGATTCCGTTGGCCCAGGAGAGTTTTCGCTCAGGGACCAGCTCGGGCAGTAAGCCGTATTTCGAAGGGCCGAACAAAGCCGACTGCGAGCTGATCAGAAATACCGCGGCGCATTCCAGCGGCAAATTGTGCAGCCAGAGGCCCAGGATGGTTACCGCCATCACGAAAAGTTCCATCAGCTTGGTGCCGATCACCACGCTGCGCTTGCTGTAGCGATCCGCCAGGTTGCCGCCCACCATGGAAAAGAAAATGAACGGCAGTGCAAACAGCGCGCCCACGACGAGAATCAGATTTTCCCGGGTGTCCTTGGGGAAATTCATGGCGACGATGATGTAAATCACCAGGAACTTGATGGCGTTGTCGTTGAAGGCGTTCTGGAATTGGGTGACGATTAGGCTCCAGAAGCCAAAGTGCCATCCGGATTTTTCTTCGAAGCGGTGGTGTGGCGCGGACGATTGCGTTGTGGACGAAATGGAGGTGGCGTCAGACATTTTCTCTCGCGCGCTTTGAACGGGATGTGTGAATCATCACCGATCGCGATCCAATGCGCAGCGACGCGCTGCGACCGGTATCAATTTGCCGGGAGTTTGAGTGAGTTTCAATGGATTTCGGGGGCGAAGGTGCAAGGGCAGAGTTGGGCGCTTGCCGCCGCATAAGTGGCGCAAGTGCGCTTCTCCAAAGTCAAAACCTGCGCGTCGGTTTGATCGTGGTTAATCGGCGAGATTGCGCGGCCAGACCTGGTAGCTGGATTCGAGGACTTCTGCTTTTCTGGGGAGTAGCGCTTGCGAGAGATCAGCCGATTCGCGTTGCAGGATGGCGTTAGAGTGCAGAGCGGAGGCTTCGACCACGCGGCCCTGTTGAAAAGTGCGATGGCGCGGGCCCAGGGCTGCGGGCGGTCGGGTCAGGGAGCGGGATCGTTTTTTCGAGTGGCATTGGACCAGGCTCCCTCGGATTTTGGGCAAGCCAGCGGCCAGGAATCGCGCAAGATTATTCGTATTTACCCGAAGCTGGCGAATGCTGAGGTGTCCGGCACGTCCCACAGTCGAGCAGTCTGACGGACCGCAACGCAAAACGCCGGCGCGTAATTCGAACATAGTCAATGTCTTGCGTTCGGCCGAGCTTGGCATGGCGGTTGCAATTGAGCAAGCTCGAGGGAGGTGTGCCCATGATTACGCATCACGGAAAATTGCGGCAGAGAATTCGTTGTGCGGGGCTGGTCGGTGCTTGCGCTTTGCTATTAGGACCTGTCGTTTTCCGCACAGCGGCGTCTCGGCCGAACCCGCGGCGCGACGTGCTCATCGATTTTCCATCAGACGTCGCCGCGACGATGGCTGCCGATCGCGCCCAGCCTGATTTGAAGATGGATGAAAGCTTCACGAACCAGACAAAGCTGGTCGAGTATCGTTTCCGCTTAGACAGTTCGTGGGGCGTACTTCGTTTGAACGTCTCCGCAGCAGTCGGGCACGGACTCGTTCGCTGGGAGTTAATCGATCCTACGGGCGAAGTACGCGCAAGAATCGGAACAACGGAACGAGCCAGCATGAACACGACGGATATCCAGGCTATCAAAGGCGAATGGTTGTTGCGGATGACTTTACAGGACGCGACCGGCCGGTATCACATTGACTGGAGTCGCTGAGACGCGAAGATTTCTGAAATCGTGCAGCGCTGAAACTTAGGAGGCGCAGTAATGAACGCACTGTGGAAGAACGTTCGCTACGGGATGCGCGTGCTGGCGAAAAGTCCGGGATTCACGGCGGTGGCAGTGTTGACGCTGGCGCTGGGGATTGGCGCGAACGCCGCGATTTTTTCTGTGGTGTACTCGGCGCTGCTGCGTCCGCTGCCGTATTACCAGCCGGATCGGCTGGTGACGCTGGGTGAAGGCCGCATCCAGACGGGCGACAACGACCAGGCGAGCCGCAACAGCTCCCATCCGGATTTCGTGGACTGGCAGAAGTCGGTGAAAAGCTTCGCATCCTTGACGGCTTACGGCTTCGACAATTTCACCCTCGCAGGGAACGGCGAGCCGAAGGCCGTGTTCGCTGTACAGGCGACGCCCAATTTTTTTGCCACGCTTGGAGTGAAGCCGGCGTTGGGGCGCGCCTTTGTGGATGGCGAGGATGGAAGCGACGGGCCGCACGTGGTGATGTTGACCTACGGATTCTGGCGCAGCGATTTCGGCGGCGATCCGCAGGTGATTGGCCGCAGCATCACGCTGGATAGCAAGACGGTGACGATCGTGGGAGTGCTGCCGCGCGATTTTCAATTTGCACCGTCGAATGATTTTCCGTTGTGGGTTCCGATGCATCCTTCGCAGGACCTGTTGACGCGGCGAAGTCTGCGCTGGATGAATGTGTTTGCGCGTCTGGCGCCGGGAGCGAGCATGGCGCAGGCGCAGGCGGAGATGGACGGGATCACGGCGCAACTGGCGCGAGAATATCCGCAACAGGATGGATCCGTGTTTGTAGCGATGGGCACGCTGCGGCACAGGATCGTGGGCCAGGTGCAGCCGTTGCTGCTGGTAATTTTCGGCGCGGTGGGGTTTGTGCTGCTGATTGCGTGCGCGAACGTAGCGAACTTAATGATGACGCGTGCAGCGAGCCGGCGGAAGGAATTCGCGATACGCACAGCGCTGGGCGCGAGCCGAAGACAGTTGATCGCGCAATTGCTGACGGAAAGCGTGCTGCT
Organism: Candidatus Acidiferrales bacterium; assembly: GCA_035602855.1. Lineage (GTDB taxonomy): Bacteria > Acidobacteriota > Terriglobia > Acidiferrales > UBA7541 > Palsa-295. The sequence goes on from DATNLN010000005.1 coordinate 21,562, forward strand.
GGCTGCTCTTGGCGCGGCAGTGGGTTTCGCGGCGGCGCAGTGGGGCGTAAATGCACTGATCACGGCGATTCCGCAGTCGGTGCTGAGCTCGTTGCCAAGTTTGCGTGAGGCCGGAGCGAATTTGCCGGTGCTGGCATTTCTTTGCGGCGTGACGGTGCTCACCGCCGTACTTTTTGGATCGGCGCCGGCGCTTTCCATGTCGCAAATGAAGGTGAGCGATGCACTAAAAGACGAATCCCGCGGAGGGACCAGTGCGGCGCAAGGGCGGCTGCGCAACGCGGTGGTGGTGGCGGAAATCGCGGTATCGCTGGTGCTGCTGGTGGGCGCGGGGCTGATGTTGCAGAGCCTGCGCGCGTTGCTGCATCAGGATGCCGGATTTGACCAACGCCATTTGCTGGTGTTTTCCGTGAGCTTGCCGGATGGCTCTTATCCCAGCGAAAAAAATTATCCGGGCGACAGCCCGGCGGCGAGATTGTTCGAGCACCAGTTCAGCGAGAAGCTAAGCAATTTGCCGGGTGTGCAGGGTGTGGGCGTCACCAGCGCGCTGCCGATTGGCGGAAGCGGCGGGACAATTCGTTTTGTGGTGCAGGGGCGTCCTACGGCGCAAGGCCAGGAAGATGAATGCGACATCATTACGGCCACGCCCGGATATTTTTCCACGTTGAAAGTGCCGCTGATTTCGGGGCGCGTGTTTTCCGCGACGGACAAACTGGAGGCTCCTTGGGTGACAATGGTAAATCAGGCGTTCGTGAACAAGTATTTTCCGAACGAAGAGGCGGTGGGGAAGCGGACGCGGTTTACGTTTGATGCGAAGGAACCTTACCGCGAGATTGTGGGCGTAGTGGGAAATGTCGTGCAAGACGATCTGGCCGGGCCGCCGACGCCGGTGATTTACGTAGCGAACGAGCAGGGGCCTTCGACATTTCTGACATACATGGTGCGCACCGCGGGCGACCCGGCGGCATTTGTAGGTTCGGCGCAGGTGGCGCTGCATCAGATCGATCAGCAGTTGCCTTTGATTCAGCCGCAGACCATGGAGCACTTCACCAATCAGACTGCCTCGGTATTTTTGCGGCGCTACCCATCGCTCGTGATTGGGAGTTTCGCGGGCTTGGCGCTGATTTTGGCGATGATCGGATTGTATGGATTGATTTCCTACACGGTGCAGCAGCGCACGCGCGAGATTGGCATCCGCATGGCGCTCGGCGCGCAGCCGGCGGATGTGCTGAAACTGGTGATTGGTCAGGGCATCGGCGCGGTGCTGGGCGGCGTTGGAATTGGCGTGGTGACGGCGCTGGCTTTGACGCGATTGATGGCTAGCTTGCTGTTTGGCGTGCGGCCGACGGACCCGGTGACGTTTTCGAGCGTCGCGCTGCTGCTGACTGGGGTGGCGCTTGCAGCGAGTTATATTCCGGCGCGGCGGGCGATGCGTACAGATCCGTTGCATGCGTTGCGGCATGAGTGAGGCTGCGGAAAAAGGAAACAGGACCCCCTAAGCGGCGCTCTTCAGACCGCCATCGGTGATTGCCGCGCCGTAGGTGGCGCACAGCCAGGAGTGTGGCTGTGCCACGTTACGCCAGGACGCGGAGTGCGGATTTTGCGGTGGCGGCTGCCGTGGCTGGCGGGACGTTTACTTCTGGGAGTGGGTGTTCACGCCTCGCGTATTTCGTGCAGATGTAGTCGTCCACTAGTTTTTGGAATGCGGCGGAGAGTTCGTCGTAAGTGCCTTCCAATGTGTTGAAATGTTTGCCGTCAATATAGACGGGGCAGCGGGGGGCTTCGCCGGTGCCGGGAAGGCTGATGCCGATATTCGCGGCTTTCGATTCGCCGGGGCCGTTGACGATGCAGCCCATGACGGCGAGCTTCATGTCTTCCACGCCTTCGTAGTAACGCTTCCACTCCGGCATTTTGTCGCGAATGTAGCCTTGGATGCTTTCCGCTAGCTCTTGAAATGTGGTGCTGGTGGTGCGTCCGCAGCCGGGGCAGGCCGTGACGCTGGGCGCAAATGTGCGCAGGCCAAGCGACTGCAGCAGCTCGCAGGAGGCGTAAACTTCGTCGCGACGATCGCCGCCGGGGCGCGGCGTGAGCGAGACGCGAATGGTGTCGCCGATGCCTTCATCGAGCAGAATGCCCATCGAAGCGGAAGACCACACCAGTCCTTTCGCGCCCATGCCTGCTTCTGTAAGGCCGAGGTGGAGCGGCTGATCGGTTTTCGCGGCCAGGTCGCGATAAATGGCAACCAGATCGTGCGGGCGCGAAACTTTGCAGGAAATAATAATTTGATCTTTGCGCAGGCCGCATTCCAGGGCGAGCGCAGTGGATTCGAGAGCAGACAAAACCATGCACTCGTTGATAATTTCTTCGGACGATTTGCCGAGGTCTTTATCCGTGTTTTCCTGCATCTTGCGCATGACGAGTTCTTGATTCAGCGAGCCGCCGTTCACGCCGATGCGCACGGGCTTGTTGTGATCGCGCGCGACCTTGCAGATGGTGGAAAATTGTTCGTCGCGGCGCTGTCCGGCGCCGACGTTGCCGGGATTGATGCGCAGTTTATCGAGCGCGCTGGCGCACTCTGGATATTTGGTAAGCAATACGTGACCGTTGTAATGGAAATCGCCGATAAGTGGCACGTCGCAGCCGGCATCGAGCAAGCGCCTTTTGATTTCGGGAACGGCGGCTGCGGCTTCGGGAATATTTACGGTGATGCGGACGAGTTCGGAGCCGGCTTGGGCCAGTTCGAGGCATTGGCGCGTGGTAGAGGCGATGTCCACCGTGTCGGTGTTGGTCATGGACTGGACGACTACGGGGGCGCCGCCGCCAACTTGGATTTTGCCGACTTTTACGCCTACGGTTTTGTGCCGCTTCTGTGTCATATCTCTACCATTGTAGCGAATTGGCGACGGTAGTTGCTAGGGGCGCTTGGTGCCGGTGTTATGCAGTTCAATTGCACCCCAGATGAATGCAGATGAACACCGCCGGAGCGTTGTAGATAGAGGAGGATAAAAACCCCGACCGCAAATCATCCCGCGGGGAATCGGACCTAGTATTCGGGGCGGCGGCCGATGTTGGCGGACTTGCCGTTTACGCGCGACGGTGGGGGAGTGATGGTGGCCATTTTGCGGATCATGGCGAGCACGAGCTTTTTGTCATCGTCGGAAAGAGTGGTGGAATATTTCTTGATGTCCGCGAGGAAGCGGATTTCTTCTTCCGAAAGCTCGCCCAACATCTTGCGGGTCTCGCGGTCTCCGGGCGTATCGCTGCCCGGAAAAAAGTCGGCGAGGGAGATTTCCATGGCCTCGGCAATTTTGGCGAGGGTTTCGAGCGAGGGAACGGTATGGCCGTTCTCGACACGCGAGAGGTAACAACGGAGCAGGCCGGTGCGGCGCTCGATATCGCCTTGGGAAAGTCCGCGATCAGCGCGGTAAGACTTGATCACTTCCCCGATATTAACCTTTGGTTTCTCTTTGGGCATGGTATCTTTCCTCTAACTAGGGCGTATCTTACGAGTAACCCTCAAATTGGCGCAAGAGATATTTCGACTATTGTTCCTCAGCAGAACATTCCTGCGGTGCAACGCGCGCCCGCGGCGTCTGGTTGCACGATTCCGCTGGCAAAGACTCCGCCGGCGAAGACTGCGCAGGCGAACATGCCGCACCCTAGGGCGTGCACTCCGACTGAACTATCGAGAGTGATTTCCAGCCGCTAGATCGTGGACTGCGCGAGCGGCGTCTGCAGCGCCGTTACCGTCTTGCGCTTGCCGGCGCGCTTGTTCTCATACAGAGCAGTATCGGCACGTTTCAAAAGTTCCTGAGGCGTTTCGCCGGATGCATAGTCGGTCCAGCCGCGCGAATATTGCAGGCGCGTCTTTTCGTCATCAAATTCGAACTCCAGGCCTTCCAGCCGGCCCAGAACGTGCCTCACTTCTTCGGCGCGGCATTCGGGCAGCAGCGCCATGAATTCATCGCCACCCAGACGAACGGCCAGATCGGAGCCACGAATAGCACGTTGCAGGCGATCGGCGAAACCCTTCAGCACAGCGTCGCCCGCGGCGTGGCCGTGCCGGTCATTAATCTGTTTCAGTCCGTCCAGATCCATCAACAGAACGGTGAGCGGGCGGCCGTGACGTTGCGCGCGGCTGATTTCCTGAGCCAGGCGCTGTTCGCCCGAGCGGCGATTGTAAAGTCCGGTGAGTTGATCGAGCGCCGCGAGCTTGTAAACCTCCGAAGCAAGTGTTTCCACCTTGGCCAGTGACTGCATTTGATCAGCGACCTCGAGCCGAAGCCGACTGAGCTGGACCTGCTGATAGATCAAATAGACGCTGAACACCAGAACCAGCCCTACCAGAGCCCGGACCGCCTGATTCAAATAGAACGAATAGGTTGCGTCGTCGCGATTGAGCAACGCCGGGAACGCGAAGGATGCGACGGCGAGCGTGAGCAACAGAATCACCGCGACCGTAGTGCTCCACAGCCACCACTGGCGGCGATCCAGATGATGCAAATGCTCGCGGATTTGCTCCGGCTCAAAATGCGGAGCGGCCTGACGGTCCGCCGCTGCCGAGCTCTGAGCATGAATGTCCGGCATAGTTCCTCGCTGGTATACGACTCGACAAAGGATGCCAGAGCAGGGAAACGGGCGATATACGTAAGTGTCGTAGGGGTTCCATTGTGGTAACGGCACAAAGGCCTAGTAACGACAGTAATAACCTGCGGTTGCCGCGCAATAACTTCGAGCCGGAGGACGCCAGGGACGCGCCCTACCCCTAGCCCCTCATCGCTCGAGTGGTGTTTCCCGCCGTATTCGCACGCCGCCGTAATTCCTGCTTTGCATGCCGAGCATTTCTCGCCCCACCACGCTTCATGAACCCCGGGCCTGTACGGTCGCAGCGCGCTTACACGCGCCCAAGACCAGGAGAACAGGAGATTGCGATGAACCGGACGGCCCAAGCAGTAGTGTTCATGTTTGTGGTTTTATGCGCAGCGGCGAGCATGGCTCTACCTAACACATCAGGACACAGCGCCTTAACGGCCGTGTTGGATGGAACGCAGCCGCCAGTTCCGCCCAAGGCGGCGTTTCTCGATGGCACGCAACCCCCTGTTCCGCCCAAAGCGATCGAAGGGTTTGCGCGAATGCTGGACGGGACGCAGCCGCCCGTTCCACCCAAGGCGGCACTTCTCGATGGCACGCAACCCCCGGTGCCACCCAAGCGGCTGGTTGCGGCGGTCTAATAGGCGGGCCCCGTGGCATGACGGCGGGCTAAACGGTTGAACCGAACGCGCTGGCGGGGGGAGAAACCTGTAATTCTCCTTCTGGATTTGTGCTACGATTTGCGCCAGTGACGGACATGTTAAGTTTACTTCTGTGGCCCGCCGGTTTGTTGCTTGAATTCGTGCTGCTGGTGCGTTCCCTTCAGATCAAGACGTTCACCAGGTACATCTATTTTTACGCTTATATTTCCTGCGTATTCATCGTATCCACGGGGCTGTTCATCGGGCACTCGAAGCTGGGATTTTATGAAGCGTGGTATTGGCCGACGCAGTTTGCCACGCTGGCATTGGGCTTCGGAGTGGTGCTGGAAATCGTGCGCCAGGGACTGGCCGCTTATCCCGGTGCGGAGCGCTTTGCGCGGCTGGCCAGTTGCGCCGTGTTCGTCGTGACGATCTGCTTCGTGGAGTGGTGGGTCGCGCGGCACGTCGTGTGGTCCACTGAGGCAGCAACGGTGGAATTGGAGAGGGATCTGCGGGTGGTCGAAGCGCTGGTGCTGAGCACGGTTCTAGCCATCGTTTTTTACTATCGCATTGAGATTGGCAGAAACGTTACCGGCATGATCGTGGGGTTTGGCGCGTACGTGGGCGTTAGTTTGACGACGCTCGCTCTGCGCTCGTTCCTAGGGCCACGCTTCGATTCCGTCTGGGGCAATTTGCAGACGGCCTCCTATTTCTTCGCGCTGATCGTGTGGACGGTCGCGTTATGGTCCTACAACCCGAACCCGAGGCCGCCCACGTCGGGGCAAGGCGGCGGATACGAGGCGCTGGTGCAGGGCACGCGAGCGCATTTGGAATCGGTGCGTTCCAATCTGCGCGGGGTAGCGGGATCATGATCGCCCTGCTGCTGTATTTACTGGTGGGCGTCGGCCTGCTCGTCTTCCTGTGGTTGTTGGCGAGAAGGAAGGGCGCGCCAGTCGAAGGCTGCGGACGGCAGTTTGTGGAGGCGCGGCAGGCGCTGCGCACGCTGCAAGAAGGATTGCTGCCCGATAACCTGATCCAACGCATATTTGACCGCGATGATTTTCGCTACGTGATGGCATCGAGTCCGGCGGATATTGCAGAATTGTTCCTGCAGGAGCGCAGGAGGATTTCGCTGATGTGGGTGCGTCGTGTGCGCTGCGAGGTCCGCAATCTGATGCAGTTTCATCTGGATTATTCGCGCTTGCACGCGAAGCTGAGCCTGCTTACGGAAATCCGCCTGGGGCTGGACTTCGCCGTCCTGCTGCTGGCATGCCGCGCCTTGCGAATCCTGCTGTACTTGCGCGGACCGTATGGAGCGCGTGCTGTAGTGGGCGTGATGACGGCGGCCGCCGGACGCGTGTGCGCGGCGTCGGAAAAGTCGCTGGCATTTTTGAATCCGCCGGCTCTGGGATCATTCCGCCGCGATTCCGCGGGCGACGGGGCGGCGATTTAGTCCATGAGCTCACCGGCCAAGCGCATGGATGTGCTGGCGGCCGCGGACGATCTCCGGCGCCGCACGCTGGTGGAGATGAGGCAGCCGCTGGAAAGGTTGATTTACCTGGCTTCCACGCGCGATTACAACACCGGCTTGTACTATCACCAAGGGCTAGCGGCGCGTTATTCCGAAGAGGCGGCGTGCGAAGCGCTGGCGGGCTGCCACCGCGAAGCGTTCGAGGAGCTGGTGGATGCGTCGCTGGAAGAATTGGTGCACGAGCTGGAGGCTTATCTGCAAAGCACGCGCGTCGCGCCGCGAGATTTCATCGTGGCTTGGAAAGGGCTGGAGCCGTATCGCGTGGCGGTTCCGGTCGGAATTGATTCATTATCGAGCGAACTTGTTTTTTCCAACCTGAAAGTGGCCCTGGCTATTTTGGAGTCGCGTCTGGCGGCTCGGCCGGAACCAGGCGCATCGCGACACCTGTCACCTGTCCAATAATTTCCGCCTCATGCGGGTAAGGGAATTGGCGAATGGCCGTTCCGGACAAAGGGTGGGGAACCAAGGTCAGTTCCGAACCCTGCAATTCAACCCACGAGCAGGCATAACTGTCGCGCAATTCGATGAAGTAGATCGGCCGGTCAAATTCAGTGCGCCAGCTGGAGGGATGCGTGCGGTTCACGTGGCTATCAATCTGCACGAACGAGCCGGGGCGCAACAGCGGATACATCGAAGAATCGTCCGTGCCAATATATCCGTACTGGCAGTGGCGCAGATCCAGTTTCTGAATGAACGAAATCGGAACTTCGCCCCACATTTCCACCATGCGAGATAGCAAATTGGTCTTTTCCAGGTTGAAGCCGCGGTCGAAACGCACCGGGAAGTTCATAAACTTGCCGCTGGCGGGAGCCTCGAGCGTGGCCAGGTGGGTGTTCTGCAAAGGGGTGGACAACTGATAACGCATCGTCTCATCCAGCAGGACGCCGAAGGCGGCGAGCAGATCGGTGAACTTAGTGCGGTAAATTACGCTAAGACTGAATAATTTATAGATGCTGGGGACGGAGTTCCGGTTCTCGATCTGCGTCAGCCAGGCGTTGGAGATGTAGAACTCCTCGTTTTCCGACTCGACGGCAATCCTCTTGCTTAATTCTTCCACTTCCCGGGTCGTTACGCCCAAACGGCTGCGGAGTTCCCGAAGTTGGTTACCTGAACGTGTCCCTGGCTCCATTTGCGCGACCTACCTCCGGAACGCAGCGGTTCCGGCAGTCTCAAGGTGCAGGGGGATGAAGCTGCCGCCTGCTTGAACGGTTGAACGAAGAGTTGTCCCGGACTTGCGCAACAGCCTGCGGCGCCATGCCACTTTCCGTCTTGGGGAACTGAAATTACCGATGAAACACGAAAACTCCAAAAGTTTGCTTTCAATTGGAAGCAGTTTCCCAAATCTGCAAACATTTGGTGCGAAAACATTGGAAAGTCCGCGCCCCCAAAATCTGCCGGCGAAGCGGCAGCGATATCCGCTGGATTGCCCTAGACTATCCCAGGTCCAACTCAGAGCCAAGCGCCGAGCGTCGAGAAAGCGAAAAGAGTCGCGCGGCGGCATCGGTATAACTACGGAGCATCGAATAATCTCTACGAAGTAACGTGTTGGTAATAATAGCACGCGAGGCACGTCTCGTTCAGCGAAACTGCGGCGAATGCACCGCAGCGCGCGAGCTGCGCGATCCCGGACGGAGCGCCAAGCGAAATGCGGCAGGCACGCAGCGAGGCGAATAGAAAGCGGCGGTTCATTTTTGGCGTCAAGGGAGGAGAGAAAGGTGGCGGCCGGTGCGGCGCTGTGCCACTCTCAAACAGTCTCTGACCGAGTCTCTGGCGGGGTTGGGAGAAAAGTTCATGGGCGCATTCTCGGGTACACCTGTTAATCGCGGTGGACCGTATCGCGAACACCGCGAAGTGCCGCGCTTCACACTGATCGCCAGTATCGAACTGCGCGAACCCCAAACTGACACGCGCATTTCTGGCCGCATTTCGGAGATCAGCCGCAAGGGATGCTACGTGGATGTGCTGATCACGCTGCCGGAGGGCACGGGCCTCGACGTGCGCATCTCGCGCGACCAGGGCGTGTTCGAAACGAAGGGCAAAATTGTGTACGTGCAACAAGGCATGGGCATGGGCGTGACTTTCCTCGATCCCGCCCCCGAGCAATTGAAACTGCTGGACACCTGGCTGGCCGAAATAGCTATGTAGCGTTCCACCACGGGATTGTTTGAAGCGCACAGGCCGTGTTGCGCCCGCAAGTTTGTGCGGCAGCGGACTGTGCGACGCGAACTTCGATTCAATCGGCGCGCTGGCCGGCTAAACGCGTTAAACGACGAGCAGACTGGAGCCATGGAACCATTGCTGGAGTGGCCGTCAGCGCGTTCGGACCCAAGCACGCAAGGAGAAATCATCGTGTGGTGGGACGGCCGTCGCATTCGCTTCAATCTCTACGTCGGGATGTAGCCATTTCGCTGCCGGGCGTGTGGAGTGTTTTCGCTTGGCTTAGGACTGTCATCACAACAGACCGCAAACTTGACTCATCGCGTTAGTGCCTGACTACGGCCGAATCGCAAGCCGATCGACTTCCGTCCGCTGCGCCGGTTTCAGGATTTTAGCGCGCCTGCGGTAAGATGGTATCAACATCTGTGGGAGGCCATTCGTGGGTTTTAGTGCAAGCACGCGTCAATTGGGAACCGTAACGGTAGTGGATGTTCGCGGAAGGTTTACGCTGATCGAAGGGGAAGCGGTTCACGAATTGCTCCTGGACCTGTTCGAGGACGGGCGCAAGCGCGTGCTGCTGAATTTCCGCGACGTTTCCTACCTGGACAGCTCCGGAATCGGCCAGCTGGTTCGCGGATTGTATTCCGCGCGGAAGAATAATGCGGAGCTGCACGCTGTGGATCTGAGTCCGCGCGCGCGAGAAATTCTGCACATGACCAATCTGCACACCGTGTTCACCGATTTCCCGGATGAACAGACTGCGCTGCGCGCCATTGATACGCTGTAGATTTACCCTACTTGGGCCGTAAAGCCTCGGCGTTTAGGCCGAGGATATAAGGCTAGCCTTTGATTTGTGTCCATCTTAAAATCCACTCCGTCGAAAGACCTATGGGCGGGCAGCCCAAAAGTAACGCCTGTGGAGACATGAGCCGCGCAGTAAGGCGCTCAGCCCAGGAACCCACCGAAGCAAGCGGATGAAAAACGCCGCCTCTGCTGTAGGAATCCTCTTCCTTTAGGAAGAGGAGGATGTCAAGAAACCTCAGTACGCTTTTGCCAGCACCAGACGTGAACTTTGTTCCATGAACTCCCCCGTGCGGTGTCAATTATTTTTGCTTCTCTACTTTTGAATTACGCCGCAGGCTATGCGCGGGCCGGAATTCCCAGCGGGATCGGTCTTGTAATCATCCGCCGAGGCGTGGATTACGATCGCGGTGCCGCCCGGTTGAAATAGCGATGTCGGGCCGTCGCCAAGCGAAACGTTGGCATCCAGCAGAGAAGCGCTAGCGCGTCCATCCGCTGCGACTTCCAGATTCAGCAGGTCGCCGTTGTGCGCGCCTTCCGGATTATCCTTGCCGTGCTTTTTTCCCGCCGGATTGAAATGCCCGCCCGCCGTCTTGAAATCCGGTCCTTCGCATTTTCCTATCGCATGAATGTGGATGCCGTGCGTTCCCGGCGGAAGCTGCGTGAGTTCCACATCAATGCGCACGCCGTCTGCTGCCGCCGCAAAGGTGGCCGTGCCGATTTTCTGGCCCGTGGCGTTGACGATGTCCGCGTGCGCGGATGGCGCCATCTGCGCGGACGATTTTTGTGCAGCGGTGGTGCGCGCAGATGCGGACGGCAGTGCGGTGGTTGCAAAGCAGAAGGCTGCAGCCAGGATTGCGGTGTGGATTTTCATGGGTGTGGCCTCCGTCGCTGTGCCCGGCTTTTTCTGCCACTCTTATAGATGCGGCTGGTTGGGAAAAGCAACCGCAAATGTTTGGATGACGCGACGAGAGGAAAAAATATTAGCGCAGCGATGCAGTACGCGTAGAGAAAGTCTAAAGATTTGACGCGGAGTTTACAACGTTGCGGCGGAGAGCGCAGAGCAGGCTAAAGAGCGGGAGGGATCCGTCGACCGGCCTGAGGCAAAGGCGCCGGTCTCAGGACGACGGTGATCGTCCTTTCGCATCCGCTAGCGCGGCGTGGTTGTGACAGCGATCGGTTGAACAATCGGGCTTGGCGCGCCTAGGATTGGTTGCAGCGGCACGACGGGCGCGGAGTTCAGCGTTGTCGCCGGCGTGTTTTTCCGGGCATGGCAGCCGGCGGCGACTGGCGACTTCAGCGGACGGGCTACGTTCGCGCGGAACGGGCTGGTTTCCTTGATGCGCGTGCGCACGCCGTCAATACTCGCGGGAATGGCTTGATGCGCTTTGCCTTTCAGCACGTAAATCATCAAGGCCGGATCGCCGGGGCTATCCAGGCTGGCGCTAACGCCCACGCCTACTACGGCGGGATCGCTCATCAGTTCGGTCGCATGCTGCACTTTGACGGATTTGGTTTGCGCGATGGCGGCGTCGGAAATTTCAACCGATTGCGTCTGCTCCGATTGCGATGCGAGCTGCGCGCTTTGCTGCGTGCTCAATGCGCCGCCCGCGGATCCGGAATAGGATTCGATCAGGCGCGTGCGCACTCCATCAATCGTCAGCGGAATGCCAGCGTGCGATGCCCCGGGCGCGATGAACATCAGCACCGCCGGCTCGTTCGGCGCATCGAGACTGCCGCCGCCACCGTACGCCGAAACTCCGGGAGTATTCATAATTTGTGTGCTGTAGCTTGCGGCGGCCGCTTGCCCGCGTTGCGCGGTGCCGGCGGAAACAGCAGCGGCGGATTGCGGCGTCACTTTCGCTGAACTGAGGCCCGGCAAGGAACATCCCGCTACGGTGTGCTGCGCACCGCCGACAAATGAGTATGTGTTGCCCGTGCTGGTGTGCAACGCGTTGAGGACATCTGCGACCGGATTTCCCACCGCGTCGATGTCGCTGCCGGCGAACATCAAAGCCACAGGCTGCGCAGTCGCTGCGTCCACGGCCAGCGACCCAGAATCTCCGTCGCCGATGAAGCTTTGCCCGTTGGACATGTTGGCTACGGTGATCTCGTCGTTATAGGTGACATTAAACGGAGTGGTGGAGCAACCCGATTCATACTGCACCACGAGCATCGATACGTCCGTAGCATCCACGTTTGAGCACGTCAAGCCCGTGGTGCGCCCGCTTTTCGCCAAGAGCTTGCCAACCGCGGTCGTGATTCCCGAGCCCCCCGCAGGCGGAGCTGGCTGCGGAACATTGGCATTGTTCAGCGCGCCCAATTCCAAAATGCTGCCAGTCGGGTCCACTTTTCCCGTGGTGATCTCCGCAGTGGTGACGTCCACGGGAAACGCCGGAATGGGTTGCGTTTGAAGACTGATGATGTTCGCAACAGTTGCGACGTTGATCGTTCCGGTGAGCGAGCAGCCCGTCTCAATGACTCCCGGTTGCGTCACCTCTTGCCCGACGGTCGCTCCATCGCTCAATCCCAGGACGTGATTGTTCGACAGGATTACCAGAGCAGGCTGAGTGGCGTTACTTGTCAGCAATGACCCGAGCGTTCCACCAAAGCAAAATCCAGGCGCGGGAGTAAGGCAAATAGCGTTTGCATTCCCTCCCGACGAGCCGAGCGGAACGGGCGCGACGTAGGGCTGCATGTTCAGCGAGTCAATGGTGAAAACCGAGGTGGTGGCGGACGCGTTTGAGTTCGCCTGCGAAATAGCGGTTACGGTCAAGCTGGCCGGATCGGTGCTAGTGGCGCTTGTAACCGTAGGCACGGTATTCGGCGCTACGTACTGGCCAGTGGCGGACATCGTGCCGCAGACCGAGACCGGCAACGCGTTGCAGCTGAGTTGCCACGTGACGGCGGTGTTGCTTGAGCCGGTCACTGTAGCTGCGAACTGCACGGTCTGGAAGGTCTCGATATTCGTCACGTCCGTCGCAATGGTCACGTTGACCGCAGGCGGAGTGCTTCCGCCGCCACCACCGCCGCAGGCCGTTAACCCCAAGCCTCCCGCTACGGCCAATATGGCTGCCAAACACGCACGCTTACTCATGAGCTTTTCCCTTCGCAGCAAGAGTGGAAACGGCGATTCGTGGTTTTTCGTTCAGTGTTCTCATCGGCTAGAGAGCCGCTCGGCGTGACCGCGCCGGCAAACTTTTCCCCTTGCTGTGTGCTAACCCGAGCCGTGAGATTTTGATGCGAAATTAAAATGACAAAGTATGAATCCGGGCCCGAATCATATGGAGCAGATACAATAGTAGCAAGCAAGGTTACCTGCGCCAATGCGATGTGACAAATTTCTAAAAAAGAAGGCGCGGCGAAGATACGGGCTGGACCTTTTTGGCGAGGTCGTACTACCGGGGTGTGGAGAATAGCCCAATTGCTCGAAGCTGGCCTGACTGCCGGGAAAATCCTCCGGAACCACGGCAAAATTACACGGCGGAAGGGCGGGCGTGTAAATGTGCAACCGGCCCTCGGAGCGACGGATGTTGCTCTGCTGGTTCAACTTCAGAATCGGCTCCGCCGCTGGCAAGCGCATTGCGTGACGGTGCTGTGGACGTTCGAACGCGGTATTCGGAAGCGGCTCGCAGGGGCTAGCGAGCGCGCATCCTATCGCAAAGGGGAAGACCAACGATGAACTTCGACCAATTGGAAGGCAAATGGAAGCAGTACAAGGGGCAGGTGCGCGAAAATTGGGGACATTTGACCGACGACGATCTGCAGGTGATCGGCGGCAAGCGCGACAAGCTGATCGGGCGCATTCAGGAACGCTACGGTATCGCCAAGGAAAGGGCTACGGAAGAAGTAGACGCGTTCATGAGGACGCTGCACGAGCAACCTGCGCATAACATTCGTGACCCGAATGAGATCTCCGAGGAGGAGCGCGGCGGACGCGCAAGAAGCCATAGCGCGGGCGGTCGCTAGAGACGTCGGAATCGGTAAATGCGATCGGCGCGGCGCGTGATCACTTCGGACGACTTGACCCAGGTCTGCAGGCGACCCAGGATCGCCAGCGGGTCTGGGTCGAGCGCCGAAGTTTTTGCTTTTGCCCGGCCCGCGTGCGGGCTGGTTATTGATCGTCGTATTCGGTTGGCACGTCGTCTTCGGGAACCTGCTTTGTGGTTACTTCACCCTGGTCGGGATCGCGGGCGTTCTGCACGCCGCTGACGACTTCCGCTTCATAATCCTGGCCTTCTTCCGTTAATTCTTCCACGCTTTCGGAATCCGCTGATTCCTTGCGGGAGAGGCCTTGGTTGTCGCCGGATTGTCCGCCGGCACCGGGACCTAGCCCACGACGGTTGGGCGAGAAAATGGGATTGGAGACTTCGGCGGGCGTGCGGGGCGCAGGCTTTCTGCGACGTGAGGCCTTCTTCTTCGGAGCGCTCTTCTTCTTGGCGATCACTTTCTTTTTAGCGCTTGCGGGTTTCTGCGCGGTTTTCTTTTTGCGTGCTGATTTTTTCTTGGCCATGCGGAAAGTCTATCATTCGTGCTTGGGCGGCACAACTGGGAGCGGCGTGCGGCTTGGAGGGCGAAAGTTGCGTCGCACAGACCTTTTTGCGCATCTCAACGAGTACGCACTTTAATCCCAACTCTTGGCGCGGAACTCGGCTCCGTCGCACTGCGGCGGGCTGCGCGAGTTTCAAGGTATAGTGAGGCATGCTCGGAAGACAAACCAGCCCAGGCGTCGAACGCATGGGCAACCGCATGGAGCGCCAGGAAAAGAAGAATAGCGGCGACGGCAAGCCGGCTAAGGCGAAATTTGACTGGAAGCTGTTGCCGGACGTTCTGGCACTGATCCAGCCGCGGCGCGGAGTTCTGGCAATTGGCTTCGGACTGATGGTGATCAATCGCGTTTCCGGCCTGGTGCTGCCTGCCTCCACGAAATATTTGCTCGATGACGTAATTCTAAAGCGCCAAGCGCGCCTGTTGCCGGTGATTGTGTTGGTCGTGGTAACGGCGACCGTGATTCAGGGCCTCACGTCCTACGCGCTGACGCAACTGCTGTCGAAGTCTTCCTGGCGCATGATTTCCGAGCTGCGCGAGAAAGTCCAGGCGCACATTGGTCGGCTGCCGGTATCGTTCTACGACGCGAACAAAACCGGCGTGCTGATTTCGCGCATCATGAGCGACGTGGAGGGCGTGCGCAACTTGATCGGCACCGGCCTGGTGGAATTTGCGGGCGGCATTATGACGGCGGTGATCGCCATGGTGTATCTGCTGCGCACCAGTGTGAGCATGACGGCTGTGGCGTTTGTGGTGCTGTTTATTTTTGGCGTGGCGCTGAATCGCGCGTTCAAGACGATTCGACCGATTTTCCGCGCGCGGCCGAAAATCAACGCGGAAGTGACCGGCCGGCTGACGGAGTCCATTGGCGGAGTGCGCGTGGTGAAGGGATATCATGCCGAGGCGCGCGAGGAAAAAGTTTTTGGCGCCGGAGTGCAGCGGCTGCTGGACAACGTGTTGCAGACGCTGACGGCGACTTCGTTGATGAGCCTTTCAGCAACGAGCCTGATGGGAATCGTCAGCGCGTTGATTATGTTCCTGGGCGCGCGGCAGATTCTCGCGGGGACCATGACCGCCGGAACTTTCTTTTCGTACACATTGTTCCTGGGATTCTTGGTGGCGCCGGTTTTCCAGATCGTGGGGATCGGTCCGCAAATCACCGAAGCGCTGGCCGGCTTGGAGCGCACGCGCGAAGTGCTGAACGAAAACCCGGAGGACGAAGATCCCAACCGCCGTGAGCTGCTGGAGCGCATTCGCGGCGAAGTGGTTTTCGAGGATGTGAGTTTTTCCTACGACACGGGCAAAGAAGTTCTGCACGACGTCGCGTTTGATTCGCAGCCCGGAACGGTGACGGCGCTGGTCGGTCCTTCGGGCGCGGGAAAATCCACGGTCATTGGATTGATCGCGGCCTTTTATGTGCCCACGAGCGGGCGTGTGCTCGTGGATGGCGTGGACCTGGCGAAAGTGCGCCTGGATTCCTATCGCACGCAGCTGGGCGTGGTGCTACAGGAAACTTTTCTTTTCGATGGCTCGATTCGCGAGAATGTGAGATTTTCGCGGCCGAACGCGACGAACGACGAAATTCTGGCTGCGTGCCGCATCGCGCGTGTGGATGAATTTGCCGACACGTTCGACGACAAGTACGACACGGTGGTGGGCGAGCGCGGCGTAAAACTTTCCGGAGGGCAGCGGCAGCGCGTTTCCATCGCGCGCGCGATTCTAGCTGACCCGCGGATTCTGATTCTGGACGAAGCCACTTCGAGCCTGGATTCGGAATCCGAGGCGTTCATTCAGGAAGGCTTGCGCTACCTGATGCGCGGGCGCACTACGTTTGTGATCGCGCATCGGCTATCCACGGTCCGTCGCGCTGATCAAATTCTGGTGCTGGAGGCCGGGCGGATTATCGAGCGCGGGACACACGCTTCGTTGTACGCATCCCGCGGGCGCTATTTCGATCTTTACACGAAGCAGCACGGCCTGGAATCGAATTTGTTTCTTGCGCCGGGCGAGGGCGGCGATGAATCAACAGGCGCGCAAGATGCGAATGGCGCGTCAGCGGGACGCGGCGCGAGCGGCGGGCCGACGGCAGAAGCCGCAGCGTTGCCGGAAGCGATTCGCTTGATTCGCGGCGGAAGCGGAAGTTAACGCGATGGGCGAGAGCACGTAACCGAGGGAAAAGCAGATCCTCACTACGCTCGGGATGACGCCCACTCTGTCGGTACGCTTGCCGTTAATCCAGCCACTGCGGATTCATCATCGTGCCGTCGAAATTGTGCGCGGTCTTGTACAGCTCATGCTCGCCGGACTGCGCGGCTTTTTCGGTTTTTGCCAGCAGCGCGACGACCTGTCCCTGGCTCAGAGGACGGAACGTGCGCGCCGTTTGCAACGCTTGCTGCAGGATGGGCAGCGTGTCGCACCCGGTGATGACCACGCTGGTCGGCAAGTTCAGCGCGTATTGCAGGCATTCGACCGGCTCGGCTGTCTTGCTGCGCAGGATCAGTCCATTCCCCAGCGGTTTCATGCCCAGCACGCCGATATTGTGAGCCACCAGGACAGGCAGCACCAATTTTTCGAAACTGTCGTAGTGCGCGTCCATCAAGTTCAGCGGCATCTGCACGGAATTGAAAGTGAATTTGTGCGCAAACGCCGTGTTCAACATCTTCAGGTGAATCTGCGGGCTTTTGTGTCCTGTAAAACCGATGTAGCGGATTTTGCCCTGCTCTTTCGCGGCGAGCGCTGCTTCCAGCGCCCCTTTCGGAGCGAAAATCGCTTCGGGGTCGGTCTCGCGAATTACTTCGTGAAATTGCAGTAGATCAATGTGATCGGTCTGCAGTCGGCGCAACGATTCGTTGATCTGGCCGGTCGCGCCTTGCTTGGTGTGGCTGTCAATTTTGGTCATCAGGAATGCTTTTTGCCGGTAGCCGTCCTGTAGCGCTTTGCCCATGCGGATTTCGCTGGTGCCGCCGTTGTAGTCCCAACAGTTGTCAAGGAAGTTGATGCCTTCATCGAGCGCGGTGCGGACGATGCGGATACTGTCCTGCTCCTCGCTCTGCATGCCGATGTGATATCCGCCCAGGCCGACGGAGGAAACTTTCTCGCCGGTGTTGCCGAGCGTGCGGTAGGGGACACCGTTCTTTGCCTCAGCAGCCGGGGCGTACGCGTGAGTGTTCGGGTGAGGCAACAAACTGCCCGCCACAGCCGACGCGACGGTGCCGCCCACGGCGGCTTCAAGAAATCCGCGGCGCGTCAGGCCCGCGCTTCCTTTTTGGTTTTCATTTTCCGGCGAGGGGTTCTTCATGACATTCTCCGTGGAGGAGGGAATGATCGCTTGCGCGCGATTGGCTCGCGCCACGAATACAAATGGTGCTCGAGGAGGGAATCGAACCCACACGGCCTTGCGGCCACCGGATTTTGAGTCCGGCGCGTCTGCCAGTTCCGCCACTCGAGCGTCTGACGCAGAGGGAAGGTTAGCACGGGGAGCAGCGTCGCTCAACCGAAGGATTTGCGCCAGAGCGTCCCTCGTTTTGTTCTGGGTAAGAACGAAGGAGCCGGCGGGACGGCGGCACAACGCAACCGTTACGAATCCCTTTCTAGGAATCCGTGCGCGCGGTCGCACGAGCGTTGAACGTCTGCGGTTCGATGATGGCGCGATAAACTCTGCCGCGGCCCAGAACTAAATCGCCGGAGCGGGCCTCGACTTCGAAGACAAGAAAGCGTCCCTGGTAGGCGACCAAGCGGGCCGCGGCGCGCACGGTCGCGCCTTCAGTTACCGCCTTGCGATGATCCACTTCAATCCGCGTGCCCACCGTGATCGCGCCGGCGGCCAGCTCTGGCTGCACGGCCTGCGCCGCGGCGACTTCCATCATGCCGATCATTGCTGGAGTGGAGAGCACGGCGGGGAGGCGCGGATCGAACGCGGCGATGGTCCATTCGCGCGGAACTACGCGCTGCACGGCGGACGCCAGACCCAGGCGCGGCATTCCTGCGGGCACTGCATGTGAAATCTTCCTACCGCGTTTCGCTTTCTTCGCGGGACTACTGCTGCGCTTGCGCGGCTTGCTGGCGCGGTGCTTCATTGCGCAGGTTCGCGATCGCTCGCAGGCGACGGCGCGGAAGCGCGCGCGATGTTGCGCGGATCGAGAAAGCTGCGCGTGAATTCCGCAACGGTGATTCCCAGCTGAGCCCACAGGCGGCGCTTCAGGCTGCGATAGTCCTGCGATCCGCTGAACACATCGCGAATCAAGTCCCGAAACGCGGGCGAATAGTTCAGCAGCTGCACCATGCGTGTGGTGATGGCACTGCCCAGAAAATTTCCGCGGAAGACTTTCTTCGCAATGTTGGCGGCGAATTCCAGGTCCGCGGAAAAAGCCGCGCGCAATTGCGCGGGATAAAGTTCAGGCTGGCCTGCGACGATCGCTTGCGCCAGCAAATCACCCGAGCGCAGCGCGTAGTACAAGCCCTCGCCCGTGATGGGATCTACGGTAGCGGCCGCGTCGCCGGCCATCGCCCAATTGCGTCCCATGATTTTGCGGCTGCGAATCGTTTTCGCTTGCGGCGAAGGCAGCACGTGGCTGTAAAACTGCGCGCCGGCGCGAGGAATTTTTTCTTCCTCGAAGAATGCATCCAGATGACTGCGCAGGACCGGCGTCGAAGTCTGTCCCATTTTCGCGCAGATGCCCACTGAAAGATGATCGGCGCGGGGAAAAGACCACAGGTAGCCTTCAAACTGCTTCAGAAATTTGATTTTGATGATGTCTTCCTCGGTGGGAACGAAATAGCCCATCGTGACTTCCAGATCTTTCGAGCCGAGAGCAGTGGTTTCCGGCAGCAGCTGATTGCGCGCGCCAGCGGCCAGAACAATAAAATCAGAAAAGCGCTCTTCGCCCGTGGCTATCAAGCTGACGCGCGCCCCGCTGGTGTTGACATTCGTCACGCGCGAACAGACCGCGGTGCATCCGGCGGCGACGGCGCGATCCAGCAGCAGACCATTCAGCACTTTTCGCGCATAAATGACGATGGGATGGTTCATTTCAAATTGCGCGCGATGGCCGCTGCTGGAAATCAGCTCCGCCTTGCGCACGATTTTTTTCGGCTGGGGAGAATCGAGCAGGAACGGATAAGCTTCGATGGCTTTATGAGTTAAGCCGCCGCCGCAGGGTTTTTCCCATGCGAGGCGCTCGTCGTAAATCGTCACCTGAAAACCGGCGCTGGCCAGTCGTTCGCCACAAAGCGCACCGGCAGGACCGCCGCCGACAATCGCTATTTCTTTCATGTCCCCTGCTGTGACCCGGCTCAAGTTAGAGGGAAAACACCGGCCATGAACCAGGAGGCGAGTATAGCACCAAATAATGCCGCGGCCGCGGCGGACGCGGTGCGAGACCGTAACGCATCGGTAGCAAGCCTTTGCAAGATGGAAAATGCCGCCAGAAAGACGAAAAGCAGCGGGATGAGCACCTGTCCGCTGGCGAAAAAGTACCAGGCGAGCGTGCAGGCTAGAAATAATTCGGCGCGCAGCACCAGGAAAATTGCGAATCGCACGGCGCGTTCCAGGCCGTGGCGCACGGGACCGAGCACGACTTCTTCGGCGAAGCAATAAATCCACGCGACCGGCAGCAGGCCGGCGAAGCGAAGCCAGCGCGGGGCGTTCAGCCAAGCGTCGTCGAGCTGCCAGTTCAGCCAGGCCCCGATGGCCAGGAACGTGGCGAAGCCCAACACGGCCGCGACGGCGAGTGGCCTGATGTGCAGCGACGCATATTCCATGGCGAAGCCGAAATTGAAAACGAGCAGCAGGATGCCGACGATGAGCAACAGCGAGGCGAGGTATGCGCCGGTGTAGAGATGCAGAAATTTCAGCGGTACGCCAAGGACCAGCAGCAGGACGCCGATCATCGCGCAGAGCGCAGTTTCGCCGAGCAGCAGCCGCGTGGACGGATGATTTCCCGGCGATTCGATTTGTGATGCCGCGGTGTCGGATGCGTCGATTGCGACAGCTGGCGTTGGCGCTGCGAATTTTGCAGCGAAGCTTACGACCAGCGGAAACAGCAGCAGAATGCCCAGAAATCCGAGCGCGCCGCCGGCCAAGCGCCTGCGTCCTTGACCGAACGTCTCGTAGGTGGCGAGGTCCAGATTCAACACGAGCGTGTCCGCCGCGATATCGGGGAACAGCGCTTGCATCGCCCACTTTTCGGAATCGTGCGCGACGCGGCGGTCGGAAAGCAGGCTGGTGTGCGTCGAGCGCGTCAGCCGGCGCAGATCGAATGCGCGCTGCTGCACGAAGTCTCCCGGCGCGGTACGCTCGCCACCGGCTGCGTCAGACAATCCTTGCGCTACGCGTTTCAGAATGCCCAAATCCGCGCTGGCGCTGAACACCAGCAAATTGGCGGGCATACGCTGCGGCGCATTCATTGGCGCAGGCGAAAGCGCGATGGTGGCGGCGAGCGGATCGCGATCGGTCATGCGTATGGCGATGGCGCCGCCCATCGAATGTCCCAGCAAAATCGTGCGCTTGGGATCGAGCTGGCCGCCGTGAATCAGAGATTCGACCGCGGCGGTGGCGCATTCCTCCGCGTGCGCGAACGAGAAAGCGTCACGGCTGTCTCCGTGACCGGGCAGGTCAATCGCGTAGGCGCGGAAACCGTGGCCAGCAAAATCTTCGGCGAGATACATCATCACGCGGCGATTGGCCGAAAGCCCGTGCAGCAGAACGATGCTACCGGCGGGTTTTACATCTGCGGGAGGATCGAGCACGGTCATCGGGGTGTGGCACCCGCCCGCGTCCAGCCACAGCTCCTGCTTCGGCAGCTCCGCTACGCGAATCCAGCGCGAGCCGAGCGCGAGGAATATCACGCCCACCACGGCAAGAATGATTTGCCAGAACTTCATCGGGCGCTCCGTGGCATTTGCGGGCGACATGGTAGAATGGTGTGTTTGTGCTTTTCCGCTGCGGCGGATCGAGGAATGGGCAATTGGCAGTTGTCTCGCAATCTGAATTGATTCTCCAACGTCAGGAGTGGAAACGCAACGGAAAGCGCGTGGTGTGCGTGGCTGGGGCGTTTGACCTGCTGCATCCCGGGCACGTCCGTTTGCTGGAACAGGCGCGCGGCCTGGGCGAAATATTAATTGTAGCGCTGCAAAGCGACGAAAGCGTGCGCGTGGCGGCGGAACAAGCCGCGAAACTCATCGGCGCGCCCAGCGTCCCAGCTCCGGCAGCGCGGCCCATCACTCCAGCCGACGAACGCGCTGAAATTCTAGCGGCCCTCTCCGCTGTGGATTTCGTCGCGATCTGCGACGGGCCCAGTGCCACTGAATTCATCGCGCGCCTCGCACCGGAAGTGCTGGCGCAAGGCGGCGAGGCAGGCTCGAGCGAAAATGCGTACGTGGACGACGACGCTGTAACTGCGGCGGGCGTGCAAGTGGTGCGCCTGCCGCTTGAACCCGGCTATTCAACCTCCCGGCTGATCGAACGGATTACACACATTCAAGCATGATTCTTCCTTTGGTTAGCGAGCTTCTGGCGCGGGTGGCACGCCGCCCGGTCGTCGAGGAGACATTTGAAGCGCTGCGGCGCAGTGGCGGCGAAGTGCGCCTAGCCGGCCTGACCGATTCCGCGAAAGCGCTGCTGGTTCCGCTGGCGTTTGCGGAGCTGGGCCGGCCTACCGTGCTGCTGGTGGATACGAACCAGCGCGCCGAAGCATTGCTCGAACCGGTGCGCTATTTTTATCGCGCGGTGACGGGCAAGCCCGGACGTCGCGTGGCGCATTTGCCTGCGCACGAAGTGCTGCCCTACGAAAACCGCTCGCCGCACGCGGAAATTTCGGAAGATAGAGCCGTGGCTCTGTGGCGTTTTGCAACAGGCGATGCGGATCTGCTGATCGTGCCAGCCCAGGCCGCGGTGTGGCGCATGCGCGACCGCGAATTCTACGCGCAGCTGGCGCGCACCATCGCGCGCGACGAATCCATTCCGCATCAGGAGCTGATCGATTTCCTTTCGAGCGCGGGTTACGACAAGCAGATCACCTGCGAGATGCCGGGGCAATTCGCGGTGCGCGGCGGGATCATCGATATTTACTCGCCGGAATCCCCGCAGCCTGTGCGCGTCGAGCTGCTCGGCGACACCATCGAATCCATTCGCGCTTTCGATCCCAATACGCAGCGTTCGACGAATCCCGTCGAGCGCGCGACCCTGATGCCGCTGACGGAATATCCGCGCCACGCCGAAGTGCTGGAGCGCGCGCGAGTTTCAGCGGCGTCCGGACGAGAAGATGATGCGACGCCGAGTGGATTTTATCCGGGATGGGAATTTCGTGAGGCGCTGCGCGAGAATCGCAAGTCCACTTTGTTTGATCTCACCGTCGATCCGCTGATCATCCTGGACGAACCATCGCTGCTGGCTGCGTCGGTCGAAAAATATCGCGCGCAGCTGGCGGAGGCGTTCGATGCAGTCGAAGATCCGCTGGCCGAGCCGCCCGACAAATTTATTTTCGACGACGAGGAATGGAACCTGGCATTGCAGATGGCGCCGCGCCTCGCGATTGAGCATCTGGCGGTCGAGGCGGCGGAAACTGGCAACGGCACCGGCGCTTCGGGTCACGACGGTGCAGACCCAACCCGCACGCTGCACACGCAGCCAACCACGCGCTATCACGGAAATGTCGCAGCGTTCATCGCGGAAGCTCGCAACAGAATCGCAGCCGGCGAAAACGTGATGGTTTCCGCTGCCAGCACCGGGGAGCTCGAGCGTTTCGCCGACATCTGTCACGAATTTGAATTGCCATACCGCATGGGCGAACTCGAAGAAAACGCCACGGTGACGCGCCTCGCAGAAGAAGGTAGCAACGCGCCGGGCTCAGCGATGTTGCTCACCAAAGCGCCGCTCTCTGAAGGAGTAGTCTTCAGCGATGCGAAGGTGGTGCTCTACGGCAACGCGGATCTATTCGAAACGCAAGCACCGCCGTCGCTACGTTCGCGTGCGCGGCCGAAAACCGCCAGCTTCTTCAGCGATTTCAGCGACCTGAAACCCGGCGACTACGTCGTCCACGTGGATCACGGCATCGGCCAGTTCGAAGGGCTGCGCCAAGTCGCGATGGAAGGCGCAAACGGCGAGTTCATGCTGCTGCGCTACGCCGGCGACGCGAAACTCTACGTGCCCCTGGCGCGCCTCGATCTGATTCAGAAGTACACCTCTCTGGGCGGGGTGGAACCGCAGCTCGACCGTCTGGGAACCACGGTGTGGGAAGCGCGCAAGTCACGCGTGAAAAAATCCGTCAGCGACATGGCCGAGCAGCTTCTGGAACTTTACGCCGAGCGAAAAATGGCGGTGGGGCATCCGTTTCCGCCGGACACGAATTGGACGCATGAGTTCGACGACGCGTTCGAGTTTGAAGAAACCGCCGACCAGCATCGCGCCATTGAAGACGTAAAGCGCGACATGGAATCGAATCTGCCAATGGACCGCCTGCTCTGCGGCGACGTCGGCTATGGCAAGACGGAAGTGTCCATGCGCGCCGCCTTCAAGGCTGTCGCCGACTCGAAGCAGGTGGCTGTGCTCGCGCCCACCACGGTGCTGGCGTTCCAGCACTATCAGACGTTCAAGCGGCGATTCGCCGCGTTTCCCGTGCGCGTCGAAATGATCAGCCGCTTCCGCACGGAAAAAGAGCAAAAAAAAGTTCTGGAAGAAGTGGAAGCCGGCAAAGTTGACGTCCTGATCGGCACGCACCGAATCCTTTCCAAGGACGTGAAGTTTCAAGACCTCGGCCTGCTGGTGGTGGACGAAGAGCAGCGCTTCGGCGTCGCCCATAAAGAACGCCTAAAGGAGATGCGCAAAAATGTGGACGTGCTGACCATGTCCGCGACGCCCATTCCGCGCACGCTGCACATGTCGCTGGTGGGTTTGCGCGATATGAGCGTGATCGAAACGGCGCCCAAAGATCGCCTGGCGATTCAGACCACGGTCGCGCCGTTCACCGAAACGCTGGTGCAGCGTGTGATCGAAGAAGAGCTGGCGCGGGATGGCCAAGTCTTCTTCGTGCACAATCGCGTGGAATCCATCATCTCGCTCGCGGCGATGATCAAGCGCCTGGTTCCCAAAGCGCGCGTGGTGGTGGGCCACGGCCAGATGCGCGAGGCCGAACTGGAAAAAGTGATGCTGCAGTTTATTCGCGACGAGGCGGACGTTTTGGTCTCGACCACGATTATCGAGAACGGTCTCGACATTCCGCGCGCGAACACGATCGTGATCAATCGCGCCGATCGCATGGGCCTTTCCGAGCTGTACCAGTTAAGAGGCCGCGTCGGACGTTCGAATCAGCGCGCCTACGCCTACTTGCTGGTGCCGCCCGACACTACGCTCACAACGATCGCGCGGCAACGCCTCGCAGCTCTAAAAGAATTCAGCGACCTCGGCGCCGGTTTCCGCATTGCCGCCCTCGATCTGGAGCTGCGCGGAGCAGGGAATCTGCTCGGCCGTGAACAGCACGGCCACATCGAAGCAGTCGGTTTCGATATGTACTGCCAGATGATGGAGCGCGCCGTAGCCGAGCGCAAAGGCGAAGCGCTCACACCCGAACGCCGCGCCACACTCAACCTGGGACAGGAAATCCGCATCCCACCTGAGTATATTGACAGCGAGAACCTGCGCCTGCGGATTTACAAGCGCATCGCCGGCGTCACCAGCGATGCCGAGCGCGCGGAAGTTCGCCAGGAACTGGAGGATCGCTTCGGCCCGCTGCCGCCGTCGGTGGAAAATCTGCTGGATTACGCCGTGTTGAAGGCGCTGGCGGAGAAGCTTTTGGTGGCGACGATCGACCGCAAGGGGGACCAGGTGGCTATCAAGTTTTATGATGACACGCCGGTGGGGCCTGACCACGTCGTGAAACTGCTGCGCAAACGGCGGGGCATGCGCCTGGACCCTTCCGGAGTGCTATGGCTCGACTGGAAGAGCATCCAGGGCGGACCGATGGGCGCGACGAGAAACGTATTGCTACAACTACAATCGTAGGGATAAAATTTGAGGCTGGTGAACCCCATGAAAAATCGGAATTTTGCTTGCATTTTGATATGCGGCGGCGCCCTGGTCGTAAGCGTCGCGCTGCTGCCTGCGGGAGTGCGCGCCCAGGCGAAGGCCTTGGTGGTCGAAGAGATTATCGCGCGCGTGAACAACGACGTGATCACCATGTCCGACTATCAGAAGGCCGAAGAGCAGCTGCGCGAGGAAGTGGCGCACGATTGCCAGGGCTGCGCGCAAGATAAGCTCATGACGGAGTTCAAGGACCAGCAGAAGGATTTGCTGCGCGGGCTGATTGACCAGTCGCTGATGGTGCAGCGCGCGAAAGATATGGGCATCAGCGTGGAATCCGACGTAATCAAACGCTTGGATGAAGTTCGTGTCCAGAACCATATGAACAGCTTAGAGGAGCTTGAGAAGGCCGTCGAAGGCTCCGGCCTGGCCTGGGAAGATTACAAGACGACGATTCGCAATGGGCTGCTCACGCAGGAAGTGGTGCGCAGGGAAGTCGGCTCGCACATCAACATTGGCAACGACGAAGTGAAAAAGTATTACGACGCGCACCCGCAGGAATTCACGCGGCCGGAGCAAGTGGTGCTGTCGGAAATTTTCCTGAGTACCGAAGGCAAAAGCCCGGAAGAGATCGAATCCGTGCAGAAGAAGGCGGAGGATTTGCGCAACCGCGTCATGAAGGGCGATGAGTTCAGCGAAATCGCCAAGCGCTATTCCGAAGGCAGTACGGCGAAAGATCGGGGAGGAGAGTTGGGAACCTTTCCCAAAGGTGAACTGGACCAGAAGTTGGAAGAAGTTGTGTTCAAAATGGACAAAGGCCAGATCACCGACGTGATCCAAACCAAGACGGGTTTCGAGATCCTGAAAGTAGAAAACCACTTCCAGGCCGGCCTGCAGCCGACGGACAAAGTGGAAAACGAAATCATGAACCGACTGTACATGCAGAAAATGGAACCGCAGATGCGTGACTATCTGGGGCAGCTACGCGTAGAAAGCTACGTGATGGTGAAGCCAGGATACACGGACAGCGCCGCCGTAGCCGGTGCCAGTGTGATTACGGAAGTGCAGCCCACACCCGACGTGGTGCAGAAGAAGAAAGAAAAGAAGAAAGTGCCGCTGCCCAAAGTCAACGGCCAATGAAATCGCACTACGTTTCCGACCTCCAGGACGGACAAGCCGTCATATCTTTGTTCCTTGTGGCCGTGAAAGAAATCCGCACATCGCAACGCAGCGGAAAATCCTGGCTGGAGCTGGCGCTGCGCGACCGCACGGGCTCAATTCCCGCGAAAATGTGGGACAACTTCGAAGCGCTTGCCAAAACTTTCGAAGCGGACGACGTGGTGCAGATTCGCGGCCGCGTTAAACTGTACAACGGGCAGAAGGAAATGACGCTGGAGCAGATTGTTCCGGCGGCGGTGCGCGATTACGATCTTTCCGATTTTCTCGCGCACACCAAGCATGACGTCGAGAAACTTTTTGGCGATCTGAGCGCGGCGGTCGCAGCGGTAAAAAATCCCTGGATCCAGCGGCTGCTGCAAAGCGTGGTGACGGATCCCGCAATCGTCCCGAAGCTGAAACGCGCGCCCGCCGCGATGACTATGCATCACGCGTTTGTCGGCGGATTGCTCGAGCACACCGTCAGCCTGATCGGGCTGGGGCGCGTTGTTACGGCGCATTATCCTGAACTGGATTTCGACGTGCTCCTTGCGGGCATTGTGTTGCACGACATCGGGAAAATTGATGAGTTAAGCTACGAGCGCGCGACGAATTACACCACGGCTGGGCGCTTGCTGGGCCATATCACGATCGGCACGCTGCTGGTGCGCGAAAAGATCAAGGCGATCGCGGGCTTTCCAGAGACGCTCGCGATCTTGATCGAACATTTGATTCTGAGCCATCATGGCACCTACGAATTTGGATCGCCTTCTTTGCCGCAGACGCGCGAAGCGATTGCGCTGCATTTTCTGGACGACATGGATTCGAAAATGGCGGCAATGCGCACGACGCTGGAAGGTGCCTGCGGAAACGAGGAGTGGACCGAGCGAAATCCCGCGCTGCATCGCGCGCTTCTGCGAACCGACAAGTTTTTGGCCGCCGAGGATGCCGGACGTTCGACCGATGCTGCGGCGAGCAACTCGGCACAAACGAGTGCGCCCGGTGCGTCGCGCAATCCGGGCGGGCGGTGAACGTGAACGTGAAGGCGATCGCGAACATTCATCCATGACTGGGATAACCGCACGACTTTCGTCGCCGCGCCGCTCCCTGCTGGACCTTGCGCCGCTGGAGCTGGACTGCATGAACACGCTCTGGCCCATGGGCCAGGGCACCGTGCGCGAGATTCGAGATCGTCTGGCTGCGCGACGGCCGCGCGCTTACACCACGATCATGACCATCATGGACCGATTGGCGCGCAAGGGAGTCGTCGAGCGTCGCAAGGTTGGCCGCGCCTATATGTACAGCCCTAATTTGAGCGCCGAAGATGCGCGCACGCAGGCGCTGGGCCAGGTGATCGAGAATTTTTTCGGTGGCTCCAAGGACGCGCTGCTCGCGCAACTGACCGCCGCTGCGCCGCGCGTGCGTGCCGCTGCGGCGGCGTTGGGCGCAGATGGCGACGATGCGGCAGTAGTAGTGGCGGCGAAGCGGCGCAACGATTCCAGTTCGTAGCGCCGGGTTCTTGCCGGCTCTTTTGGCTTGCTTTGCGGCTCGCTGGCAGCACAAGAGCATGGATCGGCTGAAATCATGATTCCCGCGGAACTGAAAATTCGCAACAACGTGATCCGTCCGGCGACGATCCTGGCGCCGATGGCCGGCGTTACCGACACAGTATTTCGCCGCGTCATTCGGTCGCTCGGTTCTTGCGGCCTGATCATGACGGAATTCACCAGCGCCGAAGGCCTGACGCGCAATTCCGCGCGCACGCTGCATTATTTGTACTTTGACGCCGACGAGCATCCCATCGCCGCGCAGATTTTCGGCTCCGATCCCGCCGTGATGGCTTCCGCCGCCGCGCTCACCGAAGATCTGGGTTTCGATCAGGTGGACATCAACCTGGGCTGCCCCGTAAAAAAAGTAGTGAAGTGCGGCGGCTCAGGTTTGCTTCGTGATCTGGTGCATCTGGAAAAATTATTGCGCGCGGTGCGTGCCGCCGTCGCGATTCCGTTGACGATCAAAATCCGCTCCGGATGGGACGAAAATAATATCGTCGCGGTGGACGTGGCGCGCATGGCCGAGCAGGTTGGCATTGAAGCCATCGCCGTGCATCCGCGCACGCGCATGCAGGGGTACAGCGGCTCGGCCGATTGGAACGTGATTGGTGCCGTGAAGCAAGCCGTGCGCATTCCGGTGATCGGCAATGGCGACATTCGCACGCCGCAGGATGCCGTGCGCATGGTGGCGGAGACTGGATGCGACGCGGTGATGATCGGCCGCACCGCTTCCTCGAATCCCTGGATTTTTCGCCAGATCGCGGGTTTTATTGCCACGGGGCGCTACGACGAACCTACGGACGTGGATCGCTACCACTTGCTGTCCGGTTATTTCCGCAGCCTGATCGCAGCAGAAATGCCGGACGCGATCGGCAAGATGAAACAGTTCGCGAGCCTGTTCACCCACGGCGTGCGCAATGGCGGCGAACTGCGCTACGCAGTGCATCATGCGCACACGGCTGCGGAGATCCTCGGTAAAGTGGACGCCTTCTTCGCGAAGAGCACTGCGCCAGCTGCCGATTAAGTCGACGGACGGCCATGCGTCACTCGTCGCGCGTGATGAGCAGCTGCTTGTAGGCTTCGCGGCGCGTCAGTCCGCGCTCGCGCGCCACCTGTTTCAGCGCGGCTTTATTGTCCAGGCCGCGTTCCTTCATAATTTCCGCCACGCGCCGCGCCAGTGGAATTTTCGCCTGCGCGTTTTCGGGGGCAGTGTGCTGCGCCTCGCCATCGGCCGCTCCGATCAGCAAGGTGATTTCCCCGCGTGGCGGTTTCGCGCGCGCGGCGGCCAGCAAATCGTCCAGATGGCCCCGCAAGAACTCTTCGTACACTTTGGTCAATTCGCGAGCGACTACGGCGGGACGATTGCCCAGGATTTCCAGCGCGTCTTCCAGCGTATCCAGCAGCCGGTGCGGCGCTTCGTACAGCGCAAGCGTGCGCGGTTCTGTGGCAAGCGCGCGCAAGCGCTTGCGTCGCTCGATGGGCCGCGACGGCAAAAATCCGATGAACGTAAATTCCTCGCTCGCAATCCCCGAAGCGGCCAGCGCCGCGACAAACGCGCACGCGCCCGGCAGTGGCAGCACCTGAATTCCGTGACGCAGCGCCAGACTCACCAGTCTGCCCCCCGGATCGGAAATTCCCGGCGTTCCAGCGTCGGTCACGAGCGCGATTTGCGCGCCCTGCTCGAGCTCGATCACGATCTCCGCGGCGCGCGTGATTTCGTTGTGCTCGTGGTAGCTGATCAGCCGCTTCTGAATGTCAAAATGCGAAAGCAGCTTCAAGGTCTGCCGCGTGTCTTCGCACGCAATGGCGTCGGACTCTTTCAGCACGCGCAGCGCGCGCAGCGAAATATCCTCCAGGTTGCCGATGGGGGTGGCCACGACGTACAGGCATCCCGCGCCCGGCTCGTTTGGTTTCGTTTTGGTCATGATGCGATTGCAAAGCCCCCAAAGGAACGCAGTCTAACACATCGCCTGTCTGGACATTTTTAAGAGCCGATTTCGCAGCGTCCCGCCGCCGCGGGACCGCCTCCACAAAAGCTGTTGGCGCCAAACGCCCCGGCGTATCACCGATTCGCGCCGCTGCTGCGCCTACGGCGGCAAGCGTGTTACTATTTTCATTCACACTCAACGCGGGGAGGAGTTCCGCTTTGCCGCTATACGAATACAAATGTTCCAAGTGCGCGCATCAATTCGAGAAAATCGAGAAGCATAACGCGCCGACGACGCAGAAGTGCCCCCGGTGCGGCGGAAAAGCCGAGCGCATGATTTCTGCGGCGGGCATCCAGTTCAAAGGCTCGGGCTGGTACGTGACGGATTACAAGGGCAAGAATTCCGGTGGCACGTCCGTGGAAGGATCCGGCGACGGCGCGTCAGGAAAATCGGGCGAATCGTCCTCGGATTCCAAATCCTCCGACACAAAATCGCAGGATTCGAAATCCAGCGACGCGAAGACCGGCGAATCAAAATCGAGCGGCGCGAAATCCGGCGATGCGAAATCCTCCGCTGACAAGGGCGCGTCAAAGAAAAAGAAATAGCTGAAGTGAAGCGCTAAAGCTCCAGCGTCTTCAGATATCTGCGGAATTCGCCGCCGAATTTCGGATTTTTCAGCGCCAATTCCACCGTAGCTTTCAGGAAGCCCAGCTTGTTCCCAGCGTCGTGCGTCTTTCCCTGATGCACGTGCGCCCACAAGCCTTCTTTTGCGGCTAGCGCGCGCAAACCATCGGTAAGTTGAATTTCGCCGCCCGCGCCGGGCTTGGTTTGCTCCAGGTAATCAAAAATCTCCGGTGGCAGTACATAGCGGCCAGAAACTCCCAGGTTTGAAGGTGCCGCGTCCGGCTTCGGCTTCTCGATCATATCGTTCAGCCGCAGCACGCTATCGCCCCAGCGCGGAATTTTCCCGGGACTGGACGAGATGACGCCGTAAAATTGCAATTCTTCGCGCGGAACTTCCTGCACGGTGATCGCGCCTTGTCCCGTGGCTTCGTAGATTTCAATCAACGCGCGCGTCGCCGGCACCGGGCTGTCCATGATTACGTCGCCCAGAAGCACCGCAAACGGTTCATCGCCGACCAGCTCGCGCGCGGTGAGCACCGCGTGGCCCAGCCCCAGCGCTTCGTTTTGCCGCGTGTAACTGAAATGAATTCCGCCGCTGATGTCGCGCACCATTTGCGCCAGTTCCGGCTTGCCGTGATCTTCCAGAAAATGTTCCAGCTCCGGCGCGAAATCGAAATGGTCTTCGATGGCGCTCTTGCGGCGGCCAGTGACGAAAATTACATTTTCAATTCCAGACGCGATGCACTCCTCCACCGCGTATTGGATGAGCGGCTTATCCACCACCGGCAGCATTTCCTTCGGCATCGCTTTGGTGGCGGGCAGGAAGCGTGTTCCCAGGCCGGCCACGGGCAGCACCGCTTTGCGCACACGTTTTCGTTCGGAGCTCATAGTCCTCTGTATGGATTGTGGCCCGTTGTCTGAACAGGCGCGGCGTTCCCCAGCAAAATGTATTTTAACTTCTGGAGTCGGCTCGGTGGGGAAGCGCGATCGCAGGAGTTCGTAAAGGCAACGTCGTAACCAGCAAACGCTGCACGCGAACGGCATGCCCGCACAACGCTCTCGGGCAAGCGTGCCGCGCGGAAAGGGCGCTCGCACGGCTATGCTACCATATTCATTGCGAACCCTGGCGCAACGAGATGCGAGGTATTTTCTTGACGGCGCAACGCAAAATCATCCTGGGAATTGAATCTTCCTGCGACGAGACCGCCGCGGCCGTCGTCTCTGGCGGCGATACAATCCTTTCGAGCATCGTCGCATCGCAAATTGCCATCCACCGAAAATATGGCGGCGTGGTGCCGGAGCTGGCCTCTCGCGAACACTTGCGCCAAATCGTGCCCGTAGTCCGCGAAGCCCTAGAACAAGCCGGAATCACGCTGCAGGATCTGGACGCGGTCGCGGTGACGCGCGGTCCCGGCCTTGTCGGCGCGCTGCTCGTGGGCATCACCTACGGAAAAGTGCTGGCGCAAGCGCTGGGCAAGCCTCTTATCGGCGTGAATCACCTCGAAGGTCACGTGCATGCTGTTTTTCTCGAAACCAGTGTCGCGAAGCTGCCACCACCGGAGTTGCCGGCGGCCTGCCTGATTGTTTCCGGCGGCCACACTGTGATTTATTCCGTGAAGGCCGAATCGGACCATGGAGCCGTGCATTTTTCCTACGAACGCCTCGGCGGCACGCGCGACGACGCGGCCGGCGAAGCTTACGACAAGGTCGCGCGCCTGCTCGCACTCGGCTATCCCGGCGGCCCGGTGATGGATCAACTCGCGCAGCACGGTAACCCCCGCGCCATTCGCTTCGGCGAGCCGAAGATGAAAGGCAATGCGTACGATTTCAGCTTCAGCGGAATCAAGACGGCCGTGCTGTACCACCTGAAGCGTCACCCCGAGCTGCAGCCGGAAATTGACGCGCGGAAGGAAGCGCTGGCCAGCGGCGAGCGCAGCGCCGATTCTTTGCGCAAGCTAGCAAGCGCAGCGACGCTGGATTTGGTCGCCAGCTTTCAACGCGCCGTGGTCGACAACTTGGTCACGCGTACCCTCGCCGCCGCCCAGCAAAATAATGCGCGCTCAATCCTCGTCTCCGGCGGAGTCGCCGCCAATCGCGAACTGCGCGCCACCTTCGAAGCCGAAGCCAAGCTCCGCAACCTCGCCGTATTTTTCCCCAGCCGCGCCCTTTCCACCGACAACGCCGCCATGATCGCCGCCGCCGGCTACCCGCGCTTCGTCGCCGGCCAACACGAAGACTCGAGCCTAAATGCCCAGCCAAACCTGCCGCTGGCCTAGTGAACACAGCAATGCGATTGCGGAATAGCGCCGATTTTCGATCCTTCGTCGAGACCAGGCCGGGAGCCGCTCTACATTTTGACCCCGCGTGGAATGTTAGCCGGCATCCGGCTGCGTTTCAATTTGTTGATTAGGAATTCCGCGGCGCGGCTTAGCAGGTACCACGACAGCGTGCCGGCTACGACGATCCAGATTGCGGCTAGTGGAGCGTATTTTGGCGTGAGGTCTTGTACCAGCAGCGAAATGGGGAAATCGGCGTGCATCACGAAGTCCCAAATTACTACCAGGTACTGGAGCCCCGGCACGAAGTCGCGCAGAGCGCTCATCAAGCAGGCGCAGAAATGCAAGATCGGTAGAAAGTAGATCCAGTCGGGATGCGCTTGACGAGTCAGGGTGCCCGCTCGTTGCACGAGCCGCGTCGGCTGATTACGCGCTTCAGTCATATCGTCCGCACGAAAAACTTGTCATCGCAGATTTCGCTTTTCACAGAAAGCTTTCCAATTCAAATCAGTGGCGGATCGTAAATGTAGGCCATGCCGTCGCGCGTCATCGCGTAGGCCTTCGATCCGTCCACGCTCCAGCGCAGGTCCACGATTCCTTCGGCGGCGTATTCGTCGAAAATGATTTGGCGGCTCAGGTCCACCAGAAACAGCCGGCCCTTCGCTGAATTTTTTAGCCACGAGCTGTAACAGATGCACAGCGGCAGGTGCGGATGGCACACGCAGAATTCCGCGCCGAAAGGCTGCGGCTCGAAGGCCAGGCTTTCCACGTCCAGCCTGTACGCCTGCCCCGCGGCGCAATAAATAATTTGCCGGCTATCGGGAGTCCAGGTGAGATCCGTGATGTGCCCTTGCGCTTGAAACACATTTTGCGTGCGTAGCGCCGGCACATCCGCCAGCACGATCGAATCATCGGCCCAATCGCCGCGAATTTCGATCACACTCGCCAGGATATGTTCGTCGGGGCTGAAAGCTGTGCGCCCGTAGCCGCCGAACGCACCTTCTTCGCCGAATTCTGCTTCGTAAGTTTGCCGCTCGAAGCCATCCGGCACGCCCATTTCTTTCGTCGGCGACTGCGCAAAAGGCAGCGCGCCTTTTTCCGCCTGCCACAACCGCAAGCTCGCGCCTTTGCCACCCGCCGAAGCAGCCGCAAAAAAATTCCCCGCACCAGACCATGCCAGACACGCCGGAAAATTCTTGAAATCCCCGAACGTGCCCAGCAATATCTTTCCGTGCAGATCGAAAATGTGTAGCGCGGGCTGCCACGCGCCCCAGGCTGCCACCAGATGACGCGCCGATGGCGACCACGCAAACGCCGCTAACACATCCTGCGCTGCGACGCCCGCGGCCGCACCAGCCGCTTCCTGCGGCACCGCGAGAGCCAGCGTCGGTCCGGTGCGTTCAATCTCATACAGGACCACGCGCTGCGACCCACCCTGATCGGCAGGAGCGATCAGGCTCAGAGCGCCCGTCGCGGAAATTGCCAGGCGCGGTGTGTAGCCGGGAAAAACTTTCTTGATCAGCCAGTTCGAATCGCGGGCCATGTCCCGCAGGCCGCGCACCACCAGTGCCGCGGAACGCAACGCCAATCCGCGCGAGGCAGTGGGCACGATTTGCTGGCCGCCACGTTGCGCGGTCTGCAGTTCCGGCGATCTTTCGCCCGTTTCCATGTTTAACGGCCGAGCCCTTGCGGATCTTCGAGACGCCGCTTGGCCTGCGCGATCTGGTCTTCTACTTTTTGCACCATTTCTTTCAGCACGTCGCGCCCGTGGCCTTGCGCTTCGTCCAGACGCACTTTCAGCTGATACAAATCCGAACGCAACAGCTCCTGCAATTCCGCTTCGATCTCCGCAAGCCGTCCGCGTGCCTGGCTGATGCGGCGAATCACGCGAATCAATTCCGCGCCGGGGCCTTCGCCTTGCACGGCCTCCGCGCTCCATTCGTATTCCGCGAAAATTTTCCGCAGCCTGGTTTCATCGCCGCGTTCGTAGGCTTCGTTGGCCTCAGCCATCAATTGCTGGCGCTTGGCGCGATCAGCGCGATCCGAAGTAAGGTCCGGATGAACGCGCTTTGCGACTTCGCGGTACAGGCGCTTCATTTCGGGCGAGGATTCGAAGGCGCGCGGCGTGGCTTCGGACTTTTCACCGGCCGTAGATTGCGTCTCGGCGGCGCGCGAACGCGCCTCCCGCGCGGCGTGCTGCGCGCGTGCGTTCGCGGGCTGCTCCTGCGCGAGGCGTTCGGCGACCGCGGCCTTTAACTCGTCCAGTTCCGCATAGCGCGAGCCGACGTGATGCAAATATTGCCGCTCGAACGCGCCCAGCTCCGCGCGCAAGTTTGCGGAGCGGAGCTCGCGTTCGGCCAGCTCGCTTTCAATCGCAGCTTGCTCTTCGCGTTTGCGCGCGAGTTCCTGTTCCTCGGGATTTAATGCGAGGTTCGGCGTGGAATTCGCCGCCGCATTTGCGGGCCACGAGGGAATGGGGCGTCCCGCCGCGTCAATTTGCGGGCTCGCGGCAGGGATGTCGGTCGCCTTCAACGCCATACGCTTCGCCTCTCAGAGCTGCGCGACCCGCTTCACGGCCCTTCATTTGTAAGGAATCCCAGGTTCCTAAGGGCCGGAGGGGATCGCTCTCTAAATTGTAAGATGCGCGCAATTTCGCGGCAGGGGTTCCGCGCGCGTGGTTTCCAGAAGACGACAACTGTACGTTGGTACAGCCGGTCATTCGCACGACGCCCGCGCATTTTCTCGCTTTCCAGCGTCTGAATTTGCCGTGGATCGTGCTACGAAGGCCTCGCGCCAGCCAAATTGGCTGCTCGTAGGACGTGCGCAGCGCGTCGCTATCTTTTTACGTTCGCGCGAGTCTTTCTGCACTAGTTCGCATCCAAACGCGCACGAAAGGAGCAGCCCCATGATCGAAACAGTTCCGCAGTACATGCAACGAATTCTGGGATATGTGGAAGGCCAGCAGCCGCTGAAGATCCAAGCCGCCAGCGCGAAAAAACTCGAGCGCCTGCTGAAAGGCGCCCCGGCGGCGAAGCTGCGCAGGCGTCCAGCGCCAGACAAG
Organism: Candidatus Acidiferrales bacterium; assembly: GCA_035602855.1. Lineage (GTDB taxonomy): Bacteria > Acidobacteriota > Terriglobia > Acidiferrales > UBA7541 > Palsa-295. Next base: position 57,435 of record DATNLN010000005.1, read on the forward strand.
TGGTCGGTCGCGGAAATCATGGCGCACCTTGCCGACAGCGAAATCGTCACCAGCTTCCGCCTGCGGCAGATCCTGGCGACGCCCGGTACGCCCATCCCCGCGTACGATCAGGAGGCGTGGGCCAAAGCCTGCAAGTACGAAAAACGCGACGCGCGCAAGTCGCTCGAGATATTCCGCCTGCTGCGCGAAGCAAACCTGGCGCTGCTGAAGTCGCTCTCCGGCGAGCAGTGGAAGCACCACGGCGTGCACTCCGAACGTGGCGCGGAGACGATCGATCGCCTGGTGAGGCTGATCGCCGGTCACGACCTAAACCATACGCAACAGATCGAACGCATCGTCGCACCGGCGAAAAAACTCGGGAAGTTGGATTCGGGACGCAAGCCAGGCGAAAAGTAAGCGGCAGGCAAAAAAAAGGGCACAACCTTGGTAGATTGTGCCCGTCAAAGGTGGATACGAGAATTTACTCCGGAATGGGCGCGCCCTCCGGCATTTGCAGCTTGGCTTTGGCCAGCGCCTTCACCAAGTTGGCTTCTACAGCCGATTCAGACGTGTTGCGCACCGTGGCCAGCTCACTCACCAACAGGTACTTGGCACGTTCCAGCATTTTCTTTTCGCGGAAGGAAAGCGGCTTGGTCCGGCTGAGGGCCACCAGACCTTTCAAAACTGCGGCGACCTCCATCAACGAGCCCGTCCGCATGCGATCCGAATTTTCCTTGAAGCGGTGTTTCCAGTCGTGGTGCGAAGCGGAGCGGCCTTTTTCCAAAAACGAAATCACCGCGCCGGCTTGCGTATTTCGAATGATGGGGCGCAGGCCTACGCAATCCACGTTCGTCTGCGGCACCATCACTTTCAAACCGCTCGAAACGATTTTCAGCATGTAGAATCGCTCCGAACGTCCATTCACGTAGCCGTAACTAATCTGTTCAATTACTCCGACACCGTGATTCGGATACACAACCTTTTCGCCGAGCTTAAATTCACAGGACATGGATGCACGACCCTCCCCGAAAACCATATTGAAAGTTTAGGCACATGGGTCATAAACGTCAAGATAAATGGGTGGTTTGGCGGGCGATCTCAAGACTGAGAAACCGAATGTTTTCAGTAAGATTGGCCCCCAAATTGCCCTATACTGGTGCACGTGCTGATCCTCTGCCTGGACACCTCTTCGCCCGCCGGCAGCGTCGCAATTCTGCGTGACGAAACTACCCTTGGCGTGATTTCCACGCGAGCTGAAGAGAACTATTCTTCGCGGATTTTCCGCCATTTGGAGTTTTTACTAACTGATTTGCCGCTGAAACTCGCGGATTTTGACCTGTTCGCGGTGTCTGCTGGGCCTGGTTCTTTTACTGGATTGCGCGTTGGACTGACGGCGGTGAAGGGCTGGGCGGAAGTTTATGGTAAGCCTGTCGTTGGGGTGAGTACGCTGGAAGCGGTGGCGTTTCAGGCTCGAGCCGGCAGCACAGTTTTAGTACCCGCTCTGGACGCGCAGCGCGGGCAAATGTATTTTGGCGTTTATCGCACGGCTGCGTCGGGGCTTGCGCTTGAGGGCGAGGAATATGTCGTCACACCGGAAGAGTTCGCGGAGCAGCTTGGTGCGCTGGCGCACCGTCGCGGCGCCAATGGCAAGCAGGGCGACAACAGCAGCCACCGCCACAGCGCTGGCAACTCTGAGGCCGGCAACGGTGGCGGCGCGTTCACCATCGTCACGCCAGATGCGTCGGTCGTTGAACTCGCTTCGCGATTGACGCCGCAATTCTCGACTGAGTTCGTTGGCCTCGATATCGTTTCCAGCGTGCTCGCGCCATCCATCGGACGCATCGCTCACGTGCGCGCTTTGCGTGGCGATGTGAGTGACGCGCTCACACTCGACGCAAACTACGTGCGCCGCACCGACGCCGAAATGCGCTGGAAGGACGGCTAACCGTCTTGACGATTCGCGCCCCGGAATCACGCGACGTGGAAGCTATCCTTAGGATTCAAGCCGCCTGCCCGGAAATCGCGCAGTGGACGGCGTGGGATTACGATCGCGTCGCCCGCGGCGAAATGGCAGGCTGGGTGGCAGAGCAAGACGCGCACGTGATTGGATTCCTCGTTGCGCGACGCTTGAGCAGCGAACTTGAAATTCTTAATTTTGCGGTCGACTCCGGCTCTCGCCGCTGTGGAATCGGCGCCGCGCTTCTGGCCGCAGCGCTGCAGTGGGCGCAAACGTTCCGGGCAACTCACGCCATCCTGGAAGTGCGCGCAGGGAACCTCGCCGCGCTGCGCTTCTATGAACGCCACAAATTCGAAGTAGCCGGCCGCCGCCCGCGCTACTACACGGCTCCCGTAGAAGACGCACTATTGCTTACGGCAACCCTTAAATGCTAATGCTGAGGATTCCTACGGCAGAGGCGGCGTTTTTCATCCGCTTGCTTCGGTGGGTTCCTGGGCTGAGTGCCTTGCCGCGCGGCTCATGTCTCCACAGGCGTTACTTTTGGGCTGTCCGCCCTAGGTCTTTCGACGGAGTAGATTTTAAGATGGACACAAATCAAGGACAGGCCTTATATCCTCGGCCTAAAGGCCGAGGCTTTACGGCCCAAGCACGGGAACCGCACCACTAAAACCCACGAGGGCAAAATGCATCTGGAAGAAACGAGCCTGGAGCTTCTGCGAGACTCACTGAAGCAGCTCGACAGCGGATTTGCCGCGCTGCCCGCAATCACAGAAAATAGCGTGCCAGCGCGAGACCCGCGGCTCAACGCCGTGATGAGCGAAGTCGCCACAAAACTTCAGGACAACTACCCGTACTTTCATCCGCTCTACGCCGGACAAATGCTCAAGCCTCCGCACCCGATCGCCCGTGCCGCCTACGCACTCGCCACCTGGATCAATCCCAACAACCACGCGCTCGATGGCGGCCGCGCCAGCTCCGCCCTGGAAAAAGAAGCCGTCGCGCAGATTGCCGCAATGTTCGGCTGGCAACAGCACCTGGGTCACTTGTGTGGCGGCGGGACGATGGCGAACCTGGAAGCCCTCTGGGTTGCGGGCCAGCTGCACCCGGGAAAGAAAATCGTCGCGTCCGATCAATCACACTACACCCACAAACGCGTTTCCGCCGTGCTGCAGTTGCAGTTCGCGCAGGTGCCGACAGATGAGCGCGGCCGCATGGACCCAGGCGCGCTGGGAAAAATGCTCGGTGCCGGCGACGTAGGCTGCGTAGTCGCGACGGCGGGCACCACCGGAACCGGCTCGGTCGACCTGCTGCCGGAAATTCTGCGCCTGCGCGAGCGCTACGGTTTTCGACTGCACGTAGATGCCGCATACGGCGGATATTTCACGCTGGCGTCCAATCTCGCCCCCGAAACGCGCGCCAGCTTTGATCTGATTGGCCACGCCGATTCCGTCGTCATTGACCCGCACAAGCACGGCCTGCAACCCTACGGCTGCGGCTGCGTGCTGTTCCGCGACCCCCAGGTCGGCGCAATCTACAAACACGAATCGCCGTACACGTATTTCACTTCTTCCGAACTTCATCTCGGTGAAATCAGCTTGGAATGTTCGCGTCCCGGCGCTTCCGCCGTCGCGTTGTGGGCGACGCAACGCCTGCTTCCGCTCGTCCAGGGAGGGGAATTCGCCGCCATGCTCGAAGCCTCGCGCGATGCCGCGGTCCGGTTCGCGCAACGTCTTGCAAACGACGTCCGATGGTTGCTCCCATTCGCGCCGGAGCTCGATATCGTAGTGTGGGCGCCGCGCGCGAAAACCGTCGCCGAAATCTCGTCGTTGTCGCAACGCATCTTCGACGCTGCCGCCAAACAAAATCTGCATCTAGCCCTAATTCGAGTACCGATAAAATTTTTCGCTCAGCAGCCCGAACTGACAGCCGCGGCCGCGGACACAGTCCTGTGCCTTCGCTCGGTCCTAATGAAGCCAGAGCACCGCGACTGGCTCGACCGCATCTGGGCGATCCTCTCTCCCATCGCGAATTCTGCCCTGGGCCCGGTTTTGTAACGGCGCCTTCCGCGCGCCATCGTCGTCACGTCATAAATCGCTCCTGCCCTCAGGCTGCTTGCGGTCGCGCCTTCCCATCCCTCCGCCGCTCTTGCCTATTGGCATCCACACCCCGATTGTGATAATTGTTACGCCTATGTGAACAACGCTGCACCCCTGGAGGGAATGGATGCCGATCACGACGCATGATATCCGGCAGTCCCTGTTGGAATCGAACCAGGAATACCGCCGGCTCTTCGAAGAGCACTCCCGCTGTGAATCCCAGCTGAAAGAACTCGTCAGTCAATCCTACTGGAACGTGGAAGACCTGGAGCTGGAAGTCGGTCTGAAGAAAATGAAATTGCGCCTGAAAGACCTGATGGAAATGATTGTGGCGCGTTACCGCCATGATCACGAGATGGTGCATCACTAGATTTTTTACCGCTAGGGCCCACGCGGCACGCTCACTTCTGTCGTACAATACCGGTGCATTCGCCGTACTTTTAACCCGCAATCATTCGCGCCACGGCGCCCAGGCGCGCCGCATCTTCTCGCGAGCAAAGGATTTCGCCCGAGGCCCATGATTAAGGACGCGTACCGATTCGCCCTGCCGCCGCTCATCGCGGGCGCACTATGCTTCATTCCCGGCTGGAAAATTCTGGCCGTGGTGCTGATTTTCCTCGGCCTCTTCATTTTTTATTTTTTCCGCGATCCGCGGCGCGTGATTCCCACCATCCCCGGCATTATCATTTCTCCCGCCGATGGCCGCGTCGTCGAAATCGTGGACGAGATGCTGGACTCCGTGATGGGCCATCGCATCAGCATCTTTCTTTCCATCTGGAACGTGCACGTGCAACGCGCACCCGCGGCTGGCCGCATTGCGGACGTGGTCTACCGTCCCGGCCGTTTCTATGCCGCGTTTCGTTCCGACGCCTCGCGCGAAAACGAACAGAACATCATTTATCTGCACACGCCACAAGGGAGTGTCATTTTCAAACAAATCGCCGGAGCAATCGCGCGTCGCGTGATATGCTGGAAAGAGGAAGGGCAAGAAGTTGTAATAGGCGAACGTGTGGGCCTGATTCGTTTCGGTTCGCGCGTTGATATTTGGCTGCCGCTGGATACGCAAGTAGTCGTTCAGCGCGGACAGCACGTAAAAGGCGGCGAGAGCGTAATCGCGAAATGGAATTCAACGACATAGATCCCATCGGTCAAGAAGAAGAACCGCGCCTTCCGTTCCGTAATCATCGACTGCGCCGGGGTGTGTATATTCTTCCCAGCGCCTGCACGGTTGCCAACATGCTTTGTGGCTATTACGCCATTCTCGCTACGCTCGACGGAAAAATTACTGATTTCGACAACGCCGCGTGCGCCGTCGGTGTCGCCTACCTTTTCGACGCGATGGATGGCCGCATCGCCCGCGCTATGAAAACCGAAAGCGCTTTCGGCAGGGAATTCGATTCACTCGCCGATGTCGTGAGCTTCGGCCTGGCCCCGGCATTTCTCGCCTACGCCTGGGGCGTGCGCGCGATCGCTGCGGCCAATGCCCCCGAAGCCCTACACCTCACCCAAACCGGCTGGCTCGTCGGATTCTTTTTTGTGGCGTGCTGCGCGTGGCGCCTTGCGCGATTCAATATTCAAGGTATGGCTCCGGGCGGCAATCGTTATTTCGTGGGACTGCCAACCCCTGCAGCAGCGGGCGTAATCGCGGCGACGGTGCATTTTTTCCATGGACGCCCGATCGAGGATGTGCGCGCCTCATTCGTGTGGCTGGGCTTGCTGGTTGTGCTCGGTGTATTAATGTCCAGCACGCTGCGTTTTTTCAGCTTCAAAGATATTCCGCTCACGCGCCGCCAACCGTCGCTCGCGGTGATCCTGCTCGCGCTCCTGGTAGGCGCGGTCGTGTATTTCTCGCACGCCACTTTGCTATTGGTCACCGCTGCTTACATGCTGCACGGCCCGGTGATGCAACTGGTGCGCACGGTGCGACATCGTCTCGCTTCGCGGCCTGCCTAGACCATGCCCGCCGGGCCCGCTAAATCCACACGCGTTGCCATCGTCGGCGCTTCTTCCTTGCGCGGCAGGGAATTGAAGCTGGTCCTTGAAGAGCGCAATTTTCCCGCAGGCGACATCGTGTTGCTGGATGAGCCCGCGCTCGCCGGAACGCTCACCGAAGCGGGCGGTGAACCCACATTTATTCGCGCGCTCGAAGAAGACAGTTTCGAAGATGCACGCTTCGTATTTTTTACCGGTTCGCAGCAGGATGCCGCGCGCAATTGGCCCGCCGCTCAACGTTCCGGCGCCACCGTGATTGATCTAAGCGGCGCGCTGGCCGCGAGCGGCGAATCCACATCGTGGATTCCGCTACTGGATACGGTACTGCTGCCGCGTCCGGGCCTGAAAGCTGCGAAAGTCACCGCGGCGAATGGCGCCGCGCGGAAATCTGTTGCGTACTCCTCGCCCGGTTCCGGCGTGGTCATCGCGTGTACTTTGGCCGCTGCGCTCGCGAAATTTTCACCGCTACGCACCGTGCTGCTGCTTTTCCCTCCGGTTTCCGAACGCGATCAAGCCGGCGTGGACGAGCTCGAAGCCCAAACCACGAATTTGCTTTCCTTCCGCCCCATCGTGCAGCCGATCTTCGACGCGCAAATTGCCTTCAACCTGCTGGCGGGCTACGGCTCGGAATCGAAACCCACATTCAAGGAAGTGCGTGACTCAATTGCGAAAGAGGTTTCAGAGTATCTCGCCGGCCGCGCGCAGGCTCCCGCCATTCAGTTGGTGCAAGCGCCGGTCTTTTACGGATATGCTTTCGCCGCGTACGCCGAATTTGCTTCCCCGCAGCCGAGCGAGCAACTCCAAACCGCTTTCAGCAGTCTAGGTGTGAAGGTTGACGCGCCGGACGACCCCGCGCCCACCAACGTGACCGTCGCGGGCGAAAGTGAAATTCATCTGGCGCGCATCGACCCGGATCCGAACGTGGCGCCGGGCGTGTGGATTTGGGGTGTCGCAGATAATTTGCGCCTGGCGGTAGTGAACGCGGTGCGCATCGCGGAGGAATTGGTTGCAGAACCGCCCGTGCAGTAGCCCGTACCGTAAAAACATACCGCGTGCAGCGCAGCTCGCGGTGATTGCCGCGCTGCTGCTGATCGCGAGCGCCAGCATCACCGGCTGCGGCTATCACGTTGCAGGTCGCGCCGGAAATCTGCCCGCGCAATGGACCACGATCGCCGTCCCCGCATTCAAGAACGACACGACGCGCTATCGGATCGAGCAGCGCTTCACTGCCGCCGTGATTCGCCAGTTTGTACAGCGCACCAAATATCGCATCGTGCAGGATCCTGCGAATGCCGATGCCGTTTTGCACGGCGAAGTGGTTTCCATCGAAACCGATCCCATGCTCTTTAACGCCACCACCGGGCAAGTGACTATGATGCTCGTGACGGTGCACACTAAAGTTCAGCTCATCGGCACCAAAGACGAAAAGCCCGTGTACGAAAATAACGACATGGTTTATCGCGACGAGTACCAGATTTCTTCCGACGTGCAGAGCTTTTTCGAAGAGCAGGATCCCGCGCTTGAGCGCATGTCGCGCGATTTCGCATCGCAGCTGGTCTCGAATGTGCTGGAGACTTTCTGATGCCCAATCTTTCGCCGGAAAAATTGATCGAGAAGCTGGCGAAAGGCAAGCCCGTCGGCGCCATCGTGCTCGAAGGCAGCGATCCTTACCTGCGCGATCTGTGCCGCAACAAAATTATTGAATCCTACGTGCCGGAGCCGATGCGCGATTGGGCGCTCGCGCGCATCAGCGTGCGCGGCGGCGACTGGAGTGAAATATTTCAGCGCGCCGAAACCATGCCGATGCTCGCGCCGTGCCAGGTGGTGCTGATTGACGGCGCCGAAACCATTCAAGGCCGCGCGAAAGATGGCGACGCCAGCGACCCGGACGACGACGATGGCCTCAGCGGCGACAATCCGCGCCAGGACACTCTCAAAGCTTTCGCCGACTATTTGGAAAAACCCGCGCCCTTTACCGTGCTGGTCTTCGCGGTCCCCAAGCTCGATCATCGCCAGCGCCTCTACAAAATACTCGCGGAGAATGCGCTGATCGTGGAACTGTCGCTCGGCAATGAATCCGCCGCGTCGCTCGCCGCGCAAATGGCCAAAGACCTCGGCGCGGAAATCGATCCCCCGGCCGCCACGCTCCTCGCCGATATCTTGAACAGCGAACCAGCCCGCATTCAGCTGGAAATTCAGAAGCTCGCCTCTTACGCGCAGGGCCGCGGCCGCATCACCACCGCCGACATTGAAGAACTGGTAGTCGCCGCGCGCAAAAACACGGTCTGGCAGCTTGCTGACATGCTCGCCACCCGCCGCCGCGGTGCCGCGCTTGAATTTCTCGATAATTTGCTGCGTGAAGGCGAAGAACCAATCGGCCTGGTCGGCGTGCTGGCCTGGATGTATCGCAAGCTGATCGAAGCCCGCGACCTGCCCGCCGGAAGCGCTGGTTTTCAGGCCGCCCGCGCGCTAGGCATGAGACCGGATGCCGCCGAAGCCGCCGTGCGCAACGCCCATCGCATCCCCAAACAAGACTTGATCAACGGTCTGATCGCCCTGGCCGACGCCGACAACCAACTAAAATCCTCAAATCCAAACCCGCGCGCGCTCATGGAATTTCTGATCGCGCGCCTTACGTCATCCGCAGCCCCCGCGGCGTAACGCGCACCCAGCAAAAAAAAGCGCCCCGATTTTCCGGAGCGCCGCAAATCCATCCGTGGTGCTTTTGAGTTTGCTTCTTGCTACGCCTTCTTCTTCGCCTTCAAAGCATTCAAAGCCAAAGTCAGCCGCGACTTATAGCGGTTCGCCGTATTCTCCGTCAGGGTCCTCTTGCGGATTGCCTTGTCCAAATCCGAGAACGTCGCCGAAGCCAGCTTCTCCGCCGTCGCCGTATCGCCCGCCGTCAACGCCGCGCGCATCCGCCGTATAGACGTTCGCACCCGCGTGCGGTTCATGCGATTAATCGCCGCCCGATGCGCCGACTGCCGTATGTTCTTCAGTACCGATTTCGTCTTCTTCTTGTGCTTGATCGTCGTGCCCTGAGCCATTCAGTACTCCTTCGTGGTCTATTTCGAATCATTGAGAATATCCGACGCGCCCCTTCCTGTCAATTTCGCAGCCGCCAACATTCCGCTGAAACATTTGGCCCTACGATGCGTAGTCTAATGTGAGAGGATCCCGCAATGCCCCAAAACGGCTACAAAAGGCGCAATTCGATCGCTGGCGCACTCATCGTGGTCGCCGTCGGCGTCTTCTTTTTAATCCTCAATCTCCACCCGGAACTGAATGCCTGGGACATTGTCGGGCGTTACTGGCCCGTCCTTCTGATCGCCATTGGCCTGGGCCACATGTGGGATGCTTGGATGGACCGTACCTATCCGCAACCCGATGGACCGCGCCATCATTCCGGTGCGCCGATCGCGGTGCTGGTCATTCTGATCCTTCTGGGTTTTGTGGTTTGGCACGGACGCAAATCGCGCCCCGTGCTGCACGCTTCGCAGGACGTCGCTCTGCAGGGCGCGCAATCCGTCACCACGAATATCGACATTCCCGCGGGCACGCTGGACGTCGCCGGCGGCGCCAGCCCATTGCTGAACGCCAATTTCAACTACCACGAAGCAGATGGCACGCCTCACGTTGACTATTCGGTTTCCGGCGGCCACGGAGACCTTTCGATCACCCAGGAAAATCAGCATCACCTGCACATTGCTCCCTCGCGCAATGACTGGCAACTGCGCTTCGCCGATAACGTTCCCATGGACATGAACGTGCAAATCGGCGCGGGGTCGAGCAATCTGCGCCTGCAAGGCCTCGGCGTGAAAAATCTGGAAGTGCAAGCCGGCGTCGGCCAAATGAACCTCGATCTCACCGGCCCGCGCAAATCCGATCTGCATGTCGATATTCACGGTGGCGTCGGCTCGGCCGTAATCCTGTTGCCCAAGGACGTCGGCGTGCGTGTCCACGCTTCCGGCGGCATCGGCTCGGTCAGCCCGCACGGCCTCACCCGCGAAGGCGACGACTACGTCAACGCAGCGCTCGGCAAATCTCCCGCAACAATTGACCTGACGATTGAAGGCGGCATCGGCTCGATCAGCCTGCGAACCGATGAGTAGGGCAGGGCCGCTACACATCCCGGATAGCCTCTGCTCGGTAACATTTGAATGATGAGTTAAAATAGCCGAGACGTGCGTATATTGTATACAATCACTCGCCCACCTCTGTTCCGGTTTTGGCCACGCGAGCGGAGGTCCCATGCATCCCCATCGCCGCCAAATTTTAAAATCCGCCGGCACGGCGCTGATGGGCTGGGGCTTGCTGTCGCGCATGAACAAAGTCGCCGGAATGCAGTCCGCCGCCCCCCGCCTGTCGCTCGTGCAGATCGTGAATCAGCAGAACACCGGCGCCAGCGAGAAATTGTTGCTCAGCCCTAATCCCGGTGAAGAGGGCCCGCCGCAACCCGCCACAGTTGACCGCCTGCCCCTCGAATGGAACAAGCAGCAAGTCCGTCGCTTCAAGGAAACGCTCGCGCAACGCGGCATCGAAGCCTTCGTCCTGCGCGACCGCTGGAACATCATCTATCTCACCCGCTACTGGCACACCGCCACCGAACGCCCGCAAGCCGTCTTCATGAATAAGGATGACGATGCGCCCTGGTATCTCTATCCCGCGCTCGATCGCGACCTGGTCACCAGCTGGTGGTTCGGCGGCGGCTGGCTCTACTTCGATTTCCTGCACGCCGAGGGTGCGTTCCCGCACTTGGGCCAGGTCGTGCAAGGCAAGACGGTAGACTTGTTCCAATTTTTCCTCGAAGGAATAAAAAAACACGGCGTGCAAGCCAACAAAATCGCTTTCGACGGCGAGTTCTATCCCGAACAAGCCGCGACCGCGAAGAAAATCCTGCCGGGCGTCGAGTGGGTGAACGTCAGCGATGTGTTGCTGAACATGCGCGAAGTGAAAACTCCCGAAGAACTCGCGCTCAATCGCCGCGCCTACACTTATTTCGATCGCGCTCATGCCTACGCGCGCGATTACATCCTCACCTACGGCACAGACGTCACCGATTACGAAGTCGCCGCAGCCTCCACACTCTGGATCAACGACATTCTTTACTCGGAGCTGAATCTTGCGAACGGCAGTCCGCACCATGCCGTCGCCAGCAAAGTAGAAGTGGAATGCCGCGTTGGGCCACTCTGCGCCTACCCGCATCCGAATCAGCCGCTGTTCAATCGCATCCAGCGCAACATGCCGCTGCAGGTCGAAGGCGACGCGACCATCGGCGGCCAGGGCGGCGAAAACTATCGCATGTTCATCATTGCCGGCGCCGACGGCCAATTCGATCAGCACATGCAAAAACTTTGGGAAGTCAGCAAACACACGTGCGACACGCAAGTCGAGCTGCAAAAAGAAGGCGCTACCTGTTCCAGCATCGCCTACCAGATACACAAATATCAGGTCGCCAACGGCGTGCAGGATTACATCTATCACCGCCCCGCGCACGGCCAAGGCTCCGAAGGCCATCAACCACCGTACCTCGCGCTAGGCGACTACACCGTGCTGCAGAAAAATATGTGCTTCTCCGAAGAGCCCGGTCTGTTCGACCCCAAAGCAGGCGTAGGCTTCAACTGGAGCGACGTAGTAGTAACAGGCACAAAGTCCGGCTACCGCATGAGTCGCGTCCCCTACTCAAAAGAATGGTGCTGGATCAAGTTGTAGCTTCCACTAATCCGCGGCGCGCGATCCTCCGCATTTCCGCCCATTGACACTTTTCCCCTTCGCCTTTAGGCTAACGCGACTGGCGGCCTGTGCCCGGCACGCGCACACGCCGGATGGAGCGCGATGCAACGCGACGAAATTCTCAAGCTGCTCGAACAAGTAGGCGCCATCCGCACGGGACACTTCGAGTTATCCAGCGGACGGCACAGCGCCACCTACATCCAGTGCGCGCTGGTGCTGCAACATCCGCAGCACGCCGAACAACTCGGCCGCGCCCTCGCCGAGCGCTTTAAAGATCACACCGTCGCCTGCGTCGTCTCGCCCGCGCTCGGCGGCCTGATTATCGGCCATGAAGTCGCGCGCGCTCTCGGCGTCCGCTCACTTTTTGTCGAACGCGATCGCTCTGGCCAAATGGCCCTGCGCCGCGGCTTCGAGGTGAAGCCTGGCGAGCGCGTGTTGGTGATCGAAGACGTTTGGACCACCGGCGGATCCACGCGCGAAGCCATCGGCGCAGTCGAACAGGAAGGCGGCCTGGCAGTAGCCGCCGGCGCCATCATTGATCGCAGCGGCGGCCGCCTCGAGCTCAACGTCACCTCCCGTGCGCTGCTCGAAATGGAAGTGCCCAGCTACGAGCCAGACGATTGCCCGCAATGCCACGCCGGCGGCATGCCCACACGCCCAGGGTCGCGCTTCTCGCGCACCCAACCGTAACTTGTTCGCGCCGGCGCAGAACCGTCTCCGCACAATAATGTTTAATACTTCAGTGCCCGCCCGGCCGTCTTGTGTGGCCGGAGGAATGCGATTCTTCTTATGCGGGCAGATAAGCTCGATGCCACGATGCCGCAAGCGTCTCCGCAACGGCTCGCTATCATAGGCTTTGCCGGCAATCAGCTGCAGGGGCTTCTGTCGCGGACGCCCGGCGTGATGGCGTCGGCCCACGCGGGTCGTCGCCAGCGTTTCTTCCGCGAGCCGGACTTCCGCCGGGGAGGTTGATTGAAGGTGGTCCGCAGTCCCGCAGCCGCTTGTTCATCTGTGGTGCCTTGGACCTCCGCGCACATGAGATAATCACAGCCAGCAGATGCAAAACCTCAAGCTAACCATCGCCTACGACGGCGCCGACTTCCACGGCTGGCAACTCCAGCCCGGCCTGCCGACGATCCAAGGCGCCCTGCAAGACGCCCTCCGCCAGATTACCCAAGAACCGATCACCATGCACGGCGCCAGCCGCACGGACGCCGGCGTCCACGCGCTAGGCCAAGTCGCCCATTTCAAAACACACTCCACGCTCGACGCCCACGAAATTCGGCGCGGCATGAACGCGCTGCTCCCACCGAACATACGCATCATAGACGCACAAGAAGTCGGCCAGGATTTCCACGCGCGCTGGCTAGCGCAAGGAAAAACCTACCGCTACCGTCTTTATCGCGGCGAAGTCCTTCCTCCCTTCGATCATCGCCGCGCCTTCCACTGTCCCTGGCCGCTTGACGAAGCCGCCATGGCCGCCGCCGCCCGCGCATTCGAAGGCCAGCACGATTTCACATCCTTCGCCGCATCCACCGGGTCGGAAGAAGACGACAAAGACCGCGACATGCAGCGCACAATCCATTCCTCCGAAATCGTGCGCGAACCGCAGCGCGACGAAATCGCCTATGTAGTCCGCGGCCGCTCCTTCCTCCGCTACATGGTCCGCAAAATAGTCGGCACCCTAATCGAAGTCGGCAAAGGCCGCCTAGCTCCCAGCGACATCCCAGAGATTTTCGCAGCCCGCGACCGCTCCCGCTCCGGCCCCACCGTGCCCCCCGAAGGCCTCTACCTAGTAGGCCTCGAATATCCCGATCCCACCGATTCTCTGGCCACGCACGCCACGCGCCGCCGCGAACGAACTACATAGCGCCGGCGTCTCACCGGCGCGTCGGCCTTCGCAGCATAGGCAATCTTTGCCGTGTGCCTTGAAACGAATTCTGCGCCGTGGTGAGAGAGTTAAAGCTCCGCGGGTATCCGGCATTTCGGTTACAATCACGAAAGAAATGGCCGTTCCTTCACAGCTCGCCTCACCACCTGTGCGTGCGGTAGCAACCATGGACTCGATCAACCCCGCTACGCAGCAAATAAACGCACAATTCACTGTGACGCAGCCTGCGGACCTGCCCGCAATTTTCAACCGCGCTCGCAACGCGCAAAAAGATTGGGCCATGCGCTCTCTGCGTGAGCGCTGCGCGATGCTGCGCAGCCTGCGCAACGCGATTTTCGTACGCCGCGACGAAATCGCAGACGTGATCACGCGCGAGGCAGGGAAGCCACGCGTTGAAGCGATCTTCGCCGAACTGCTCCTCGCGCTCGACACCGCCGATTTTCTGGCGCGCCAGGTCCCGCGCTGGCTGCGTCCCGAACGCGTGCCGCATCACAACGTCGCCATGAAAGCGAAATCCGGCTGGCTGGAATTCAATCCGCTCGGCGTAGTCGCGATCATCTCGCCCTGGAATTACCCGTTCTCGATTCCCATGGTCCAGGTAATTCCCGCGCTCGCCACGGGTAACGCCGTGCTGCTGAAACCATCCGAACTCACTCCTTGGTGTGGCCAGCTGGTCGGCGAACTGGTCGAGCAAGCAAAATTTCCAGCAGGACTGGTGCAAGTGCTGCAAGGCCGCGGCGACCTAGGCGCGGCAATCATCGAAGCCGGCCCCGACAAAGTTTTCTTCACCGGCAGCGTCGCCACGGGCCAACGCATCGCCGAAAGATGCGCCAAAAAGCTAATCCCGTCGGTGCTCGAGCTCGGCGGCAAAGACGCGATGATCGTCCTCGCCGACGCCGATCTGGAAGTCGCGTCGAGCGCCGCAGTCTGGGGCGGCTTCATGAATTGCGGCGAAACCTGCATTTCCGTCGAACGCATCTACGTCGAGCAGGCAGCCGCGGCACGCTTCACGCAACTCTGCGTCGAAAAAACAGAAAAGCTGCGCGTTGGCCCAAGCACGGAACCCGACGCCGAAATCGGTCCAATGATCCGCCTGGCCCAACTCGAAAAAGTTGAAGCGCAACTTCAGGACGCCACCGAACGCGGCGCGCGAATTCTTACCGGAGGCAATCGCCGCCCCGACCTAGGCGTAACTTTCCTGCAACCTGCTGTAGTGACGAACGTAGACCACTCCATGCAACTGATGCGCGCAGAAACCTTCGGCCCGGTCATCGCCATTTGCGCCGTCGCCAGCGGCGACGAAGCCGTCGCGCTCGCCAACGATTCTCCCTTCGGCCTCAGCGCCAGTGTCTGGACCACCGACAACCGCCGCGGCCGCGAAATTGCCTCCCGCGTGCGCGCCGGCTCCGTGATGGTCAACGACGTCGCCAGTTACTTCGGCATCTCCGAAGCCCCGCACGGCGGACCCGGCGCCAGCGGCTGGGGCCACACCCATTCCCGCCTTGGACTGCTCGAAATGGTTCGCGTAAAATATATTGACGTGGACCGCCTGCCGCGCGTCGCGAAATCCTGGTGGTTCGGTTACACTGCCGAGCTAGCCGCAGCGGCCGGCGCGTTCGTCGAGACGCTGTTCGCGCCCAGCTGGCGCCGTCGCCTGGCGGCCCTGACGAAAAAACAGGGAGTCCGCGGCGTAATTTTCCGCCGTGACAGAATTTGAAACAAAGCCGAAGCGGGTAAAGGATGCAGGGGAAGTAAGGATGTACAGCAGCGAGAGGGAGTGAAAAAAACGGGGCGTGGCGCCAGGTTTCTCCGTGTTCTCCGGTTTCACTCTGCGTTCTCTCTGTGTTAAATCCTTTGAGGTAGCTGTTGCCGTTGCGATCTCAGCATCAGGAGCAAACCGAATGACTGACGCGACTCCAGAAACTCCAACACCAGGGGCTCCGCCGGCGCCAGCCGCAGCGCCATCAACACCGCCTGCAGCAAGCACAACCGCCGCCGAGCCCGCAGCCCCAAAAATCAAACCTAAAAGACCCACCATGCGCGCCTGCGACGAAAAAGACGCCAAAGGCAAGCTCTGCTGCGGCCACCTAAAACGCTGGTACGACTACCCCAAAGAAATCGAAGCCTTAGTGGGCAAAAAAGCCGAAATCTATCGCTGCGAATTTTGCCAGACAATCTACAAGCCCGGCCACACACAAGCGCCGCGCAGCTACACCATTCGCTATTAGTGGTTGCGCGCCTCGTCGGATCATGTCGTCCTGCGGAGCCGCGAAGCGGGTGAAGGATCTCTGTTCGAGCTGCGGCCGTAACGAAGATCGGCAATAGGTCGCCATCTCAAAAAATGAAACACGAACTCATCCACGATTGGAACACCTACACCGGCGCCGAAATCCCCATCACGCGCCACGTCGCGCTGAATGACGAAACCCTGCGCGACGGCCTGCAAAATCCCTCCGTGCGCGATCCGAGCATCGCCAAAAAAATCGAAATCCTGCATCTGATGGAATCGCTTGGCATTGACACAGTGAATATCGGACTGCCCGGCGCCGGCCCACGCGCTTATGCCGACACCGAAGCCCTGGCGCGCGAAATAGTCACCTCGCGCATGAAGATCAGACCCAACTGCGCTGCACGCACGCTGAAGAACGACATCCAGCCCATCATCGAAATTTCCGAAAAAGTGGGACGCCCCATCGAAGCCGCCACTTTCCTCGGTTCCAGCCCAATCCGCCGCCTGGTCGAAGACTGGACCGTCGATCACCTGCAACGCACCACTGAAGACGCCGTAAGATTCGCCACCTCCGCTGGCCTTCCGGTGATGTACGTTACCGAAGACACGATTCGCACCGACCCTGCCACTGTAATCACGTTATACTCCACCGCAATCCGCGCCGGGGCCCGCGCCATCGTTCTGTGCGACACCGTCGGCCACGCGACTCCACGCGGCGCCTACAATCTCGTAAATTTCGTAGTCGAAGAAGTCGTAAAACCTTCCGCTGAAAAAATTCGCATCGATTGGCACGGTCACAACGATCGCGGCCTGGCCATCGCGAATTCTCTGGCCGCCATCGCCGCCGGCGCAGATCAAGTCCACGCCGCCGCTCTAGCGCTCGGCGAGCGCGTCGGCAACACGCCCATGGAATTGATGCTCGTTAATCTGCGCCTGCTCGGCTTGATCGGACAGGACCTCTCGAAGCTGAAGCAATATTCCGAGGCGGTCTCGAAAGCGACGCACACGCCCATCCCGCCCAATTATCCCGTCGTGGGGCGCGACGCATTTCGCACCGCCACCGGCGTACACGCTGCAGCGATCGTGAAAGCGTACAAGAAGGGGGACCAGGAACTCGCCAATTCCATTTACAGCGGTGTCCCCTCGCAGCTGTTCGGTCTGGAACAAATCATCGAAATCGGTCCGCTGAGCGGCCGCTCGAACGTGATCTACTGGCTCGAAAAGCGCAGCGTCCCGGCCAGCGACGAACTGGTCGACCGCATTTTCGCCGCCGCAAAACAAGCCGAGCGCATCATGAGCGAACAAGAAATCCAAGCGATCATCGACTCCGCCCCGGCCCCGGCCAAAACTCGCGAGCGACGCGCTTGAATCGCCGCGTCGCCGTGTACAATGTTCATGTCTGGCGCCGGAATTCGCCGCACGAATCTCGTGAAACTCACACTAATCTGCGGTATCTTTTTAACGATGGCCACACTTTACGCGCGTGCCGCCGGTGACTCGATCGAGAAGATCGCTGACGATCCGACGTGCGTGCGCGCCCTCGCTTGGATTGACACAAGCGCCGTATGGCTCACCGACCAGCAGATCCACCTCACCGAAATTCCCGCGCCCGAATTCAAGGAAGCCCCGCGCGCCGAATATCTAAAAACAATCTTCGAAGCAGCGGGCCTGAAGGTTCAGCTCGATAAAATCGGCAACGTAATCGCCGAGCGCCCCGGCGCAGACGCCAATAGCGTCATCTTACTGGCCGCGCACCTGGACACCGTCTTTCCCGCCGGCACCGATGTGCGCGTGAAACGTCACGCCAATCGCCTCACGGCTCCCGGCGTCGCCGATAACGGCGCAGGCCTGGCCGCACTAGCAGGCCTCGCTCGCGCTCTCTCGGAATCGCGCATCCACACAACAAAAACGATCGTCCTAGCGGGCGACGTCGGTGAAGAAGGCGAAGGAAACCTGCGCGGCATTCGCGCTCTCGTGGAAAGTTACGGCTCGCGGCTCTCGGCGGTCATCGCGGTGGATGGTGCTTCCACCGAACACATCACCACGCAAGGCATCGCTTCGCACCGCTTAGAAATCGCCATCACCGGTCCCGGCGGACATAGTTGGTCCGATTTCGGCGCGCCCAATCCCATCACTGCGCTTTCTCGCGGTATCGTGAAATTTTCCGCGCAGCCCGTTCCCGACGATCCGCGCAGCTCCTACAATTTCGGCATGATCGAGGGCGGCACCTCCATAAATTCCATTCCATCGCGCGCCGCCGTAAAAGTCGACCTGCGCTCCGAGGACGAAGCCGAAGTTAGCAAAATGGAGCGAAGTTTGCGCGACGCCATGCAGTCTGGCGCTCGCGAGGAAATGTCGGCCGCGCATGACGAACAACAGACGCTGCGCATAATCGTTCGCTCGCTCGGTTCGCGCCCTGCCGGAAAATTGCCAGATAACGCTCCGTTGCTCGAAACTCTGCGCAACGTGGATCGCTTTCTTGGCAATCGTTCGCGTCTCGAACGCAGTTCCACCGACGCCAACATCCCCCTCTCGCTCAACATCCCCGCCGTTTCACTGGGCGGCGGCGGAAAAGGTGGCGGCTCGCACACCACCGCCGAGTGGTACGACGCCTCGGGCCGCGAAATGGGCCTGAAGCGTCTGTTCCTTGCAACTGTCGCCCTCGCTGGAGTCCAGCCCTAGAATGTCCCGCCAGCATCTCCTGACATTTTTCATCGGCGTCACATGCGCTGCGATGCTGATGGCCGCACGCGCTGCGAATTCGTCCATGGATCCTTCCGCTGCAAAATCCAGCTCCGCACCCCGTGCGCAATACCCGGCGACGCTCTCTCCCGCGCAAGGCCCCGCCGATCTCGTCCTAACGAACGCAAAGATTGAGACGATGGACCCCGCGCAGGAATGGGCAGGCGCCGTCGCGATTCGCGGCGAATCCATCATCGCGGTTTCCTACATCGCTCGCGATACGGAGGACAAGCGAGAAACCCCCGCCGCCGACCCTCCGGACATCAAACCGTGGCTCGGCCCAAACACCCGCATCATTAATATGCACGGCGCTTTCGTGATGCCCGGATTCAACGACGCGCACGTGCACATCGGCCAATCCGCACTCACCAAGCTCGCCATCGATTTTACCGGCGCGCAATCGCTAGCGGAATTTCAGCAGCGCATCCGCGAAAATATAAAAGACCGCGCCCCCGGCGAATGGATCACCGGCTTCGGATGGGACCAGACCCTCTGGCCCGGCCGCCGCGACCCCACACGCGCCGACCTGGACGCCGTCTCCACGACGCATCCCATGTTTTTCGCGCGCGTGGATGGCCACGTAGCCGTCGCAAATTCACTCGCGCTGAAAATCGCAGGCGTAACCCGAAATACCGCCCAGCCCCCAACCGGTCACATCGTCCTCGATGCGCAGACCAACGAGCCCACCGGCCTGCTGCAGGAAGACGGGGCAACAAATCTGGTATTTTCCAAAATCGCCGCTCCCTCTGCGGCCGAACGCCGCCGCGGCATCGAACGGGTCCTAGCCGATGCCGCGCGCAATGGCGTCACGTCGCTTCAAGATTGTTCCTACCTGGAGATCAGCCGCGACGTTTCGTTCAGCAAGGAAAATTTCCTGATCTATCAGCAGCTGCGCCGGGAAGGGAAGTTGACTGCGCGCATCACGGAGTGGCTGGATTTCACTTTGCCAGTCGCCACACTCGAAACGCTGCGCAGCGAGTGGGGTTCAACCGATCCGTGGCTCAAAACCGGCGCGCTGAAAGCTTTTCTCGATGGCTCGCTCGGCTCGCGCACCGCCGCGCTTTTCGCCCCATATTCCGATGCGCCCGGCGCCTCAGGGCTGCTGCACATGGATGAAGCGCAACTGGCACCCATGGCCATTGAACGCGATCGCGCAGGCTTCCAACTTGCCTTTCACGCCATCGGCGACCGCGCGAATCACGTCGCGCTCGATACTTTCGCGGCGGTCGTCGCGGCGAACGGCCTGCGCGACCGCCGCGATCGTGTCGAACACGCACAAGTCATCGCGCCCGAAGATTTCCCGCGCTTCGGCCAGCTCCATATTGTCGCGTCCATGCAGCCTTCGCACCTGCTCGATGACGAGCGCTGGGCCAGCGACCGCCTGGGCCCGGAACGTTCCCGCGACGCCTACGCCTGGCGCACCATGCAACAGAACGGCGCGCGTCTCGCCTTCGGCACGGACCACCCGGTCGAGCCGCTCAATCCTCTGCGCGGAATTTACGCCTGCCTCACGCGCCAGTTGCCGCAGGGCAGCAAGAGCTGGCAGCCGCAGGAAGCTCTGCCAATCAAGGATTGTCTGCGCGCCTACACTGCCGGCTCGGCGTACGCGGAATTCGAAGAGGAACGCAAAGGCACAATCGCGCCCGGTATGTTTGCGGATCTAGTGGCGTACACAGCCGTCCTGAATCGAATGCAACCGCGCGACCTGCTTACGGGGAAAGTAAAAATGACCATCGCCGGTGGCCGCATCGTCTATCAGCAGCCGGAAGCAGCGGCCTCGCACTGATCTCCCGCCGCGCGCAACGAAAATCCGCCACCGCCCAAGGATTGCCTTCTCAGATTTTTCTCCGCCTGCCCTGTGTGTTAAATCTTTTGCGGTTAGCTCGGAAGCCGGCAAACAAGATCGCGCATCAATCGCAGCTTCACTTCTCGACCTCGACGCCCTGAATCTCGCCGTCATAAGTCTTTCCTGGCACGAGCACGAACGTAATCTTCGCCTGCCGCCCCTGCAACTGCGTACAAGGCTCAAAATTCCCGGCATCAAACGCCACATCCTGCTCGAACTGCACGCGCGTCGCATCCCGCGCATGCAAAATAAATGCCTTGTCCCCTGCATCCAGATTCAAAGTAAGTTCGTGCCCATTGCACAGCACCTGCGTCACGTTGCCTTCCGCCGAGGTCGTCACCGGATCAGCGTGGCTCGATCCCACACCCAGCCGCCGCGCGCCGCCACCAGCCGTCAGCACCGTCAGCGATTCCAACTCACCCATTTTCCCATTGCTGCCCACCGGCTGATATTCAACTTTCACGCGCTGCCCCTGGATCGCCGTGCACGGATTAAACGGTCCGCTCGGCCGTGTCGCCAGTTTTATCTGGTATTGCGCGCCGGGCTTGGCATGCAGGGTCAACGTCCCGGCGCCAGTGTCCAGTTCGAATTTCAATCCATTCATGCAACTCAGCTTCGTTACCGTGCCGGTCGCTTCGCGCAAAGCAGCAGCGCCTGCATCGCCGCCGGCCGTCCGTGCCGACGCTGCCTCTGCCGCCTGCGCCAGCGAATTCGCGCCCGACGAACTATTCGCCGCCGTGCTGGCCGACTCCCGCACTGCAGCGGTCTCCGCCGCATCCGAATCGCCTCTCGAGTACTGGCTCACCTGATCGAGGAATGCCAGAAAATGCTCAGCCTCCGCTCGCTCGACGGGACTAGCGGCGCTGGCCCGAGCGTGCATTGCAATATGGCGGGCTTCCTTGTAACGATTCATGCGCGCCAGCACCTGCGCCAAATCAATCTGGTAAATCGTGCTGCCCGGTTCCAGCGCCTGCGCCTTTTCTGCCAGTTGCAGCGCCTCGGGAAAATTCTGGCCTTGATTTGACAGATACACGGCCAGCACGCCGTACGGTGGCGCAAATTCCGGGCTGATGGCAATCGCCGCGCGCAAATCCGCCTCCATCTGCGCGTCGTTGCCCACGGCTCCGCTCTGTCTGGAATCCAGGTACGCGCGCAAGAATCGCGTCAATGCATTTTTCGGATTCAATTCAATCGCGCGCGTGAAATCAGCGAGCGCTTCGGCGTGTTTTTTGTCCTGAAACTCCGCGAACCCCAGATACTGATAGCCAAGCGCCAGTTTCGGGTCGAGTTTTACGGCTTGCTCCAGAATCGGAATGGCTTCCTGCGTGCTTCCGCGCACTGCTGCAAAACCGCCGCGGTATGCACCCACCTCGGCTTCAGAAAGTTCATGTACCTGCAAATCAGCGGCGGCGATTTCCGGAGGCGGAGGCGCTTTAATGTAATAGAACGCGGAATTCCCGATATAGCGGAAGAGCGCCGCTTGCAGTTGTCCGAGGTCGCCGAACGCTTGCGCGGCGGCCTGCTCCTCCGTCGCTCCCTTCGTCATCGCAGTGACGTAGGCCCGCAGCGACTCCCGGTGCGCGGATTTGTCGCCCACCATCAAGTAGTGCGCCAGCGCCCAGGACTCCGCATAGAAAACCGAAATCTTGTTCTGTTCGTTGTAGTAGGGAGAGTTGTGATCCACTTTGAACAGCACATCCAGCGGCATCAAACCGCCCCGTTTGAGTTCGCCAATTAAATCCGGGTCCGGGCGTCCCATACCCACTTCGGAATCGCCGATCTGCGTATTGCCGTAAAACTCCGCAAGCCCTTCGGACACCCACAGCGGCAAATTCGGATAATAAGGCGCGGTCAGCGAGTGGAAGTACTCGTGATAAATCGTGTTGTAGGGATTCGAACCCGGAGCATCGAGCTGGATCGCGGCAAAATACTGGCTCATGTTGTCGACAAATATTCCAGCCGGGTGCGCGTGGCCCTCCGCCCAATATTCCGGCAGCAAGGTTTTCATGGAATCCTCGTCCTTGACCGCCAGAATGGTAATCACCGGGCTCTCCTGCTTGCTGGCCGGCTCCAGCTCACGCCGGAAGACCGCGCGAATCTGCTCGAAACGGATGGCGGTCTTACGCGCCTGCTTTTCTCCTGCATTGCACACCACGATGAAATTCGGGCTGCGCGCCTCGAACCAGGTTTCATGTTTCGCGCCGGGCAGGG
The DNA here is from genome assembly GCA_035602855.1 of Candidatus Acidiferrales bacterium. Lineage (GTDB taxonomy): Bacteria > Acidobacteriota > Terriglobia > Acidiferrales > UBA7541 > Palsa-295. The sequence continues at coordinate 80,112 of DATNLN010000005.1, forward strand.
GACTGGCCACTAGAATCGCCAGGCTGAGAAAGGTAAGTACGGCTGCGGTTAATGGACGCATCATTGCGGGCACCTTCTGTACTATACGTCACCGCGCCCGTTAATCAATCCGGCGCGGAAGTTGCGATAGCGTTCTCTCGCCTTGTCACCCTCGCGTGCAGCGCATAAACTCGTCCGTCCATGCTCAGCAAACATTTCCGCGCCGATCTTGCGCTCGGAGCGACCGCGCTCATCTGGGGTGCCACGTTCGTCGTGGTGAAAGACGCGCTCGCCGATGTGTCCGTCTTCACCTACATTGCCGTGCGCTTCGCGCTCGCGGCCGTGGTGATGGCAATCTTTTTTCGCCAATCGTTGCGCGGACTCACGCGCAGCTCGATCTGGGCCGGCGCGCAAATCGGCTTCTTCATGTTCGCTGGCTACGCGTTCCAGACCACTGGGCTGAAATTCACATCGCCTTCGAAAGCCGCTTTCATCACTGGTTCCAGCGTAGTCATCGTTCCGCTGCTGCTCGCCGTTTTCGGCAAGCGCCGCGTCAACCAATGGATCTGGGCGGGCGCCCTCGCCGCCCTCGCCGGCCTATATTTTCTCACTGTGCCGCCCGAAGGATTCGGCGGCCTGAATCGCGGCGACCCGCTCGTGTTCGGCTGCGCGGTGATGTTCGCCGTGCACATGATCTTCATCAGCCGCTACATTGCGCACCACTCCGTGGGCGCGCTCGCCGTCGTGCAGGTCGCGACCACGGCGATTCTCGCGACCATTGCTCTGCCGTTACTCTCTCTCTCTGACGTTGAACACCCGCGCTGGATCTGGAGTGGCACGCTAATCTTCGCCGTGCTGGTCACGTCGCTCGGCTCCACAGCTTTCGGCTTTTCCGCGCAAACGTGGGCGCAGCAATACACCTCGCCCACGCACACCGCGATCTTGATCAGCCTAGAACCTGTTTTCGCTGCGCTAACGTCCTGGCTCCTCGCGCGCGAACACCTAGGCGGCCGCATCCTGCTAGGCGCGGCGCTAATTTTCGCGGGGATCCTGCTAGCCGAACTAAAAGGTCCTGTTCCGATCGCGCCTGAATCTCCCGAGCCCGTAATCCACGCCTAGGAATAATCCGTCGCCCACAAAACCAGCCCGCGCCCAAGGACGATAGGGACCGCGGCGCCTTGTGCATCGCACGGCAGCACGACGTCCAGCAACAAAACGCTCCCCGCGAGGCTTGCCCCGCGCGGCGAAGACGCCAGCCCTGAGACCGTGCGCAGGCAAGCCGCTACGACGCAAGTGATCGCGCGACAAAAATCGATGGGAGTGATTTGAGCGAGGGGGAAAATCAGTTATGCCGCGCGGACTGCGGCGAATCGCTGTGATGCTTTACATCCACGGCCTCATACATCGCCGGATGCTTCAAGTTCGTAGCCTCAAACGCAGAAATGCGCGGTTCGTGCACCAAGGTAAGCCCAATATCATCCAGCCCCTTCAACAAACAATCCCGCCGGAACGGATCCACCTCGAACGAATATCGCAACCCGTTATCATCGGTAACCACCTGCTCCTGCAAATCCACAGTGACGCGATAACCTTCCTTCTTCTCCGTCCGCGCAAAAAGCTCGTCAATCTGTTCGTTCGCAAGCGTCACCGGCAAAATCCCATTCTTGAAGCAGTTATTGTAAAAAATGTCCGCATAACTAGGCGCCAGTATCGCGTGAAATCCGTAATCCAGAATCGCCCAAGGCGCGTGTTCGCGGCTCGAACCACAGCCAAAATTCGCCCGCGCCAGAATCACCGAAGCGCCCTTATACCGCGGCGCGTTCAAAACAAACTCCGGATTCGGCTTCTCTCCCGGCAAATAGCGCCAATCATAAAAAAGCACGCGCCCGTACCCCTGCCGCGTCTGCAATTTCAAAAACTGTTTCGGCACCATCTGATCCGTATCTACGTTCACGCGATCCAGCGGCGCCACCAACCCCGTATGCTTGATAAAAGGTTCCATGGTCACTCCGCTCCGTCCACATTATTCCACTTGCGGATGTCCACGAAGTGGCCTTCAATCGCCGCCGCCGCGGCCATCACCGGACTCACCAGGTGCGTGCGCCCGCCCTTGCCCTGCCGCCCTTCGAAATTGCGATTGGAAGTGCTCGCCGAACGCTCGCCGCTCAGCAGCACATCGTCATTCATCCCGATGCACATGCTGCAACCCGCATCGCGCCATTCGAAACCCGCCGCGACGAAAATTTTGTCGAGCCCCTCGGCTTCCGCTTCCGCCTTCACCACGCGCGAACCCGGCACCACCAGCGCCTGCTTCAAAGATTTCGCGACGTGCTTGCCTTGCACCATCTTCGCTGCCGCACGCAAATCCTCCAGCCGCGAATTCGTGCACGAGCCGATGAACACGCGGTCCAGCGAAATATCTTCCATCGCCGTTCCCGGCTTCAAATCCATGTAAACTAACGCCCGCGTCGCCGCCTCGCGGTCCACCGGATCATCAAACGAGCCCGGATCCGGCACCCGCTCAGAAACCTGCGTCACCATCCCCGGATTTGTCCCCCAGGTCACCATCGGCGCTAAATCAGGCGCGTGCAAGATCAACGTTTCGTCGTACTTTGCGTCCGTATCACTGGGAAGAGTCTGCCAGAAAGTCACCGCCTCCTGGAAGTCCCGCCCGCGCGGAACAAACGGCCGCCCTTCCATATATTCAAAAGTAGTTTCGTCCGGCGCCACCATCCCCGCCCGCGCCCCGCCCTCGATGGACATATTGCACATCGTCATGCGCCCTTCCATCGAAAGCCCGCGCACCGCCTCTCCCGTATATTCGAAAACGTATCCATTGCCGCCGGCAATCCCAATTTTCCCGATCACTGCCAGAATAATGTCCTTCGCCGTCACGCCCCGCGGCCGCTTGCCCGCGATTTCCACCTGCATCGTCTTCGATTTGAACTGCGTCAGGCACTGCGTCGCCAGCACGTGCTCGATTTCGCTCGTCCCAATCCCGAAAGCCAGCGCGCCAAACGCGCCGTGCGTCGAGGTGTGGCTGTCGCCGCACACAATCGTCTGCCCCGGCTGCGTGATCCCCAGCTCCGGCCCGATGATGTGCACGATGCCCTGGTTCTTGCTGTTCATGTCGAATAAATGCACGCCGGTCTCCGCGCAGTTGCGCTCCAGAGCTTCGAACTGCCCGCGCGCGTCCGCATCCAGCACCGGCAGCAGGCGATTTTTCGTCGAAACGGAATGATCCATCACGGCAAAAGTCAGCTCCGGCCGCCGCACTTTGCGCCCCGCAGCCTTCAGCCCCGCAAACGCCTGCGGCGAAGTGCCCTCATGAATCAAATGTCGGTCAATATAAATCAGGGTAGGCTGCCCCGGTTCTTCCCGCACCACATGGGCGTCCCAAATTTTTTCATAAAGCGTGCGTGCGACCATTCGTTTGGTTTCCTGCCTGGGGAACTTCGTCCCGGTAATCTGGATGAGAGCAGGCCATAAACAGCCGGCCAACCTTCATTGTAACAATTCCCTCATCTTCCGCCAATCCCTCGCTCCGCAGCTCGCCAGCTCGCAAACCGAGTTACACTGTCCCTGCAAAGTACGATGGAAACTCATCATCTGCTACGGAGTTTGGAAGGACTTACGTGAAGGCCGCGTCGGTCTGATGTTTGCCCCGGACGGCGGCATTTCAAACATCTTCACCGTCGATGAAACCGATGGGGTCGCCGCGAACGGCAAAACCTACAAAGGTAGTTTCGCTATCCAACTCTGGCCTCCCGCCTTCGATCTCGTCGGTGTAGGAACCCCGGTACAGGAGATCAAAGGAGCAACGGCCGCTACCCGCATCGCCGTTGATTGACCAACTCCCACCTGAAGACCGCGTGCCGCAAGCCTTGGCGAAGGGGATTGCACTTGAATCCCTTCCGCCAAGGCTTCGCTGCGTTAGCGCGTTTTCAAATCTTCGGTTATCCTACAGACTAAGGGGGAATCCATGTACGCAGTGAAACTGGAATACCAACACCGCACGAATGGTCCGCAAGGCCGCACGATACAGGTCGATACCGGGTCCATGGCTGCGGCGATCGGCAAAGCTGCCAGGGAATTCTTGAAGAGTTTGGATCGTAAAGAACGATTCGACGCCAACAAGAACGGGCTAACGATCGTTTGCACTAAGGCCTCTGAAGAGCCACAAGACGCAGCCGCCGCAAACGCTTAGAGGCGCCTGGCATCGAGCGACGTCGCGTGACGAGAAATCGAACGCGGCGTCGCGCGTCGACGCTTGCACGCAATCGCCTCGTCTTCATTGACTTTGCCTCTTGCCGCCGCAAAATATGTCCAGCACATGCCCAGCAACGATTCGCTCCTGGAACAGAACTTCTCGCACGATCGCATCGTGGACCCCTCGGCGGCGTTGTCTCAGACTCGGAAGCCCCCGAGACCGCCCATCAATGTTCCAGCGCAGGCCCAGACGTACCATCCGACCACTCCCCAACCGGAATTAGAAACACCGTGAGCCGATCCTCTTTGTCCGCCGATCCCAACAGCGGCGAGCCTGCAAAATTCGCTCCCCAGGTCGCAGTCTCCGTCTCTGGAACGAAAAACATCACATGCGGATGCCAATGCGCGGCGCGATCGCTTAAATATTGTTGCTTCGACATCATGTAACACATCGCGCCAACCTCCAGCGCCGGCAATTCCTTCTTCTCGAGACCGCTCCGAATATCCTCGAACATCTGCGCCTTGGATCGTCCAGCCAATATCGACTCCGTTTTCTTGATCGACAGCGGAAGGTAGGTTCGCGCGCCAGGCGGATTGAAGCAAATCGGCGCCCGCAACTTCGGATTCCAAAAATCGGGGTCGTCAACGGGCGCGGTCCACGATCGCTGCACGACGCACACGAAACCGTTCGTGCCTTTCACCGCAGTCTCGTAACCGTGCCGTCCCATCACCATTACTTCGGCATCCTTTGAAATGGAATCGGGCGCAGCGCTCCTTGCCAGCGCGATCTCGAGATCCCGCTCCATCATGTATTGTTCCACGGGCGCCATGTTCGGATAAGGCGTTTTGGTGTCTTGCGCGCTCGCCTGCCACGCCGTGCCCAGCAGCGCAGTCAGCGCGAAGCCTGTCAACGCGACCGCCCGGAACGATTTTCGCGTCATTGATTTCTCCTCGGCATGGGTATCGCTGCAGCGAATTTTTGCCAGCGCGATACTACTCAACCCGGTGAACCGCCGGCCCATCCTTGCTTCCCGGAGTCCGTGCCCCGTACTCCTGCAAGATAGCCGCTCCACGATTCGCGGCTTGCTCGGTAGTCGTTCGAACGATTACCACCGCTCCGCCCTGTTTCACGTGACTTGCATAAAATTCCTGCTCGCCGATGTAATCAGGCTGCGTGCCGGACTCATCGCGCACTTGGCGTTTCTCGAGCGCCCCGCCTTTGCCAAATAAGCGCGCCATCCAGCCGCGTCCCGCCTCGCCGGACTTCGTCGCAGGCTCGCCCGGCGTGTTCGCGGTCCGCGCATCCTCGTCAATCTCGCTGATCACCTCCACTTGCCCGCCCGCGATGCCTGCGACTTCCAAATCCTGCACCGCAGCCTCCGCCTCTCCGTAACTATCCAGAATTCCGACGATCACATACCCCATAATTGGGCCCTCCCTGAGGTCTGCAGCGCTCGTCGACAATATTTCCAGCGCGAGCGAACTGCCGCAGCCTATTTTTCCTTTACCGCCAGCGATTTCGAGAACAACCACGGAAACAATGTCGGCTGATCGTAAGCCTTATCCCACGAAGCGTGCCGGATCCCGGGAAACTCCGTGTAATGCGCGTCCGCGCCGATCGCCTTCATCGCCGCATACATCCGCTGCGATTCGGTCACCGGCACAATGTCATCATCCGCGCCGTGAAAAATCCACACGGGGGTATTGCCCACTTTCGCCGCGGCGTCTGTGTAACTCTTGGGATCGTCCACAGGAGTCCATTTCACCAGTTCGGGATCCGCTTTCAGCGCGCCCGCAGGCGGCCGAATCCCGCCGCAAATCACGATCAGCGCCGCGAACCTCCCCGGATATTTCTCTGCCAGGTACCAAGTCCCGAACCCTCCCATCGAGATCCCGGTCAAGTAAGTGCGCCGCACGTCACCGTGAAATTCCTTGATTGCCGCATCCAGCGAAGCGATGGCCAAATCATCCATCGGCGGCTGCACCCACCAGACGCCGCGCCGGCACTGCGGCATCACCACAATCGCCGGCATGACGCTGCGGTTGCTGCGAATCGCCGTGCCGATGCCGACGTCGGTTTCTTGCAGGCCGTCTTCGCCGCGTTCTCCCGCGCCGTGCAGAAACAAAACCACCGGCCATTTCTGGTGTGGCGTCCACGTATCCGGAACGAACACCTGATACTTATACGTCGCGCCGTGCACCGTAATGCTGCGGTCGAGAAATCCAGTTTCGTGATTTTTTGCGTGAGCCGGAATTGCGATTAGGAAAGAAAAAACCAGAAGCGCCAGCACTTTTCGCGATGCCACAGGCACGAGTCCCTCCGAACTCCAAACTTTAGCATGACTCATCCGCCGTCGTCCGCGCCGATCCTCGATTTCGAGGGCAACCTGCCGCCGCCCGCGCCGCCCCCCTGCGCATCGTCGCAACCGCCTGTCTCTGTTAAGCTGGCAGCGCCATGCATTCGCAGCCGCCAGCAACCGCCGCCAACGGCCCGCCGTCTAACGCAGGGATGGGACGCCGCCTGGAACTCGACGCCGCGCGCGGGCTGATGCTCGTCTGGATCACCCTCACACATTTGCCCACCTCGGCCAGCGCCTACGTCAACCAGCCCTTCGGTTTCGTCTCCGCCGCTGAAGGCTTCATTTTCCTCTCCGCGCTTTTCACTGGGCGCATTTATTTCCGCCTCGCGGAACACGACGGCTACAAAGCCATGACGCTCAGGCTCTGGTCGCGCACGCTGCGTCTTTATTTTTACCACGCGCTGCTACTGGCGTTCGCGTTTCTGGTCGCCGTGCCCATCGCCTCGCGCGGCAATCGCCCGGGCCTGCATAATCTTCTGGATTTCTACTTCATGGCTGGCCCCAAACGCTCCGTCATCGAAGCCTTCCTGCTGATCTACCGTCCGCCGCTGCTCGATATTTTGCCGATGTACATCATTTTTCTGGTGTTCACCTCGGCTGCTCTGCTCCTTGCGCGCAGAATCGGCTGGAATCCTATCCTGTGGACAGGTTTCTCCCTCTGGGCGCTCGCGCAATTCGGCCTGCGCGCCGATGCCTATAAAGTCGCCGCGAAAATTATCCCGGCGCACATTCCTCTGAACGAAATGGGTTCCTTCGATCTATGGGCCTGGCAATTCTTGTGGATCGGCGGCGTTTGGCTCGGGGTGCGCTGGGCGCAGAATAATCTCCCCATTGAAAGGTGGGCGAAGCGCGCGGTGATTCCCGCGGCCTTAATCGCCGTGATCTGTTTTGTATTGCGGCGCGCCATCGAACACGGCTTGGTGCTGGGCCCAACCGAATTCCTCTTCGATAAATGGCACCTGGGCCCGCTGCGCCTGGTGGATTTTACCGCCTTGGCCATGTTGCTGATCGTCACGCAAAAGATTTGGAAGCCGCTGGCAGTCGGCCCGCTGGTCCTGATGGGCCAATCATCTCTGCAGGTGTTTTGCGTTCATCTGCTTTGCTGCTTTGCGGGACTGACGCTGCTGGGTAACGCATCCATCATAAGCGGCTGGGAGCAGATCGCGCTATTGAGCGGCACGCTTGCGGCCATGCTGCTCGCCGCGAAAGTTTTCTCCAAGAGCGAAGCTAAGCACGAACGCAAATCAAAGAGCGAAAGTTCTTCCGGGCCGCACGCACCGATCGTACAGACGACGTTTCTGGCGCTGGAAAGGGAATCGAAGGAAGCAGAACGCTCTCGCTGACCCCGCCGAAAAAAATGTTGCGTGTCATCCCGAGCCGAGTCCCGCGCTCTAACTTTCTCGCTCCGCGACAGCCGGACGGGCCCTGGATTCAGAGAAGCATCTGCTTTCTGCAGCGCCTGCGAGCGAGCGTCGACGAAGGCTAATTCCTAATGCTGCGCGTGCGACGTCATCGCTCGCTCAATATCCCCAGGAGAATAAGGCAACGCGGGGTTCAAAACCTCATGCCCTGCAGTCGTAATCAGAAAAGTATCCTCAACGAAAAAAGCCTGATTGCCCGCAGTCAGCTGCGGCTCGTAACACAGCACATTTCCGGCCTGAAAGGTTTTCGGCGCCCCCTCGGCCATATCAATCCCCAAGCCATGCAAAGCATATCCCTTTCGTCTCAGCGCGTCGGCTGCCGCATCCTTCGCCATCGCTGTCTTCAATGCACCCTGATGCTGCGCAATGTACGCCAGTGTGGCCTTGAAAACATCCATCGACGAACCGCCCGGCCGCAACGCATCGACGCCCGCCAGGTAAGCGCCATTCAGAAGCTCCATCGTCTCGCGCTGTCCTTCGTCAAAATGCCCCGACACCGGAATCGTCCGCCCGAAATCACCCTTGTACATCTGGAAATCGCAACCCAGATCCAGCCGCACTACTTCACCGGCCAACATCTGGCGATCCAGGTTGTGATAATCCACAAACGGTTCGAACAAGGCATTTTCCAAAGTGTATGGCCCCGAACGCACCCACGGCCACAAAGAAGGCCCATCCGATCCAGCCGTCAAACAAGCATCGAGCACCGCGCCTTCCACCTGTCTCTGCGTTTTTCCCGGACCGATCGCGCGCACCCCAGCCCAGAATCCTTCCGCCGTCGCCGCGGCCGCCTGGCGCATCCGCGCAATTTCCGTCGCCGTTTTAACTGACCGCACTTCGTCCAGAATTCCAAACGCATTCTTCACTTCCAGGTCCGCCCAATGCGCTCGCAGCATATTCGTCCACACCACATTGGGATTTTGCAGCGGACCGAGCCCCGGCGGTGTCCCCAGACTATCGTCGCCAGCCATCCAACCCGTTTGCCCGCCGCGGTCGGTGTACAAAATCAGCTTGGGATTATCCTTGCGCAGCGATTCGATGAAGCTGGCGAACTGATCCCACGCGACAACGTGATCAATCCCCAATTCCTTTTCACTCTGCGCGCCCGGATCGAAAAAAACCGAATCGAAGCCATGCAAGTCAGCGCCCAAAGGCATCCGCGGCGACACAAACAACCACGATTCTTTCTTTGTACCGTCCAGCGCCAAGATCGCCGCATGCGCGTTAGCCAAACCGGTGAAGTAGTAGAAGCTGGGATCCTGATGGAATCCGGATTCGTCCCAATGCTTCAAACCCCAGGCCGAGCGCAGCAAAATAATTCCATCCGGAACTTTTTCCAGCGCCGCACGACGCCGCGCTTGCAACTCCGGCGCGTCAATTGCCGTAGCGGTACCAGCCGTCGCAGCAGGGGTAGCGCCCTGCCCGTAAGCAGCAAATCCCAAACCCAAAAACGCCAGCACGCACAGGCAAACAGAAGTTTTCATAAGCCGCTCCCCTAGCGCCCCACCCGCAGGTCGGCCCGTTGTAAAGCCCCGCTCGGAAGAAAAATCGCCTCTTGCGCAACGACGCTACTCGTAATGCAATGCCACCATCGGATCCACGCGCACCGCGCGCCGCGCCGGCACGTAACAACCGAGCGCCGCCACTACGACCAGCAGCAGGGAAGCCGAGGCGTAAGCCAGCGGGTCCATCGCCCCTGTATTCACGAGCAGCGTTGACAGAAATCGCGACAGCCCCGCGGCTAGCGCCACTCCCATCAGCAACCCCGCGACCACCAATTTCAATCCGTGCCCAATTACCATGGCAAAAATATTCTGCTTCTGCGCGCCCAACGCAATCCGCACCGCGATCTCGTGAATCCGCTGATTCACAGCGTAGGAAATCACGCCATACATTCCCACCACCGCCAGGAGCAAACTCAGTCCCCCGAGCGCCCCCGCAAAAGTCGCCGCGATGCGCATGAAGAAGTACCCGTTGCCGCCTTGTAAAGATTCCGTCATCGGCATCACGTCAAAAACGGCCAGATTCGGATCGAGCGCATGCACCTGCGCCTGCACCTCGCGCGCAATGTCTGCCGCAGGCAGCGAACTATGAATGTGCAGCACGCGCACCGAAGAATAATTCTGCGTCAACGGAACATAGTAATAAAGTCCAGGATCTTCGGCGATAAACACGCCCTTACTATATTTCGCCACACCCACCACTTCGATGTCCGCCGCGTCGTCCATCCCGCGCCGGAAGTGATGCCCGATCGCGTCCTGCCCCGGCCAAAGTTTCGCGGCAAGATATTCGTTCACCACGGCCACCAGCGGCGTCGTGCTCTGATCGCGCTCGTCAATCGCCCGCCCCCTGATAATTTCAATCCCCATCGTCCGGAAATAATCCGCATCCACTTTGTTGAACCCTACCGTCGGCACCTGGCTCGCCGGCACGCCGTGCTGCGATTCGTTCCACAGCGGATTGCGCCCGGCTGTGTAGTAGCCCATCGGCACAGAATAAGCGAACGCCGCGGAATCGATCCCAGGCAAAGCACGCACGCGGCTGCCCAGCTCGCGATAGAAATTCATGCCACGCGCCTCGTCGTAACCCAGTTCATGCACGTCCATCGCGAGGTTCAACACGTGCTCCGGTTTGAATCCCAGATCGGCCTTCTGCGCCTGCTGCAGACTGCGTAGAAAAAGTGCTGCCATAATCAACACCACCAGCGACCCGGCCGTCTGCGCCACCACCAGAATGCTGCGCACCCGGTTGTGCCCGCTCCCGCTTGTGTTGCTCCTGCCGCTTTCACGCAGCGCGTCGTTCAAATCAATCCGCGTCGCCCGCCATGCCGGAACCAGGCCCGCGAGCAGCCCCGAGGCTGCAGCCAGCGCGCCAACGAACGCGAACATGTGCCAGTCAAAAGATTGCGTCGTGCGCAGCGCCATGTCGCCGGGCAGGCGGATGCTTTCCACCCATTTCATCAGCCAGGCACCCATTACCGCGCCGCCCAGCGCGCCCAGCCCGGCAAGCAGCAAACTCTCGGTCAGCAGTTGGCGAAACAATCGCATGCGCCCGGCTCCCAACGAAGCGCGCACCGCCATTTCCTTCGCACGAACCGAAGCGCGCGACAGCAGCAGGTTCGTCACATTCATGCAAGTCACCAGCATCACCAGTCCCACCAAGCCCATGAATACCGAGGCGATCACCGGCCAGAAACTCGCCGACGCCGCCTCCGGCCGCGCCAGCTTTTCTGGAATCAAATCCATCTTCAGTCCAGCATCCGTTTGTGGATACTCGCGCGCCAGATTGTTGGCGATCGCCTGCAGAGAAGCGCTCGCCTGCGCGATCGAAATGCCGGGTTTCAAATGTGCCAGCACGCGCAACTGCCTCTGCGTGCGATCCGTCAGTATGTCCACCGACCCGGCGCTGCTCGCAAACAATCCCAACGGCGCGTACACTTCCGAATCCACAATGTAGAAGGTCCCGAAAAATGGCTTGGGCGCCACTCCAATAATCGTCACCGGCTGCCCGTTCAAGTTCACGCTCTTGCCCACCACCGCCGGGTCTCCGTTGAACCGCCGCATCCAATACGAATAACCCAGCACGATCACCGGGTCCGCTCCAGCCGTCTCGCCCTCGCTCGGCAGAAAAAGTCTTCCCAGAGCCGGCTGAATCCCCAGCGCCGAAAAATAATTGCCCTTCGCGAACGTCACAAAAACGCGTTCGCTGCGATTTCCCGTGCTCAGCCCCGCGAAGTTCACCAGAAACGCTGTCATGTCAGACGTCACTTGACTCTGCGCTGCGAAATCCTGCAAGTCTGCGTTGGAAACCTCGTGCGGAAACGCGGCCTTGGGGTCCTCATAGGCCATCACGATCAGCCGCCCCGCGTCTTTCACGGGCAGCGGACTGAACAGGAACGAATTGACGATGCTGAACACCGCCGTGTTCGCTCCAATCCCCAGCGCCAGCGTCAAAATTACCACCACACTGAACCCGGGATTCTTCAGCAACATCCGCGCCGCCACCCGAATGTCCTGAACAATCGTCCCCATGGGTCCTCCACGATGTTGGTTGTGAACGCGGGAAATGGCCTGTCCCGTCCATAGCATCTTCGCTTCCAAATTGGCCCACGGCTACCTCGCTGATCGCACATGAGTTATTTTGAGTGTGGAGAACCACGCCGAGGCCAGATGTCCGCACATGGGACGCCGCGTAGCGCGGATGAACAGCCGGGATGTCAAGCAGGAATCGTTCAGCGAGAATCCGCAAGCGGTGCGGCGGGATGCTTACTCGATTCGTCGGCCCCTGTGCACCAGCACCGGCGAGCCTTCGGCAATAAAGGCGGAGTCAGGCGCGCGACCGAGAATTTCAGCGAAGCCGGATCCATAAAGCGCGCCGCTGTCGCCTTCGAACCCAGCATCCTTGCTCACCCACACGCGCCAGGGATCGTGCGACACGCGATATTCGATGCTCTCGCCTGTGCTCTTCGCCGAATATCCCCAGTAGTGCTCGGTAATGAAACTCTCGAGCGTCCCATCGGCCACTGGCGACGGCGCGCCGCTTGCCTGCGCGCTCAACTGAAATTGTCCTCCGCGCCAGCTCCACCCATATTCCGCCGCAAGCCCGTCCGCATGGCGCGCGATGCGATGCCACATCGGGCAAGAATCATATTTCTCGCCGTACATCAGCCGCGCGAAGCGAGCGATGGCTATCCGCGGCACCAGTTCGCGCACAAACACCACGCCCCGGCGCACTTCGCTGCCCTCACGCCGCCGCACGTAAAAACGTAAATTCACTTCGTCGAAATTGCTGTGGAAGGGGACTGCGAGGAATCCGCCAAGCTTGGTGCGCAGAAACTGAAAACCGACCAGACTTACGAACGTCCGCCCCGCGAAAGTGTCCAGCTCAACTCCAACAGGCAAGTACCGCCGCAAAATCTCCGCATCAACTTCGTAATTCAACATCACCAGATCGCGCCACTCCGCCGACAAAAAGACCCGCTGCTCCGCCATCAGTACGCGACAGTAAACCGCTGCCCCTGGAAACGCGGCTTTTCAATTTCATCCAGCACGGCCACCGCAAAATCCTCAGCCGAAATGTAACTCTTGCCCCTGTCGTCCACGAGCAACTGATCTGTCCCTGTACGATATTTTCCCGTCCGCGTACCCGGCTCAATTAATGCCGCCGGGCTCACCGCCGTCCAGTCGAACTCCGCCATTCCCGCCTTGCGATAAACCTCCAGCGCCTCGCGGTGCGCCAGCGCAATCGCCTTCCACTCCGCCGGAAAATTCGGCGTATCCACCAGCTGCACGCCCGGTTTCACTTCCAGGCTTCCCGCGCCGCTCACCGCAATCAAGCGAATCGGTTCCACGCGCGTCAGCGCCTCAATCAACACATGCGCCGCCTTCATCTCCAAACTCGGGTCGCCCTTGCCCGGCCCGTAAGCGCTCACCACCACATCATGGTCCACCGCTGCCGTCGCGATCGTCTCCGGCTTGAAAATGTCGCCCGTGTGATAGTCCAGTTGCGCGTGATGCTCCCCCGTTCCCGAAGTGTCGCGCACCAGAGCCGTCACGTGGTGCCCGCGATTCAGCGCCTCATGCAGAATGCGCTGCCCAATCATTCCGCTCGATCCGATGAGCATTATTTTCTTCATAAAATCGTCCTTTGCTTCGGCGCCCTCTGCGTAGCAGCATATACGATTGCGGGAATGGCGAGTCGGTTATAATTTCCTGAGGCGAGAATCACGCGCCAGCGAAATGCCGCAAGAGAATTGCGCGCTAAGCCAATCCCGCTTCCGCTTCGCTGATCGTCGCATAGGTGTCAAAAAGCGGTGCAATCCCCGTCAAGTGCAGCACGTTGTGCACGCGATGATTCAATCCCACCAGCGCCAGCTTCCGCCCGGTTTTGTGACAGGAGACAAAGGCGCGCACCAGCGCCCCCACCGCCATCGAATCCACCATGGGCACTTCGGTCAAATCCAGAATCAGACGCGGCGCATCCGCCGCCGCCACCGCATCCACAAAAATCGCTGACGCCGAGGAGGTGAACGCGCCCGTCAACACCAAAATCTGCTGCCCTGCACGATGGCCCGGCTGCGAAACTACGCGGAACGTTTCATGCGACATGTCGCGCATTCTAGTCCACTTTCCCCGCGCGAAGCAACGAACCCGCCCCACGGTTTTTCCTGGAGCTCGCCCGATGTGAGTACGCCAGCTGGCCCCAGCGCCGATCGCGCCAGAAAGCAATCCGCAGCAACAATCAGCAGTTGGAAGCCTGCAAATTTCCGATTATATTGCTCCGGAGAATCCCTCGCGTCATGCTGCGGTAGAGCGCTGGGAAAAAAGAGGGCGCATGAAATTACGAATCCTGCTCCTAGCCACTTTCGGCCTCGCGCTGGCGTTCGCCGCTGCGGCCGACACGCTTCGCCTGACCAATGGCCAGGTAATCTACGGCCAATTCGTCACCCGCACTCCGCAAGGAGTTCAATTCACCAGCGCGGATGGAATCACAAATTCCTATCCGCCCGACCAGGTAGCCTCGCTTGCCTTTGGTCCTGTGCCAACTGCGCCGCCGCAAGCCGCGCAAATGGTCACGCTCCCGGCCGGCAGCGACATCCTGATCCAAACCACCGACGAGCTGGACACCGACTACACCCAAACCGGCCAGATATTTTCCGCCACGCTCTCCACAAATCTCGCCGTCAATGGAACCATCGTCGCCCGCATCGGCTCGCCCGTTTACGGCCAGGTACTGCTGGCAAATTCAGCAGGCCGCGCTACGGGCAGATCGAAATTGATCCTGCAATTGACGCAGCTGGTGATTGGCGGGATTCCGTATCCCATCGTCACCACTACATTTGACACCGAAGGCAAAAGCTCGAGCCACCGCTCGGCATTCCGCTTGTTCGGAGGCGCGGGATTAGGTGCGGCGATCGGCGCCATTGCTGGAAATGCGGGAATGGGCGCGGCGATCGGCGCGGTCGCCGGCGGCGTGGGCTCGGTCGTGCAGAAAGGCAAGCAAATTCAAATCCCCGCCGAAACGCAATTGCAATTCACGCTCGAGCAACCCGTGACGCTCCCGGCCCTGCCATAAATTCAGCGCCGCCGCGCCCGCGCAATATAAATAATGTTTCGGAGGCACTTATGACCACAGCTACCAGCACACGCATGAACGCACGTACGAGCGCACGTACGTGGATTCGATTCGCCGCACTCGCGCTGGCTCTTGCCGCTGCAGCGAGCCTGTGCGCGCAGCAAACCCACGTCCAGGATCCCGCGCGCAGCAAAGAACTCAACACCCAGGCCTACATCCAGCTTCTCCACGCCGATCTCAGCGCGAAAAAAGAACAAATCGTCCGCGAAACCATGGAACTCAACGACCAGCAATCCGCCATCTTCTGGCCCATCTATCGCGAATATCAGGCCGAGCAAACCAGGCTCACCGCCGACAAGCTCGCCCTTGTCGCCGACTACTCCCAGAATTTCGCCAACATGACCGACGAGAAAGCCGACCAGCTCGCCCAGCGCATCATGCAGCTCGATGAAAAGCGCATGGCCCTGCGCGAAAAATATTACGCCACCATGAAGAAAGCTCTATCCTCCACCATCGCCGTACGCTTTTTCCAGGTGGAACATCAATTGCAGCTGATCGTGGACCTGCAAATCGCGGCCAATCTCCCCATCATCGAGGAGAACGATCCGCACTAGGAGCCGTCTCGCGTAGTTTTTCCTGGCACAGCTACCACTGTTGGCTGTACATTCCCACGCGTCCAGGCAGCTGAATTTGTAGCGGCGGTCCCATAAGGCGGGACCGGGATCGTTCCGGTTGTCCAGACAGATCGCGCAGACATTTTGCGCGGAAGTACCAGAGGGGATTTACGTAGTTGACTGCGCAGGCGGCGGAGGAGCAGCTCCGCTTACAGCTTCACTCTCATTATCATAAATCTCGAACACCTTGCTCAATCGCGTCAGCTCCAGCACTTCCCGCGGGTGCTTGTTCAATCCATACAACGCGAACCCGTTCTTCAAACTGCGCGCCAGTTTCAATCCTTCCACCAAGGAAGCCACGCCCGCGCTGTCGATGTAATTCACGCCGGACATGTTCACAATCACCCGCTGCGTACCCTTCTTATTCAATGCGTCCATCAGCGTTTTGCGGATCTCCGGCGAATTGTATAGCGTCACGTCGCCGTTGATGTCCACGATGGTTGCGGTTCCGGATTGGCGTGTGGAAATATTCACGAAAGATGGCCCGTGCTGTCTGGTCCCGTTGCGGCTACAAGCCCGTGCCCGTACCCGCGCAAAGCGAAGCAACCCTCAATTAATAAACTCCACGGCGCCTGAACCGGGTAGGGGCAACCCTAGGCCTTTTGCAGCATCACATCCGTGGACTGCACCACGACCGCAACCGTATCGCCGACTTGCAAATTCATTTCTTCCACGCTGCGGCGCGAAATCACGCTTTCCACTACATGTTCGCCCACAGCCACCACCACGTGCGCCATTAGGTCGCCGATCTGCAATTCCTCAATCTTGCCAACCAGCCGGTTGCGTGCCGAAATTCTCATGCCGCGATAATACCTCGCGCGCGAGAACCTGTCGAGGATGAGATTTTGCTTGCGCCAGCGATTTGCGCGCAGCGGCTTATTTTCTGGAATGTTCCTAAGAATATCCCTGCTTCGAATACTCTAATAGCACGATTCCGCTCCCGTACACCTTGTGCCCGGTCAATTTCAGCTTGGCCCTTTCGGCCCGTGCGGCAAGCATCGGAATCCCTCCGCCCAGTAGCACCGGAATCACCGCGACTTCAACCGTGTCCACCAGTCCCGCGTCCAGAAAACTGCGAAACAGCAAGCCGCCGCCGAACAGCCATAGATCCTTGCCGGGCTGCGCGCGCAGCGCGGCTACCGTTTCCCTTGCCTTATCGGCCACGATCATCACGTCCGGATAGTCCCGCTGCTGCAGCGTGCGCGAAAACACGATTATTTTCATCCCCGGCACCGTCGCCCGTCCGTGTTTCACCATGAACTCAAAAGTCCCGCGCCCCACCAGCAAGGTGTCAAACTGCTGGAAAAGAGCGCCGAGGTCCATTTCCGGATCCGCGACGATCCAGTCGAACTCTCCTTGGGGCCCAGCGATATACCCGTCCAAACTCATCGCCACCCGGTACCGAATTCGTCGCATAGCGGCCTCCCGCACCCCCTGCACCATCCCCTGCGCCGTGCTTGTCCACCATCTGGATTAAATCCGGAGGCAAAAATCAAGTCCCGAAATCTCGCGCACGCGCGCCCGCCGTTATCGAACAAACCCCCTGTGGTCTGCTGCTTGGGCAACACCGCCTTCCCCAATATCTCTAACGGCACACCCCGCCGCTAACCGTTGAGAACTCAACACGTACTTGCTAACGTTGTCCAGTGTCCATCCACCCAGACGACCTGGCGCCTCAGAATCGGCGCCGCAGCAAACGTATCCACGTGCGTATTCCCGTCTTGGTGCGCCTCCAGGACTCCAAGAAGAACTCCGTCGAAGAAAAGACCCACACCATCATCGTCAATTCGCACGGCGCCCTCATCCTGCTAGCTGCCAAGGTAAACGTCCAGCAAATCGTGCGCGTCGAGAACGTCAACACCAACGAAGAATTGCTCTGCCGCGTCGCCTGCCTCGGTTCCAGTTTCATGGGCAAGACCCAAGTTGCCATCGAATTCATAATGCCAGCCCCCAAATTCTGGCGCGACCGCCCCGCCACCTCCGGCGCCGCACCAGGCTCCGCCCGCCGCTAAACCCACGAGAAAATTTACCTGTTGCTTTCCCAAAGGAAGTATGTCATTGTCCTGTTGGAAACCCAAATGGCGACGCCATGAAACAAAAAACGGATGTCCCGCAAGGATTGGCAAAAAACAGCCGCGCTCATCGGTCGCCCTCGAGCGAAACTTGGATGGTGGTCCGTTCGACGGCCAGCAGGTCCACTCGCCTAGGCGCAAGCAACGACGCGCAACAACTCGCCCCAGCCATCCGCAACACGCTGCGCGACCTCGATCCAGCCCTGCCGCTATACATCCAATCCTGGATCAAAGAAATGGATCGTCCTCTGTTCGCCTCCCGCATGGCCGCGCTCTCGCTCGGAGTCCTGGGCCTGATAGGCGCGCTCCTCTCCGTCACCGGAATCTTCGGCATGGCCGCTTACTCCGTCAGCAAGCGCCTGAGAGAATTGGGAATTCGCATCGCCCTGGGCGCGCAGCGCAAAGAAGTGTTGCAAGCAGCCTGGGTCGCGCACTCAAGCTGCTCGCCGTCGGTTCCACCGCAGGCCTGCTACTGGGAATTTTGGCCAGCCGAGTGCTTGCTTCCGTCGTATATCAAGCAACTCCGCGCGATCCCGTAGTCCTGGCCGGCGTAGTTCTGGCGATGCTGCTACTCGGCCTGTTGGCCACTTGGATCCCAGCCCGCCGCGCCCTGGCAATCGACCCGGCAATTCTAATGCGCGAGGATTGAAGCGGCGCGCAACCGCCCTTCAGCGCCTTCGCCGCGACAACTTTATACAATCATGCTAGAATGAGTCTTCCGCTGTTTGAGTTTTGCAGTCCTTGCGCGCCTCCTGGAGCGTGTTTGGCATCCGGGCACCGCGCAGTCTATATTCCTTTCGTTGCACGACAGCAGCTTCAGGTTCGGGTTTGCGCTGGTTGTTTGCCGAAGCGACGGTTGTGGCTTGCTCAGGAGAATCAACATGAAGAATCTTTTTGTTGGCAATATGAGCTTTCAGACCACCGCGGACGACCTCCGCGCGCTCTTCGAGCCCTTCGGCCAACTCGCCCGCGTCCACGTCGCCACCGATCGCGAGACCGGACGCGCGCGCGGTTTCGGTTTTGTCGAAATGCCCAATGACGCCGAAGCAGCCAAAGCCATTGCAGCTCTGGACGGCAAAGACGTCGGCGGCCGCAATCTGAAGGTAAACGAAGCACGCCCGAAATCTGAATCCGGCGGAGGTCCGCGCGGACCGCGTGGTGGCAGCGGGAGCGGGGGCGGCGAGCGTGGTGGCAGCGGCGGTGATCGCGGCGGCAATAGCGGCGGTCCGCGTGGCGGCAACACCGGCGGTGGCAAAAAAGAAAGATTCTCGAACGAGGATTATCGCGAAGTCGCGCGTCAGCCGCGCGAGCCTCGCTGGTAACACCCGCATCTGCGCATTTCGCCGGATGCGAAATCGTCCATAACTTCTACCCCTTCAGGAGATCGTAATGACGACAACATTCAAGAAGCGGCAAAAGGAAATGAAGCGCCAGGATAAGGCGCGCGCCAAGGCGGAACGCCGCCTGGAAAAGAAAGTAGATGGAGTTCCCGGCGGCGTCTCGGACGACGGCATTGCCTGGGATGAAGGCGTCGGCACTCCCGGCGGCCTGCGCGTCCCGGAATTTCTGGACACCCCAGAAGACGGCTCCGAACCGGAAACTCAACACTAGATCCAGCCCATGACCCCGAGCCCCCGCGCTCTCTGACGCTCCCGTCCCGACATACGGATGTCTCTCGACGTGTCCCTCGACCACCCCCAATCTCGCGCCGCTCGAAGCAAATAATCGCGTGTCATCCCGAACGCAGTCCCGCGCTTTTTCCTTCCCGCCCCGCAGTCGCGGGACGGAAAGGCGCCGGACGAAGACAGGGACCTGCTATTCGAGCGGCGCTGCCGGCTCCGCCGTTGCCTCCAAGAGCAAACCGCGTCTCCGCGCGCATTGCCGGGTAGAATCGCGTGGTATATACTCTCATTTCGGCGCACTCCACCAGGTTTTGTTCTCCGCCATACGGGCAGTCAAAGATTCGCAGCGCAGAAGGAGCACCGGAATGGGCATTGAATTTCAAGAATTATTCAGCTGGATGCGCCGCCGCAAAATCTTCGCCACGCTGCTCGTCGTCTTCACCCTCGGCATCGGCATCATCATCGGCACAATAATCTCCGGACACGTGCAAGCCACGCACGACCAGACCGCCACCGGCGCCACGCTGCTTGCCGTACCCGATCCCATCACGCTTTCCAACGCCTTCTCCACCATCTCCAAAAAACTCGGCCCCGCCGTCGTCAACATCTCCACCACGCAAGTAATTGAAAAGCCCAAAGGTGGCAAGACGCCCAAAAAATTCGGCGATCCCTTCCAGGAATTCTTCGACCGCTTCTTCGACGCGCCCGATAACAGCCCCGACGCCGAGCGCAGCCTCGGCTCCGGTGTAATCGTCGACAAAAAAGGTTTCATCCTCACCAACGATCACGTAATCGACCAAGCCACCAAAATTCAAGTGGCGCTCGATGGCGATTCCACCAAATACAGCGCTCGCGTCATCGGCTTCGATAAAGACACCGACCTCGCCGTCGTAAAAATCGACGCCGATCGCGAACTACCGGTTGCCAAGCTGGGCAATTCCGACGGCGTGCAAGTCGGCGACTGGGTCCTGGCCATCGGCAGTCCCTTCGGCCTGAATTCCACCGTCACCGCCGGAATCATCAGCGCGAAAGATCGCTCCAACGTCGGCCACCAGTTTCAGCGATTCATTCAGACGGACGCAGCTATCAATCCTGGAAATTCCGGCGGCCCGCTCGTCAACATGGCCGGCGAAGTCATCGGCATCAACACTGCCATCTATACTGGCAGCCGCGGTTTCGAAGGCGTGGGCTTCGCGCTGCCTTCCACCGCGGTAATCAACGTCTACAATCAGCTCATCACCAACGGCAAAGTCACTCGCGGCTCGATCGGCATCACTTTCCAGGAAGATCGCAGCAATAATCCCGTGCTCATGAAGGAGCTGGGCGTCCCCTACGGCATCGTCGTCGAAGCCGTAGAGCCAGGCAGCCCCGCTGATAAAGCCGGCCTGCAACCCGGCGATGTCATCACCAATATCAATGGCCAACCGGTGCACACCGGCGCTGACCTGGTAAATCCCATCGCGGAAACCGTAATCGGCCAATCCGTGCAAGTGCGCTACGTCCGCAACAAACAAACCAAAGAAGTCGCGCTGACGGTTGCCGACCGCTCGAAAATATTCCCGCAAGTCGCACAAGCCGCAGAAGATCAGCCGGATCAGTCCGACGTGCCCGGCCAATTCGGTCTGCACGTCGAAGAATTAACTCCCGATCTGTCGCGCAAGCTCGGCATGTCCAAAGTAACCGGCGTAGTCGTCACCGAAGTCGAACCAGCCAGCTTCGCCGAAGACGTAGACTTCGCTCGCGGCGACGTAATCACCGAGATCAATCACGTCCCCATCAACGGCCTAAGCGACTACAAATCCGAAATGGCCAAGCTCCATCCGGGCCAAGACGTCCTATTCAAGGTAGCCCGCCACAGCGACAGCGACCGCGTCCTAACCCTGTTCCTGGCCGGCGCAGTGCCGACAATCCTGGCGCAGTAAAAACTCGCGCGCTGTCGCTGGCGCGGGCTCGGTAGGGAAGGATCTAGTTCGCAAAGTAGCGCACCGAATTCACGCCGCCGCGCTCTGTGGCAGTAAGTCCGCAAACACAAACCCATCGCGCTCCACACGCTCGCCCACGGTAACCGCTACATCCGCGCGGAACATCGGCCCCGCGCAGGCGAAAGTATGAAACTCCCCATTCTCGCCGCAAGGATCCACCCCCTCAGGCAGATCCGCCAGCAACTCCGCATCAAACCGCCGCCCAGCAAACCCGCGCTCCAACTTCCGCGGATCCACGCACGTTAAATATGCAGAAAGGCCGCCAGCGAGCATCTCCTCCGCCAACCGCCGCGTCTCGATCCCCCACAAAGGAAACACGGGAGTCAGTCCACACCGAGCAAGCTGCTTCTCCCGGTAAGCCCGAATATCCTCCAAGAAAAGATCCCCGAAAACCACATGCCGCACTCCTCCATCCCGCGCCCGCCCCATCGCCTCGCTCATCGCCGCTTCATAAATCTCATTCGGACAAGGCGAAGGAATCGCAACCTTGATCAACGGCAATCCCGCCGCTGCAGCCTGCATCTCCAGTAAATTCTCCCGCACAGCATGCATGGCCACGCGCCCATGCGTGCGATTCACAGTCGTCAACAATGCAACCACATCAAATGAGCCAGCCTCGCGTACAGTGTGCAAAGCCCAGGCGCTATCCTTCCCGCTGCTCCAAGCCAGCCAGGCCTTCGGCCGACCAGCATCCTCGTGCGATAAAATCTCCTCAGCCATCCGTCTCTCCGAGCGGCCAACCGCCAACCGTCAACCGTCAACCGCAATTCCCCCGCGCCATGCTACCGCTAACTCTCTTGCTTCGCGCGCCACAGAAAGAGAGCGAGCACCAATCAAACCGCGCACTCTCCACATGTCCGTTGGCATAGCCGCCTACTTGTACCAAAGTACAGTAACCGATTGAATCGCCGCCGCTCGTTTACCATCCCCACCGACCACCGACTGCTCTATTCTATAACTCCAGCCTCTAAGGGGAGTTTATGGCGAACCGTTCAGCTGCCGGAAATTCGTACCGCGCAGCTCGCCGTAGCACACGTCGCGATGAAGCTGTGCTCGTCACCGTCTCTGGTGTTGACGCACGCCGCGGACCTTACAGCGAAAAGGTCTCGACGCTCACCATCAGCTGCCACGGATGTAAATATCCGTCCAAATATCAAGTCCTCCCCGACGCGCTCGTTACCCTCGAGCTGCATCCCGAAACCAATGGCTCCGCGAAAATCTCCGCCCGCGGCCGCGTCAAATGGATCCAACGCGACTCCGATACCGGCGGCCCTCTCTACACCGCCGTCGAATTTGAAAGTCCGCAGAACATTTGGGCGATCCCCGCGCCGCCCGCCGATTGGCTGCAGTTCGCTGAAGAAGAAACACGCAAACGCGGCCCGGAACCAGTCCAGGCCAAGCCCGTCGCGGTCCTGCGCCCTGAAATCGCCTTAGCCGCGACGAAACCTGAACGCGCCAGACTCATCACCGCCAGCGAACTGCCGCGCACCCAGCCTCTGCCCACCGGAAATCGCGCGCTCGCTCCGCTCATGGGCGGATTCCAGCAGCAGATGGAACTAATGATTTCTGAAGCCGCGGCCTTAGCCGTGCGCGAAAAAACCTCATCGCTCGTAACCGAAATTCGCGCCGGCCTCCGCGACGACGCCAAAACCATCCTCGTCCAGGTCGCTGCACAGCAAGCCGGTGACTGGGCCACGCAATGCCTGAAACAAATTCAGCAAGCCAGCCAGGACAGCGCGCAAACCCTGCACTCCAAGTGGGCCCAAAAAATCACAGCCGACTTCGATGAATCGCTGCAGCGTATCGAAACCCGCCAGCGCGAAGTCGAAGTCCTCTCCGAAACGCTTTTCGCCAATTCGCTCGAGCGCCTGCAACGGACGCTTGAAACTTTTCACCAGGACGCCGTGGAGCGTTTGGTCGTCCGCCTGAAAGACCGCATGGCCCCAGCTTTCAAAGACGCCAAAGAAGTTGCCGGCAGCCTCGCCAGACGCACCGAGGAGCTGGAAAAAACTCTAGCCGAATCATCGGAAAAAACCGCAGCCAAGATCACAGAAACCTGCGAGCGCCTCGAAAAACAATTTGAAATCGTCATGCGCGCCCGCCTGGACTCCGCTCAGGATGAACTCGAGAGCCTGGCACGTGGCGTAGCCAGCACCACCATGCAAAATATCAATACAGCCTCGACGCGCCACGAAACAGAAGCCCAAGCGCGCCTGCGCCAAGAATCCGACCGCGCAATCGAGAGCGCCAAAAAATCCCTGGAACTAAAAGCAGCCGCCACCTCCAACGAATTCGCCAATGAGCTGACGCACTACAGCCGCAGCCACCTGGAATTCGTCAGCGGCGCCATCGCTGAATTAGCCAAAGGTATCGGCAAGCGCGCCAAAGACTAACCGGGCCATTGGATTTGGTCTGAGAAGGAATGATTTGCATCGCAACTCGGGTTTTGACGTAGCGGCCGGTTCGGTTTCATCGAACCGGGCGGTCGTTGCGGTTGGTTCTGATGTGGCTTTGCTAGCGCCGCACTCTGGTGCGCCATCGGTGTTCGCGAAAAAAGCGGAGTAACAATGCCGGAACCATCCAGAACAGAAATGGAACACCAGCTCGGACCACTAACGGAAGTTCGGCTTCTCCTAGAGCCCACCTGGTGCGCAGGCGCCTCCTGCAGCGCCACCGCCGCAATTGACTTCGACGGCCGCCAGCTGTGCCTCGACCATTTTCTACCTGCCTGCATCACGGAACTGGAAGCCCGCGACGAACGCCTGAGAAATCTCCCCTTCGACCCCGCCGCCACCGAAGCTTTCAAAACCTTCATAACCAACTGCGCCAAACAGGCCGAAAAGCTAGCCGAAGACCCGCGTTTCACCCAAGCTCACACCAAAACCAGGCTGGTCGATTTTCTGCTGCGCGTCTCGCAGCTAACCCAAAAAATCCGCCGCAGCCCGCGCACCGCCAGCTCCATCGCCGTCTGGCTCCGCCGCGAAGACCCGCACCAAACCTGGCATGAGGAAACCTGGACCGTCTCCACCAGCCGTCACGGCGCAGCCCTCCTGTGCCGCCGCCCCGTAGAAAAAGGCGGTACCGTGGTCCTCTGCCGCAAAGACAAAGGCTCCCGCGCCACCGCCCAAGTCGTCTACAGCCGCCGCGATTCCGAAGGCCGCAAACAAATCGGCATCGAGTTCTGCGACCCCGTCAACTTCTGGGATCTGGACTGAAACCGCTGCGCGGCCGGCTCGCTCAATTTCCTCGGAGCGAGAACGCGCAGAGCCAAGCCCACACAAACTTCGCCCGCTTTCCGGCATCTAACGATATTCGCGCCGGTTGCTCGATACGCGCCGCAGCCGATGTCCAAGCTTGAGGCCGAGCGGAAAATCGCCATAATAAGGCTAGCTGTCCGCGCCGGATGCTTCCTTCCTGGAAGCCCGCCGCGCGCAGCAGGGAACTAATGCGGGGAAAAATGAACAAGCTTTCAATCAAAGCATCGTTGATCCTCGCCACTGTCGTGTACGCGTGCGGTGCGTCGGCATCGGCGTCCGCTTTGGCGCCCGCATTGCTGAATCTTGCGAGCGTCTCCTCACCCGGGCCCAGCCCGCAGCAATCCGGCGCCGCGACAACCACCACGACTGCCAAGAAGAAGAAATCCAGCAAGAATCGCCACTCGTCCAAACGCGAACCCACCCAGAAAGCCCCTACACCTCAACGCATCTCCGAAATTCAGTCCGCCCTCGCACACGGCGGCTACTATCAAGGCGCCCCCAACGGCAAGTGGGATTCAAGCACGGTAGCAGCCATGCAAAAATTCCAATCCGATAACGGCCTAAGCTCCAGCGGCAAAATCGACGCCCCCAGCCTCCAAAAACTAGGCCTCGGCTCGGGCACTGCCGGCGTAGACGCCCCCAAACCCGTGGCCCCAGCCACCCCTGCTTCAAGCACATCCACCGCAACGGCGCCATCCGCCAACACCACAACCGCCACCACCGCCTCCGCCGTCCCACCAACTCCGAATTCGCCCGCGCCCGCCCCCAAACTCCAGCCCTAATCAGGCCAATTCAATTTCAGATAGCCGCATTGTTCACAGTGCAGTGTCAAACATGTAGCACACGCACACCTGGGAGAACCCGTGACCAGCCACCCGCGTTTTCTCAAACTATTTTTCTTGTCGGCCGCGCCCGTCTGCGCGGCATCACCCAACGCATCCACCGGAAGCCAACGCATTCAAGGAGTTTTCAGCATGTGGCTCACCGCACCTCGAGATGCCGTCCCGATCCGGATTGATCTCCTGCAGGCTTCGGATCAGGAAATTCGTCAAGTCGCCGCGATAAGTCTAGAACGCCTCACGCATCGCGCCGCCCCGAGCGATGAAGTTTCCGGTCTTGACCCCGCGTGGCCGCACAAGACGTGGCAAACCTGGTGGAGATCCGACAGCGCCGCAGCTCCAATCTACGCCCACAATGAATGCGGCGAAACTTTGCGCATCGATTCATCGAAACCAAGGGTCGTGCACCCCCCCAAACTGTGCAATTTTGAACAGATTCGCAAATCCCGGCCCTGCTAATGTTGAGCATGGTGCCCCCGGCTAGTCGAAGTGTCTCTACCAAGCTCCGCCACGCCCCGCCACGAGCGAAATCGAAAAGCCGCGTCTTCGATGTGAAGCGTTTCCTCGATTCCACCGGCCTCGGCAGAAGAGTTGGCAAGTTCGCCAAAAAAGAAACCATCTTCGCCCAGGGCGATCCCGCTAAACACGTCATGTACATTCAAGAAGGGGGCATGAAGCTTTCCGTAGTCAACCAGACCGGCAGGGAAGCCGTCGTTGCGATTCTCGGCCCCGGTGATTTTTTTGGCGAAGGATGTCTCGGAGGCCAGGCCCGCTGCATGGCCACAGCCACTACCATCGCACCCACCACCGTGCTGGTCATCGAAAAGAACGAAATGATTCGTGTGCTTCACGAAGAGCACCAGTTCTCGGACCGCTTCATCGCTTACATGCTGGCGCGCAACATCCGCGTCGAAGAAGATCTGATCGACCAGCTCTTCAATTCCAGCGAGAAACGCCTCGCGCGCACTCTGCTGCTCCTTGCGCGCTACGGTGCCCCCGGCGATCCGCAAAAATCTTTGCCCAAAGTTTCGCAAGAAACCCTCGCCGAAATGATAGGGACCACGCGCTCCCGCGTTAATTTCTTCATGAACAAGTTCCGCCAACTCGGCTTCATCCACTACAACAGCAGCAAAATCCACATCGACAACTCTCTGCTCACCGTTGTCCTCCACGACTAACGCAACCGCCGCCCCATCCGCACCCCGGGTCCGCCCTCTCCGCTCCGTCAGCAATTATTTCGGGAAAGTGTTCCAAATTGAACTGTTTTACATCCGCCTTTTTCCGCATTCTATCTAAATGCGAATGCACGAACTCACCACCAAACAGCTATCTTCGGTCCCCTGTCCGACTTGTGGCGTCGGGATCGGTCAACGTTGTCTGCTGCATTCCGGAGGTCCGCGTTCAGAACCGCACGTAGACCGCAAACTGGCGGTAGCCGAGTCCCTTCATAAAAAGTGAATTGCCCCGATCCCGCGTTTCCCTCGAACTCTGCGCTTCATCGCTCCTCTCCGCCAGAATGAGTAAACAAACTACAACGCGCCAACCGCTTCATCCGCATTCGGTTTTATCTGCGCTAATCCGCGTTCATCCGCCGCGCTGTTCCGGCAACGAAAAATTACTTGGGCCCGCTCCATCCACTTCAGGTAATTCCCGTTCCGGCAGCGAATAAAATAACAACCTTCTCCGTATGTGCACTTACACGCTACGACTCGCACTCGTAATCAAATATCGAATTCCCCTCGCCCTCGACACCCTCCGGTGGTACCTTACCTCCACAAAAGGGGCTGCCCACCTTCTCGCAATCGCTCCGGACACCCTCTGCAACAATCCCACGCAAAGGAGAAACTATGGTGCCTAGATTCGGTCGGTCTCTGCTCACCATCGCTGCGCTGTTGTCGTTGCTCTCATTCGCCACGACGACTTCCCAAGCGCAGTCCATGTCCACTCGTCACGTGCGCGAAGTCGTTCGCAGCGGAGAAGCCAAATCCGTCGGACAACTTCCCTCGAAACAGGTCATGACCCTCGATGTCGTTCTCCCGTTACGCGATTCCGCAGGACTCGATTCATTTCTGCAGCAGCTCTACAATCCTTCCAGCCCCTCCTATCGTCATTTCCTAACCGTTCCGGAATTCACGCAAAGATTTGGACCCACTGAGCAAGACTACGATTCCGTCGTCCGTTTCGCCGAAGCGCACGGTTTCACCGTCGTCGGCGGCACCCGCGATGGCATGGATGTGCAGATCAAAGGCCCGGTCTCCGCCGTAGAATCTGCTTTTCATGTGACGATGCGCACCTATCAGCATCCCACCGAATCTCGCATTTTCTACGCGCCCGATCGCGAGCCCACCACCGAGCTGCCATTCGCGCTCTGGCATGTCTCCGGTCTGGACAACTATTCCATCCCGCATCCGATGTACGTTAAGCGGAGCGATTACGCAAACGCCCACGGAATCAATGCGGAAGACGTCGTCTCCCACGCCACCACCGGGTCCGGGCCATCCGCTTCCTTTCTCGGCAGCGACATGCGCGCGGCCTATTACGGCGGAACAGCCCTGACCGGCGCCGGACAGAATCTCGGATTATTCGAATTCTTCGGCACCAATCTGGCCGATCTCAATACCTATTACAAGAACGCC
>DATNLN010000024.1:0-10949 GCA_035602855.1 Candidatus Acidiferrales bacterium
GAGAGCCTGCTGCTTTCGCTGCTGGGCGGAGTGGCGGGGTTGGTGATTCTGTTCTGCATGAAGGGATTCTTGCTGCGGCTGATTCCGGAGAGCCTGCCTCGGCTGAACGACCTGTCGATCAACTGGACCGTGATGCTGATCGCGCTGGCGGCTTCGATCGCAGCCGGGGTAATTTTCGGGCTGGCGCCTGCGAGGCAGGCAGGGCGGTTGAATCTGGCAAGTACGCTGAGGGTGGAGGGGCGTGGGTCGAAGGGTTCCACCGAGCAGACGCGCACGCGGCGCGTGCTGGTGGTGACGGAGTTTGCGCTGTCGCTGGTGCTGATGGTGGCCGCGGGCCTGCTGCTGCGCAGTTTTTGGGATTTGTGCAAGGCGCCGCTGGGATTCAATCCGGAGCATGTGATGTCGGTCCAGTTGTGGCTGCCGAGCCCCAACGATCCGAAGACGGACACTTATGGAACGGCTGCTCAGGAGGCAGTGTTTGCGCGCGAATTGCTGCGGCGTAGCCGGTTGCTGCCGGGAGTGCAGGAGGCGGCGCTGGGAGCGGAGCCGTCGATTCCGCTGCACCACGACCGCAACCGGAGCGCGCTTATCGTGGAAGGACGCCAGACACAGAGCGAGCAGACTCCCTTGGTGGAGCGGTCGCAAGTTACGCCGGAATATTTTCACTTGCTGGAGATTCCGGTGCTGCGGGGCCGTCTGTTCAACGACGGCGACGACGAGAATGCGCCGCTGGTCGCCGTGATCAACCAGGCGATGGCGGAGACTTACTGGCGGGGCGAGGATCCGCTTGGGAAGCGGCTGAGGCTTGGCGCTGGGAGGGCTGGGGTTGGCCAACGTGCGAGCAAGACCTGGATCACGATCGTGGGGGTAATCGCGGATGCTCGAACCGAGTCGCTGGCGAACGCGAGCGTTCCGCAAATCTATCTGAGCCTGTACCAGGAGACGCCCAAGGAGCTGGCCATCTTTCTGCGTGGAGACCTGAATGCGAGTGCGGTACCGGAAGAGGTGCGCGCGATGGTGCAGTCCGTAAACCCGGAGCTACCGGTTTACGGGGCGCAGACGCTGAACGATGCGGTGACGGCGTCGCTGGAGCAGAGGCGATTCTCGATGGATATCGTGGCGGCCTTCGCGGTAACGGCGTTGCTGCTGGCGGCGCTGGGAATTTACGGGGTGATCTCGTATATCGTGAGCGAGCGCACGCGGGACATCGGCATTCGCCTGGCGCTGGGGGCGCAGAGAGGAAAGATCATGGGGATGATTCTGCGTCAGGGACTGGGGCTGGCGATGGCCGGCGCAGCGCTGGGACTGGTAGGATCGGTGATCGTGGCGCACCTGATGGCAGGTCTGCTCTATGGCGTAATGCCCACCGATCCGCTTACATTTGTTGGCGTCACCCTGGTGCTCACGGGTGTGGCGCTTGCGGCCTGTTATATCCCCGCGCGGCGGGCAATGCGTGTCGACCCAATGATCGCACTGAGATACGAGTAGTCTTAAATCCGAAGCTTCCCCGAATCCTGCAACCATCCGAATTATATAGTTCCGCGATCACTGACGTTGGGCTAGGTTCAAGCGATTGTGGATGCTATGGCTCCCCATTTTCCTGGTTCCATGCCGGTGACGCGGCTCGGCTGCGGCTTCGAAGACCCGCGGGCCGTAGTGCTGAATCTACCTCCTTACCCAGTCGGACGATTAGGGGGAGCAACGCGTCAAGGTCTTCCAGCGACGTGCGAAAGTTCACGATGCAAGCGCGTAGCGCAAATTTTCCATTGATGACTGCATTCGATAGATAGGCCTCGCCGCTATTCTGCAAACGGGTTAGCAGCTCGCGGTTCAATTCGTCCAGATACTGCTCCACTTCTTCTTCGCCAGAATCGAGATCCTGCGGAACATAGCGGAATGTAGTGATGCTTAATGATTGGGTAAACGCCTGCAGTTCCGGAATCGCCGGTATTCGCTGAAAGAGTTCTGTAGACAAGCGGATATCGTCGGCAATCATCTGAACATACCCGTCTCGCCCGGCCTGCTGGAGCGCGAGCCATACCTTGAGCGCTCGAAACCCTCGCGAATTCTGGGGGCCGAGGTCAAAGAAATTGATCGCTTCCGTCCCGAAATGATAGTACGGAGGATGATAGGCGAATGCTTCTCTTAAATGTTCCGGGTGACGCACCAGTGCACAACCTGCTTCGAGTGGCGCATATAACCACTTGTGAGGATCTACGGCCACCGAGTCAGCCTCGCGTAGTGCAGCGAGAGCATCGGGAGCATCTGGCAAGACGGCGGCCAGGCCGCCGTAGGCGCCGTCTACGTGGAACCAGAGATTGAATTCACGACATATCGCGGCTAACTCCGGCAACGGGTCAATCGCACCGGTGCTGACCGAGCCAGCGGTGCCTACTACCAAAAACGGCTTGTCGCCATCTTCAAGATCGCTAGAAATCTGTTTCTTGAGAGCGACAATGTTCATTTGCAATTCACGATCGGTGGGAACCCAACGGATCGCATCGGTTCCCAGCCCTGAAATGTCAGCCGCCTTTTGAATCCACGTGTGTGTTTCCTTTGAGCAATAGACTCGCAGGTGGCTGTGGTTCATCCCCATTGTGCGCACATTCCAACCTGCTTTTGCCTGCCGGGCAGCGAGAAAGCACACCAGGTTGGCCATGTTGCCGCCGCTGACAAAGAGGCCCGCGCAATCTGATGGGTAGCTCAACATTTCGGCAATCCAGCGTATCGTCTGGGCTTCAATTTCCGTTGCCATCGGCGAGAGTGACCAAGCTCCGACATTGGCGTTTACTGCTGCAGCGAGCAAGTCGCCCAGAGCACCGATTGGGGCGGCAGACGAGGTGATGTATCCCCAAAACCGAGGATGTCCATTGAACAGAGAGTGCTCGAAAAGCAGGTCTGCGGCATGTTGTAGCAACTGCGCCGGGTCGGTACCTTTTTGCGGCAGCGAAAGTTCGGCCTTCAACGCTTTTCGAACCGCTGAGGGTGCCTCGCCAGGAGTTACGGTTCGCTCGGGAAGCGAGTCCAGAAAAATGGCGATCCGGTCAATCAGTTGATACCCCAATGCCCGAAATTCCTGGGAACCGATGGACAGGGGCGACCGGCGTTTCCCGATATTCCTTTGCTCTCGCATCACGACCTCCGGACATCATCCGCTACTTCGCTCCCCGCTTCGCCACGCGCGGATCGTCAGCGGTATTCACGTACATGAACTCCACCGGATCCTGACCGTACAAGACAATGGTAGTTTCCTGCGTCGAAGTATAAGACAAGCTGATTCATGTTCGCAGGCATCAGAGCGAAGCCGCCAACCCCGACGGTTTATGCATTCGGCGGCAAGCGCTTGGGCTCGCGTCGGGTCGCCCTCCAAAAGAATTGGCGGATCCAGCGATCCGCGATACTGCTGCGAATCGGTTGACGCCTCCAACGTCCGTGATACCCTCTTCGTCAAGTTTTCTAATTCCAGTCTGGCTGCATTCGCGGGCTGAAAATGCTTAGGAGTACCACGCATGAGACTCGTACTAAACTCACTGCGCACTGTTTTCGCTTCCGCTTCGTCATACGCTTTTTTTGCTCTCCTTGCGCATGGTTCGGCAAGCGCTCAGGCCCAAAAGATCGAGCTGGGCGACCTTCGGAAAATCGTCACTGTCTCCAGCCCGGCAATTTCGCCAGATGGAAGGTCGATCGTCATCCTCGTTTCCCGCGTGAATTGGGAGGAAGACCGTCACGACAGCCAGCTCATACTCGTGGATGTCGCCACCGGCGCGCAGCGGCCACTTACCAACATCCGTAAAGGACTGGACTCGCCGCAATGGTCGCCCTCCGGCGACCGTCTCGCCTTCCTTGCGGAAGCTGGCGAAGTAAAGAACGCTGCTGTGCAAATCTTTGTGCTGCCCATGAACGGCGGCGAGCCGCAGCAGATCACCAGTGCGCCTTTAGGCGTTGAGCAGTTTTCCTGGCGCTCGGACGGCTCCTTCTTGGCCTTTGTCTCGCCCGACGACCCGCTTAACAAAGCAGAGATCGAAAAGCACCACGACCTCTTTGAAGTGGGCAACAACGATTTTCTCGCTACCTCCGCTCCCACTCCTTCGCACATATGGCTGGTCTCTGCCTCAGGTAGCACGGCGAAGCGCCTTACGTCCGGCGCCTGGAGTGTGGCAAAGACCCAGGGGTTTGCTCCCCCCTCCCCCCTTTCGTGGTCGCCGGACGGAACGCATATCTGCTTTACTCGCCAGGCCGACCCGCACTCCGGCGATTCTGATCAAACCCTCGTCGAGATTCTGGACGTTGACAGCGGACAAATCCGCCAACTGACGAAACGCACTTCATTCGAAAGCTTCGGCCTGTTCTCACCCGACGGCTCAAAGATTGCGTATTTGTTCCCGCGTGACGGGGATTTCAGCAACAGTGAGAATGAGATCTTTGTCACCTCCTCCACTGGCGGCGAAGGAACTGATCTCACACGCTCGCTCGATCGCAATGTCCAGCTCGCCATCTGGATGCCCGATGGCAAATCGCTGTTGGTTAGCGGGACCGACGGCACACGGACGGTCATCTGGATTCAGCCACTCGATGGCGCTGCGAGAAAGCTCGACATCGGCGACGCCAATCCTTCTTGGCTTTATTGGTTGGAGGCGGACGCGGCCGTCGGCAAAGACGGCTCGATTGCTTTCACAGGGAGCACGCCCACTCAACCGACCGAGCTCTACTACCTTGCGTCACCGGATGCAAAGCCGAAACGCCTCACCGACTTCAATCACGAGATCGCGGCTCTTGACCTCGGCCATACCGACGGCTTCGAATGGAAAGGGCCGGATGGCTTCGCCGAAGATGGCGTCGTTATTTACCCACCGAACTTCTCGCGCGACAAGAAATACCCCCTCGTTCTTTACATTCACGGCGGCCCGCAGGAGGCCTCCACTACGAGCTTTGACTTTTTCCCTCAGCTCTTAGCGTCGCATGCCTATTTGGTCTTCGAGCCGAACTATCGCGGCAGCGACAACCTCGGCAACAAGTACACGCGCGCCGTCATGAACGATGCGGCGGACGGACCCGGACGCGACATCATGGCCGGAATTGCCGCACTCGAAAAACAGGGTTTCATCGACGAATCGCGCATCGGCGTTTCCGGCTGGTCTTATGGCGGTTTCATGACGTCCTGGCTGATCGGCCACTACCACGTTTGGAAGGCGGCCGTCACCGGTGCCGCTCCGAACAACCGGGCCAACCAATACAATCTCTCGGATTACAACATCATAGAGGGTTTCCAGTTCGGCGGCTCGCCGTGGACGAAGGAGTACGCAAAAGCCTACGAGGAACAATCGCCCATAACCTATGCGGGCGCCATCACCACGCCCACTTTGATCCTCCACGACACCGGCGACCCCACCGTGCCCATCACTAACTCGTACGCGATGTACCACGCGCTCAAGGACAACGGCGTCACCGTTAAATTCATTGCCCTCCCAATACACGGACACTGGCCCGACGACTATCCCGTGCACGAGTCCGACATATACCGCGTCTGGATCGAGTGGTTCGACCAATATTTGAAGTAGTCTCGGCAGCCTCAGTAAGCAATGCCTGGTTAAGGGATGACCCCTCACGATTCTTCCCGAGTCCCGGGCAACCCGGAAACTGCTCCGAGCCATAAGTCGGCTTGGGGGAAGTGCGGTGCCACTGACTGCTACCCGTTGTCTGATCTCTTCGAACCCCGTTTCAGGCCAGTGACAGGCAGTGTCCGATTATCTGATTTAGATAACTTGTACACCCCAGAACGTGACGCGGTCGTTCGTGTATCGAAAGGGAGCACCGTCCCGCGCTCAGTGGACGCGTTTCCACGCTACTTCGCCAGTTACGTTTGGACCGCCCGTTGTTGGATTTGCGACGGTGTACTTAAATTCGTCGCCCGTGAGCGTGAAGGGAGATTTCCGCTCGGTTCCTTCCCAGTTTGGAAATGAAGCATGCTCGATGTAAAAGGTAACAGTATGATTCGTCTCATTGACGGTGTATCTGCCAAAGTGCGAATTGCTCCCTTGCACCGCAGCTTTGTACTCCTCGGGCGTGCCGTTGCTTTTATCGTTGGATGCGAATTTGGGACGGTCGTCCCGCAGGATTTGCATGGAGTAGCGGCCACTCGCATCGAACATCACGATTCCCTGAGGATTGGGGCCGTAAAGCTGAACCCTGCTGCCATCCGGAAGCACGTTGTCCACTAAAACGAGTGTCCAAGTTCCCACAAGCTGTTCTTTTGCAGTTTTCTGTGCAGTGGCCTTGCCCGCGAATAACGCAAATGCAAGAAGCAGTAGTGGTATGGAAAGTGTGAACGCCTTGTTGCGAGTCATGGGGTAATATCTCCTCCTCGCCCTCAAAAGCAGCCTATCGATAAGCGAGAATCAATACAATTTGGTTTTTTTTAGAGAATACTTAATTAGAATTTAAGTGTATGGTCCTGACAAACGTAGACCTTGATACGCTCCGCACGCTTGTCATGGCCTGTGATCTGGGTGGCTATGGTCAGGCTGCTCAGCGGCTGGGACGCACTCCGTCTGCGGTCAGTCTGCAAATGAAGCGGCTGCAACGGGACGTAGGCGCGACCCTCTTTCGCAAGAATGGAAGAACTTTCGCGCTAACCGAAGCCGGAGAAATTGTCCTTCGCTACGCACGCCGCATGTTGGATCTCAATGACGAACTCCTGGATACTGTCCGAGGCGCGGCTCTCGCAGGAGATGTAAAGCTTGGCTTTTCTCAGGATTTTGCCGAAACAATCCTGCCGCAGGCTCTCTCGAGCTTCACAAAGCTTTATCCGCTAGTCCAGATCGAAGTGCGGATAGATGGGAATGCAGCTCTTGTGGATGCGGTCGAGAACGGTCAGCTCGATCTGGCGCTTGCCATCGGGCACGCAAACCGGCAAACAGCTTGTCTTCTAAGTGAACTGCAGTTGGTTTGGATTGCTGGGCCTGAATTCTCCCGGCGAAAAGATCAGGTATTGCCGCTTGTCGCGTTGGGGCCACAATGTATGTTCAGACAGCAAATGCTGCAAGCGCTCGATGAGGTAGGAATTCCCTGGCGCATTGCGGCAGTCAGCCCGAGCCTGACTGGTTTGTGGGCCGCAGCGATTGCCGGATTGGGAATCACAGTTCGGGGTAGCATTGGCCTCCCTGCCGCGCTAACAGCGAATCCAACGATGTTCGATCTCCCGGCACTGGACTCGGTTCCGATCACGCTACATAGTGCAAGTCAGGAAAAGCTTGGTGCCGTAGAACGCCTCGCCAGGATCGTAAGCGACTTGGTGAGACAGACTTTTCCTGACGGAAACGCAAAATCAATCTAGAGGCAGCGGCTGAAGAAGGACAAAGAGCATGTTGAGCGCAATGGCAACAGTGGACACGAGGGCATTTCACTACGGTTGTACAAAGTTTGTCAGGGCAAGGTAAACGAATTGTTCGTAGATGTGAATCCGGCGAGACGAGCCAGACGTCCGCTTCGGGGACGCTGAGAGCCGCACGCGGTTCGGTTTCCACGACTGGCATTTCTGGATAGTTACTGGGCAGGCTTGACCACATTCGGACCGGGGCGTTCAGTATGCTTGCGGAGACTGCGTTCAGATGCTTGGAAACCATCGAATGATTCCGAGCGTAAGTCGGCCTGGGAATCCGTATGACAACGCCAGTTGCGAACGCTTCATGAAAACGCTGAAGCAAGAGGAATCTACGCTCACGATTACCGGGACCTAGAACATGTTGTCCAGAGCGTGGAAGCATTCATCGAACACTATTGCAACCGATGTCGGCTGCACTCTGCGTTGGGCTATCTTCCACCGGAAGAGTTCGAACAGAACTCCGCTGGTTTCCAAGGTGCCCTTGACTCTGGACTATACTCCAGGGTGTACCGTTCAAAGAGGAGCCCATGCCATGCAAATCGGCATCGTCGCGAAGAAGATTGGTCTCAGCGTTGACGCGATTCGATTCTACGAGCGCAATGCTCTGCTTCGGCGACCGCCAAGAACGCAGGGTGGATTCCGTCAGTACGCTGAAAGCGACGTGGAGACACTCGCCTTTATCCGCCGCGTACAGGGGCTGGGGTTCAAACTCAGCGAAATTCGCGGTCTGTTAAATCTGCGGGGGAACCGGTTACAGCCGTGTGCCCCGGTACGCCGGCGATTGGAAGAAAAGCTTTGTGACGTACAGCAGAAACTTGCCAACCTTCAGAAGCTGGAGCGCGAGCTGCGTTTGTCTCTGCGCAGTTGTAATCGACAGCTGAGCAAGCGGTCCGCTCGTTGTCCGATTTTGAGAAAAAGAAACCCAAGCAGGCCGGAGGGTGCCAAGTGAAAGTTGAAGTCCTGTATGTGGCGGAGTGCCCGTCGCATCCCGCAGCGGTAAAACTGGTCAAGGAGGTCCTGGCTGCTGAAGGTGTCGCGGTAGAGATCCAAGAAGTGTTCGTTAGAGACGAAGGAATGGCTGACAAACTTAGATTTAGGGGTTCGCCGACGATCCGAATCAATGGACGAGATGTGGCCGGAGAGTCGCAGAAAGCGCAGAGCTTTGCGCTGAGCTGCCGTTTGTATCCGGGATCGAAACAAGTCGGTCTTCCACCCGTGGAAGTGATTCACCGAGCAGTGCTGGCAGCGCGGCAAGAGGGCAGATCGTGAAAACTGGAACGGGCATCTCGGCCTCACTGGTGGCGATCCTGAGTTCCGTCGCGACGATGAGTTGTTGCCTTCCGCTCGGATTCGCTGCCGCTCTCGGAGCCGGCGCCGCGAGCCCTTTCTTCACGACGTTGCGTCCCTGGCTTTTGGGTCTTTCCGTTGTATTGCTTGGTCTCGGATTCTGGCAACAGCATCGTGCGAAACAATGCGCCGTCCGGGGTAGATTGCTCGGCAGCGTGCTGCTTTGGGCCGCATTGGTTGTGGTCGCAGGGATGATTCTCTTTCCCCAGCAAATTGCTGGATTCATCGCCGACCGGTTCTACGAGACGGGAAAATGACGAAGAGAGTAATCGTTCTGGCGGTGATAGCCATCGTCTTACTTCTGGCTGTGATGTGTCTGTGGGGCCCGTCGTCAGTACCGCGAGGCCAAGAGCCCCTGGTTGCGCTATCGAATACAAATTTCAGTGAATTCGAGAATGCCTTTGACCGCGGCTCCGATGCTCCTCGGCTGGTGCTGCTCCTGTCTCCGACGTGACCAACATGTCTGCGGGGGTCCTCCGCAGTTCAGGAACTGTTGACGCGCCACCCTGAGTGGAAGCTCCGTGTGCTGGTGGTTTGGGAGCCGATCCTGGCAACTGACTGGACGTCGCCCGGCGCAAATACGCTGGCGCGAATTCCGGACCAGCGGGCCCGGCAGTTTTGGGACTCGAAGCATGCCGTGGCAAGTGCGCTAAGTGAGATTGTTAAGCAAAAACCCCCGCAGCCTGAGCCGGGCTGTTGTGTGCAGAAAGGATTTTACTGGGATGATGCGATTCTTTACGCACCGCACGCGCTCTGGAAGGACGAGCCAACTTCAGTCTTTTGGAACGGACCGGTCGTGCGAATTGTTCCGGCGCTCGAGAATGCACTCAACGAACATCGTTGAAGGTGGCGCGGAGGTGCACACCGGTTCACGCTGGAACCCGCATGACTCAGCAGGCGTTACGAATTTTTTTTGTGCTGGACCCGAGCTGTTGAGGGCGGAACATGGCCGTTCAGTCGCATGTAGATGGCGAGGTTGCCGTAATGCTCATTATTGTGGGCGATGTTGTACATCAGCACGGCGCCCCGGACGGTATTGCTCGAACCCGTGCCAACAACATGGGCA
The DNA here is from genome assembly GCA_035602855.1 of Candidatus Acidiferrales bacterium. Classification (GTDB taxonomy): domain Bacteria; phylum Acidobacteriota; class Terriglobia; order Acidiferrales; family UBA7541; genus Palsa-295. The sequence goes on from DATNLN010000024.1 coordinate 9,795, forward strand.
ATCTGCACCGGCTGCATGAAGTTAGCGTCGGTGGTCGCTGCATATACCCGGTCGCAATAGACGAGCGAATCGTTCAACGCTTTAACGAGTGCGGCCTTGGCCGTGATTTGCTCGTAGTCGGCGGTTGCTGGCGACTTTTCGCCCACAACTTGCGAACAGAAGAAGAAGTTCGAATCGATCACGTGACCGATAATCTGACCGAACGTCCGGACTTGAGGGGTCGGCCGAAAGGCATATTCATCCGCAGGCATGTTCTCTGCTGCTTCCGCTAGATTTCGGCGAATCATCGCGTGCATCGCCTTGGTACTGCCCGCCAGTGAGGGCGACAATTCATCGGGATAGCCGGCGTCCGTCGTTTGAGCGGGGGCCGCCGACAAAGTCACATACGCAAAGACACAACCCAAGATAAGCAGACGCAGCATCGGGTCGTCTCCCTTCACGTGCGAATCGCATTGGCCAGTGCGGCTCGCCTACAAACCGCGACGACAGAGTCTTTTCAAGTCTCCCACCAGTTCTTGCCACAAGCATTCTGGGTCACGTCGATATTCGACGTGACCCAGGTTGTCCCGGCACAACCTTCGGCCTTGCGCCTTCACGCAACATACGGCCGGAGTGCGGAAGCCTCGAAAGATACCTTTTACGGCTCGGCGCGGCCGATCCCTACTTTCGGCAACAGCTGTTTGTTAACATTTGCAGGCGAATTGGATTTCGGGTGTGTAGGCATGACGTCTGCAACCGACCTGCCTACTCTTTCGTCTACAGGGGTCGCCAGAAAGGCGTGGATGTCGCCCTTATGAGGCCCACTCATTACGATTGCCATGCCCGAGATTTGTCCGCGGTCATTGATCTTGTTACCCATGACTGGGAAGAGGTTGGAACTCTCGGGAAACAGGGTGTCAAGGGTGGTCAGGACGTTGTTCTGCCAGATGAATGCATGGGACCAGTTGAATTTGGGGTCCAGCGTACTACCCACCACTTGGCCCCGGTCGTTGATGCCGGAGGCGAGACCGATAGCATCTCCCTGCGGAAGCACGATACCTGTGACTTCGCCGTCTTTGCCGTTCAGCCAAACCCCACCAATGGATGTTGAGCCATCAGCACTGCCGATTTGCCCAACAATTTGCCCGCGGTTGTTAATGCTCTGAGCGATAGCGC
>DATNLN010000031.1:0-124146 GCA_035602855.1 Candidatus Acidiferrales bacterium
CCGAACGCTTGGTTGCGGACGCGTCCACGAAAGCGCGCCTTGGAAACATCTGCGTTCGCGAAGGGGGCAGCGGGGGACTCGGTGAGCAGACGAATGCATTCCGGGCGCAGCGAGTAGGTTGCCTTGCCAGCCGCGCCGGAAGTCCGCCACACGATAGAACCGGCGCTCGCGATTCCGTCCCTTACCTCCGCGCGCAGCAGGTTCGTCTGCCCAATGAATTGCGCGGCGTAGGCGGTCTCCGGTTCCCCGTAAATTTCACGCGGGGGAGCCACCTGCTCGAGTAGTCCAGCGCGTAGCAATGCAACGCGGTCGGACAGCGCCATGGCTTCTTCCTGGTCATGCGTCACAAATATGAAAGTAATCCCCACTTCGCGCTGCAGGGATTTCAATTCCACCTGCATCTGGCGGCGCAGATTGGCGTCGAGCGCGGAGAGCGGTTCATCCAGCAGCAGCACGCGCGGACGATTCACCAGCGCGCGCGCCAACGCCACGCGCTGTTGCTGGCCGCCGCTGAGTTTTGCGGGCGCGGCTTGCGCGAATTCGCCCATCTTCACCATCGCCAGCGCCTGCGTCACCCGCTCAGGTATTTCAGATTTCGCCGTGTTTTTCGCGCGCAAGCCGTACGCCACGTTTTCGAATACCGAAAGATGCGGGAAGATCGCGTAACTCTGAAAAACGGTGTTCACCTGGCGGCGATGCGCGGAAATGCGATCCAGCCGCTCCGCGCCCATCCAGATTTCGCCGCTGTCCAGATCTTCGAGTCCCGCGATCAGCCGCAGCAGCGTAGTTTTTCCCGATCCGCTTTCGCCAAGGATCGTCAGAAATTCTCCACTGGCCACGTCCAGGCTGATTCCACGCAGCACCGGACGCCGCCCGAATCGTTTGATCACCTGACGAATGGAAAGGATCGGCACCGCAGCTGACAAGGCTGTACCCGCAGCAGCCGCAATAGGAGTAGCTTTCGTCACTGCGCTGCCTTTATTTCATTCCAGATTTCGTTGTACTTGTCCCGGCGCGGAACGTTCTGCCAAAAATAGATGCGCGTCATATATTCGTCCACATTGTCCAGGTGCAGTGATTTCTTCTGGGCGTCAGTCATGAAATCCGCCGCGTGTGGGTTGGCAGGATCGTATCCAGTTACGTCCGTCACCATTTTTTGCGTTTTCGCCTCAATCATGTATGCCAGAAATTCCGTGGCGAGGTCTTTGTGTTCGCTCGCGGTAGTGATCATCAGGTGGTCAATCCATCCCGTAGTGTTTTCCTTTGGAATGGTTTCGCCGATTGGGAATCCAGCCGCGCGCAGCTGGTTGGTGGTGAGCGGCCAGCCCATCGCCGCCACGATTTCGTGGTTCTGAAACAGATTCGTCAGCTCGCCGCCTGTGGACCAGAACTTCCGAATATTCGGTTTCAGCTCGATCAGCTTTTTTCGCACGTTCTCCAGTTCCGTGTCGCTCAGATTGTAAATGTGATTCGGATCCGGCTTGTCGTATCCAAGCACCTGCGCCGCCATGTACATCGTCGAAAGCTCGTCCCACGCGGAAATTTTGCCTTTCAGCTTCGGATCCCAAAGCGCTGCCCAGCTATCGGGCGGCTTCGCGAAATATGTCGTGTCGTAGAGCAGGGGATTCGGCCCCCAGGTGAACGGCACGCCGTACACATTGCCATTCACGCGCACCAGCGGCATCGAGCGGAGGCGCTCCGAGAGCTGCGGGTAAGCCGGAAGCTTCGCAAGATCGAGCGGCGCGGCGAGTCCCGCGGCAGCAATCATCGTCGCGACGTCGCTCGACGGCGAAATCACGTCGTAATTGCTCGCGCTGCCTCCGCGAAGTTTCGCCACCAGTTCGTCGCTGGAACCCATGTACGCAGCGCTGATTGTGCACTGATGGGATTCTTCGAACGCGCGCAGGTAAGAGGGATCGGCATATCCTTCCCAGACCAGCAGACTCAGCGATGGCGTCTTCTTTGCGCAACCTCCAGCTGCCAGGACGGCCGCCGCTGCAAAAGCACCGAGTAACAACATTCCGCGCGTGCGTGTGCTGTAGGTCACTGTGCGCTCCCGCCGGTGAGCTCGAATGGCTCGAAGCCACGACGCCGCCACGATTCAATCTTCAAATCAGTTGCCACCGTTTTTTGTATCCGCCCTGCGCTCGCCTCAACATCAAAACGTCGGCGGCGTATTGATCCACAGCACCAAAGTGTCCTTCTTCCCCGGATTCTTCCAGCGATGCGCGTTGTTGCTCTCAAAATAAAAGCTATCGCCTTCCTGCAAGAGCTGCCGTTCGCCATCTGCCAAAGAAATCTCCAGCGCGCCTTTTATAATGTACAGAAACTCCTCGCCGTCGTGCGCATACGATTCTCCGCTGCCCGATGAAGGGGCTATCCGAAATAGATGCGGCTCCATCAGCGTGTTCCCCCAGGCCAGCAATTCCATGCGCACCCCCGGACCGGCATCGAGCACTTTGCGGTCCGCAGGCCGCACTCGTCCAGGATTGGAATTGGAAGGATCAAACAGCGCCAGAATATTCATGCGATAAAACCGCGAAATACGCCGCAAAGTTGCCACTGACGCGGTCATCTGCGCGCGCTCTAGTGCGCTCAGAAATCCCACCGACACGCCCGTGGCCCGCGCCACCTTGGAAAGCGAATATCCATTCCGCAAACGCATGCGCCGCAAGCGCGGGCCGATCGGATCCGCTTTCGGCCGCGCTCCAGCCGGAGGCAACACGCCCTCCCGCTTCAGCAGATGCACGATCGCCGGAGCGTTAAGACCACGCACGCGCCGTAAGTATTGCGCGCGTTTCAGAATGCGTACGTCAGCCTGCGTGTACAGGCGGTAATGACTGCGCGTTCGCTGCGGCGTCACCAATCCCAGATTTTCCCAGGTTCGCAAAATGGACGGAGAAACTCCCACGCTGCGCGCCACGTCGCTGATGCGTAAGTATTCCTGCGTGCGCGCAGTCTTCATCGGGCGTTTCTGAGTCCGCGTGCTCGCCAAACCAGTTTCCCCTTGACAACCCGCTGGCCTTCTTCTAACGTTCGCGGATTATAGTAAGGTTTTTTCTCTAGCTGCAACCGAAAAACTCAAAGTTAGGCGCCGGGGGCCGGGATGGCGTCACCTTTTGCAAAGGAGCAGCGATGAAAACGACGGGCCGGTTAGGGGTGTACCTATTGGCATTGGTGGGGCTCTTCGGCGGCGGTGCAGCGTGGGGGCAAACCAACGGCTCGATTCGCGGGATTGTGAATGACCCATCCGGCGCCGTGGTTCCAGGCGCGACCGTCACCGCAACGCTCACCGGCACAGATTCCAAACGGTCAGTCACCGCTGACAAGGACGGCGCGTTCGATATCCCGGAATTGACCGTCGGAACCTACGATCTCACCGCGGAAGCCCAAGGATTCAAGAAGTTCGTCGCCAAAGACGTTGTCGTTTCCATCGGCCACGTAAACTTCATCACCATCACATTTCAAGTCGGCGCGACGAACGACACAGTCACAGTAGAAGCCAACGCCTTGCAAGTCGAAACGACCAGCACGCAACTCGGCGCGGTGATGACGGATCAATCCATCCGCGAGCTTCCCCTGAACTCCAGAAACGCCTACGCCTTGCTCCAACTGCAGCCCGGCGTGCAGTCGCAGCTCGGCGCGGACCTTTTTGCGGGTAGCGACAACCCCGGCGTCGTGTCGGTGAACGGAGGCCGCGGGCGTTCCAACAACTACATGGTCAACGGTGGAGACGGCAACGACATTTTCGTGAACGGCCCTGCGATTCAGCCTTCGCCCGACGCCATCGAAGAATTTCGCGTGCTGACGAACACGTTTGATGCCGAATATGGCCGCAATTCCGGATCAGTTGTCAATGTCGTCACCAAATCAGGAACGAACAGCATCCACGGCGACTTTTACGATTTCCTACGCAACGATGCGCTGAACACGCGCGGCTATTTCGACAATTCCATCGCGCCCTACAAACAAAATCAGTTTGGTGCCACTCTGGGCGGCCCGATCAAGAAGGACAGCACGTTCATTTTTGGCTCGTACGAGGGCAATCGGCAAATTCAAGGCATCTCGACCGGCACGGTGTTGCTGCCCACAACCGCCGAGGTGACCGGCGACTTCTCGGAAGGCGGAGTAGCTCAGACGTTTCAGGGTGCTATCGCGGACCAGACATTCGCTGATCTGCTGAACTCACGTACGGGTTGCTCTGCGGCGGCGGGGGCTCCGATTGTGGTGGGCGCGACGTATTCCAGTCTCTTTCCCAACAATCACATTCCCACGCAGTGCTTCGATCCCACAGCCCTCGCGCTCTACAATAACAACATCGCGCCGCTGGGAACGGGGTCGTTCTCGGCTGTCCCAAAGTCCAACCAAGACAATAATCAGTTCACAGTTCGCTTCGATCGCAAAATTACAGGCAGCCAGCAATTCAGCGCCTACTACTACTTTGAGAACGATGCCAGCACCGAGCCAATTTCCAGCTTCCAGGGCGCCGGCGGAAACATTCCGGGCTTCGGAGCGCTGTTCGGCACGCGCGTACAGCAATGGAATCTCAGCCACACCTGGACGATCAGTTCCTCAGCGGTGAACGAATTCCGTTTCAATTACTTTCGCGAAGGGCAACAAACCAACAACCACCCTGTCCATACCCTGGCGAGCGTGCAGGATTCTTGCGGCACCGCCGTCGCGCCAGCGAATTGCTTTAGCGACCCAGCGAATCCCAGCGCGGGCATCACTACGGATCTTCCTGGCCGCGTGGGCGTTCCGTACGTAAACGTTTCCGGTGGATTCGCGCTGGGCAACAACTTCGAAGGCGAGCTGCCGCAAACTGGCAACACTTTCCAATGGACGGACAATTACACCAAGATATTCGGTAAGCACACCACCAAGTTCGGTGTGGACGTCCGCCGCCAGCGCTTCGACCAATTCCTGTATTTCGATGTGAGTGGCGAATACACAGTCACCAGCCAAAACACGGCGGACGAGATCGGGTCGGACAGTAACTTTCCTTCGTATCCTAATTATTTTCTTGGTGCGCCAACTTCGTTCACCCAAGGCGCAGCCCAGCGCGAGGATTTGCGCAACACCGCCCTTTATCTCTTTGCGCAGGATAGCTACAAGCTGAAGCCGAACTTGACGTTGAACTACGGCCTTCGCTGGGAACTGAACACTCCCTATTACGACACAGGAAACCGGCTACAAACTTTTCGTCCGGGGCAGGCCACGACGCAATATCCCTGCGAGCTGTCTGCGACTAACGCTGCTGCGTTGGGGCTCACTGCCGGTGACTGCGGCGAAAACACTACGAACGGCAACAACGCCGTGTTTCCTCTGGGCTTGGTATTCCCTGGTGATAAGGGCGTGCCGCGCGGCCTCACTTCTACCTATTACAAGGGTTTTGCTCCGCGCATCGGATTAGCGTGGAGTCCTGATGCGACCGACGGCTGGATTGCCAAGCTCACCGGCGGTCCCGGCAAGATGAGCGTGCGCGCGGGTTTCGGACTTTTCTACAATCCAATCGAACAGCTCGTTCTCGAACAGTTCAGCGCCGAGCCACCGTTCGGTGGCAGCTCCTTTGTCTCTGATCCGCAATTCAATCTGCCGTACCTTTCACAGGGCGGCACGCAAACACCGAATCCTTTCAGCGGCGTGATCAACCAAACGCCGACAACTCCGTGCGCGGTCGATGCCGGTGGCCCTCCGGGATGCGTGGACTGGTCGAATTTCCGCAGCTCCATTTACTTCGGGGAATTTCAGCCCAATCTGAAGTCGCAGTATGCCGAGCAGTACAATTTGACGATCGAGCGCCAGTTGACGAAAGACATGCTGCTGCGCGTATCCTACGTTGGCACCCAGGCGCACCACCTGCTGGCGTCATACGATATCAACTACGGCCACGCGGAAACTTGCCTCGGGCTGAACAATCTTCCCGCGGGAAGCGTTTTGACCGCGCCGCCTGCGTTCGGCGGAACACCCACATCGTGCGGGCCGTTCGGATCCGATTCCGAATATTTCATTCAGCCTGGCACCGTCATCCCCGCATACACGGCGGCACCGGGAACTCCGCCCACTACGTGCAGTGGCCTAACGTTGCCCTACAACGCGGCGCCAGGCGGAAGCACTTGCATCCCGTCGGGAACGACGATCGGTCCTAATGGCGTCATACTCGATGGTCTGCGGAAATATTCCTCGCCAAATTGTCAGCCTTTGAGCGGTTCAAACTTTACCGGTTGTCCGTCAGACGGCGTGGCCGTTTTCAGTAATATTTTCGCTGAAGACACCATCGCAAATTCCAATTACAACGGTCTGCAAATTTCCGTCGAGAAGAACTACTCACACGGCCTGCTGTTCCAGGCTTCCTACACTTTCAGCAAGGCGATTGACCAGGGCGCATCGTTTGAAAACGAGCTAAATCCGCTCAATTTCAACGGCACTCGCGGCCTTTCCCTGCTGGACGCGAAAAACCGATTCGTCTTCAGCCCTGTTTGGGATTTGCCGATTCCGAAATATGAGGGCGTCAAAGGGAAAGTTGCGAATGGCTGGGGCGCATCTGCGATCATCACCTATCAGAGCGGATTCCCCATACGCGTTCAGGACGACAACGATTCGGAACTCATGAGCAGCCTTTTCTTCGAGGGCGCAAATACTCCCGAAGTTTCCGGACCGATTACGTTCACGAGTCCGAAGAACGGCCCCTCCAACAACAACCCCAATCATCAGTACGTGGTGGGCAACTTCTCGGATTCTAATCCCGGAACATTCGGCAACGTGCCGCACGCGTTGTGCTGCGGCGCGCCTATCAACAACACCGACCTGGTCATCTCGAAGAAGACGCCCATCAACGAACGGTGGAACACGGAGTTCCGCGCCGAATTTTACAACGCGTGGAATCACACCCAATTCAACAATCCGGATGGAAACTTCACGGACTCGACGTTCGGCCAGGTCCTGAAAGTTCGCGAAAGCCCGCGCGTAATGCAGTTCGGGCTGAAGTTCCTGTTCTAGACGTTCGGGTGGGCAACGTGAGCGAGGGAGTCCGTCCTGGCGGGCCCCTCGCTTTGTTGCGTAGGGGCAAAATTCGAGCGGCGCGGCGTCGGAACAGCGCGCGGGGTATAGTAATTAAGGTGAGCCGGCGGGCCTGGACGCGGTCTGCCACAGGCGTAGCGATGCCAGGGCGCCGATGCACGGCGCTGAGACGGACAATTGCACAAGGGGACTCGAACCGAGATGAAGATTGTCGTCCTAGGCGCGGGATTGATGGGTCGCGCGGTGGTTTACGACCTGAGCGGCGCGCGCGAAGTGAAGAGCATCGTCGTCGCCGATTTCGATCGCCGCCGCGCGCAGGAAGTCGCACGCAAGTTCGGGCGCGGCATCACGCGCGCAGCGTTCGCGGACGTGCGCGCCACATCGCATCTGGCGAAGCTGCTGCACCGTTGCGATGTGGTCGTAAATTGCACGCAATACAATTGGAATCTGGACGTGATGCGCGCGGCCCTTGCGGCTCGCGTGAATTACACGGACCTCGGCGGCCTCTACCACATGACGCGCAAGCAATTTGCCCTGGACCGCGATTTCCGCCGCATCGGAAAACTCGCCATTCCCGGCATGGGCGGCGCTCCGGGCATTACCAATGTTATGGCGCGCGCTCTCGCCGAGCCGCTGGATCGTGTGGATGCGATCAAAGTTTACAACGCAGGCGCGGACGAGCAGCGTTATGACAGTCCCGTCGCGTATTCATTTTCGATCGCGACGATTCTGGACGAGCTGACCGTACCGCCGATCCACTTCGTCGGCGGGCGCTACGTCGAAAAAAAAATGCTCTCCGACCCCGAGACCGAAACTTTTCCCGCGCCCATCGGAAAAATCGTGCTGCGCCATTCGATTCATTCCGAGCTGGGCACGCTGGCCGAGAGCTTTCGCAAGAAAGGCGTGCGCGAGGTATTCTTTAAGATTAATTATGATCCGAAATTGGTGGGTTTGGTGCGGTCACTGGTAGATGTAGGCTTCACAGAACGCGAACCGCTAGCCGTGAATGGCACGCAGGTGGCGCCGCGCGCCGTGCTGCTGGCGCTGCTGCAGAAAAAAGCTCCTGCGAAGACGCCGCTCGACGTGGAAGCATTGCGCGTCGTCGTCACCGGCCGCGCCGGCAAGCATCGCGTCGGCGCTGCCATGGAAATGTGGGCGGATCACACCGCACGGCCGCAATTTTCTGCCGTGGCGCGCGACACCGGATTTCCCGCTGCCATCGCAGCGGTAATGCAAGGCCGCGGCGAAATTCCCGGTATGGGCGTGCAGGCGCCTGAAAACGTAGTCCCGCCCCATCCATTTTTCAACGAACTCAAAAAACGCGGATTCACTTTCCGCCGGTGGAACGTAAGAGTTTAGGTCCATAGCGGCAAATCTCAGGGCCGTGCGTCGGCCACAGTACCAGCATTTGGAGGCAGTTATGCACGAAGGACTGCAACAGGAAATTAACACTTACGAAAAGCGCACGCCGCGTTCAAAAGCGGCGCACACCCGAGCGGAAGGCCGCTTGCCACTGGGCGTCGCCAGCAATTATCGCGCCTATGATCCGTATCCCCTTTTTGTTCGCGATGGAAAAGGCGGACACATCCACGATATTGATGGCAACGAATATCTCGATTTCAATCTTTGCTTCGGCGCGTTGATGGCCGGGCATTGCCATCCCGCGGTGGTCAAGGCCGTACAAGCGAAGCTCGGCACCGGCACGATGTTCGGCATGCCGCACGACCTTGAGTGGGAACTGGCCGAAGAAATCTGCCAGCGGTTTCCGGTAGAAATGGTGCGCTTCAGCAATAGCGGCACGGAATGCACCATGCACGCCGTGCGTCTTGCGCGCGCCGCCACCGGACGCGATCGCATCATCAAAATGGAAGGCGGCTACCACGGCTTGCACGATTCGGTTCTGGTATCGCTGAAACCCAAGGCCAGCGAAATTGGCGACCCGAATTTCCCCACGTCTGTTCCGGGCGGGTCCGGCATTCCGAAAGCCACCGTGCAAAATACTTTGATCGCGCAATTCAACGATATTGCTGGCGTCGAGCGCCTTTTCGCGAAATATAACAGCGAAATCGCGGCCGTAATCGTCGAGCCGATCATGATGAACGTAGGAATCCTGATGCCGCAAGACGGCTATCTGCAGGCGCTACGCGAGCTCACCAAGAAAAACGGCGCGCTGCTGATTTTCGACGAAGTGAAAACCGGCGCCAAGCTCGCCTACGGCGGCGCCTGCGAATATTTCAGCGTCAAGCCGGACATCGTTTGCCTCGCGAAATCCATAGGCGGCGGCTTTTCGCTCGCGGCGTTCGCCTCCATGCGCCAGGTGATGGGCCAGATTTCCGATCATAAAGTTTTTCACGGCGGCACCTACAACACCAATCCCGTAGCGATGGCCGCGGGCCTGGCCACGTTCCGCGAAGTGTTGACGAAAGACGCGTACGCCCACGTCACCAAGCTCAACAAGAAGTTGCTCGATGGCTACAACAAAGAAATCAGCAAGACCGGCCTAAATGCCTACGTCATCGGCGCGGGCTCGAACGGCGCCCTGATGTTCTTCGACAAGCCCATTCGCAATTATCGCGATTGGCTGAACGCAGACAGCGAGTTGTGGCGGCACTACTGGTTCGCCATGGTCAATCGCGGCGTGATGGCCCAGCCGTATTGGTGGGACGAGCAGTGGACCATTTCCGTGGCGCACACCGAAGCCGATATTGACCGGCACATCGCGACGTTTGCCGAAATTGCACCAGCTCTAGCGAAAGCGCAGAAAGAGCCGCACGTGGCGGCCACGGCAGGTCACTGAGTTTTCTAAGCGCCGAAGGTTTTAGGCCTTGCGCCGCCACACGGGCAAGGAGCAAAACTTTTTGGTGCGATGTTTCCGTTTGGCGAGGAGTCCTTTTGGCCGAGCCGCTTCCAGTCGCAGCGACCACCGAAACGGTCCATCTGAAGCGTTCGCTCGGCCGTTGGGACCTCGTCGCGCTCTTCGTCGTCGCGGTGTTCAACCTGAACGTGGTTCCGAGCATCGCAGCAAACGGCGGAGTCACAGTTTGGCTTTGGCTGATTTCGCTCGTGCTGTTTTTCTGGCCGCAGGGTATTGCCGTGATCGAGCTGGCGCATCGTTATCCTGGTGAAGGCGGCGTGTATTTGTGGGCTAAGGAGGTCTTCGGCGACTTTCACGGCTTCCTTTCCGGTTGGTGCTACTGGACCAATAACATGATGTACGTGCCGACGGTGATGCTCTATTTCGTAGGCGTTTCCGTGTTCGTACTGGGCCCTGGCCACCAGGGGTTGGCCGAAAACACCGCGTTCACGGTGGTGGCGTCGCTGGTCCTGATGACGCTGCTGGTGGTTCTGAATATCGTGGGCCTCGGCGTCGGAAAATGGATCAACAATCTAGGCGGGATCGGCACAGGAGTCGCCGCCGCGGTGCTGATCAGCCTGGGGATCATCATGTTTGCGCGGTTTGGCACCACGGTAACGGTCGCGGATTTTCGCATTCCGGCCAATCCGCGATTTGTGCTGAATTCTTTCGGCGTGATTTGTTTTGGATTGGTCGGCCTGGAGCTGGCATCTGTAATGGGCGACGAAATCAAAGACCCGCAGAAAACTTTGCCGGGCGCGGTGGCCTGGGGCGGCATACTTTCCGGCGTGATGTACATCGCCACCACGCTCACGCTGCTGATCGCCGTCAGCAAAAGCGACATCAACGTGCTGCAGGGAATCGTACAAGCCGTGAGTCATATGGCCAGCCGCGTCGGCGCCGATTGGATCGTGGCACCGTTCGCGCTGATGCTCAGCATTTCCATCGCGGGGATCGGCTCGGCGTGGCTGGCGGGTTCTGCGCGCATCCCGTTTGTGGCGGGCCTGGATTCCTACCTGCCCAGCTGGCTGGGAAAGACGCACCCGCGGTTCGCCACGCCCTACGTGGCGCTGATCGTGCAGGGCATCGTGTCCATGATTCTGGTGCTGGTGAATTCGTTCGGCTCAGGAGTGCAGGAAACCTTTCAGCGTTTGTTGTCTCTGGCGGTGGTGCTGCAGCTGATCCCGTTTCTGTATATGTTCGGCGCGCTGCTGAGAATCGCCGCGAAGCCGGATTCGGGCAAGGGGCTCTATAGCACGACGACCCTGTTCCTAGCCGGTGGTAGTGGCCTGGTGACGACGACGCTCGGCATCGTCCTGGCGTTTTTCCCGGCGCAGCAGATCAGCTCGCTGTGGTCGTACGAGAAATGGATGTTCGGCGGCACGGCATTTTTTATCGGCCTTGCCGTGTTTTTCTTCTACGTGTACGGCCGCCGCAAGGAGGCACCGTCCGCTGCGTCGGGCATCTAAATCAGATTGGCACTCGTAGGGAGGCTCCGTGGCAAGCAAGGCGAAAGCAATCGCAGCGAAAGGCGCGAAGTCAAAGGCAGCGGCGCGTAAATACAAAATGTACATCAACGGCGAATTTGTCGAAGCGCACAGCCGAGGCGTCTTCCCCGTTTACAACCCTTCCACCGAAGAAATCATCGCCGAAGTTCCCGAAGCCGATGAAAAAGACGTGGACCGCGCCGTAGCTGCCGCCAAAGCAGCCTTCGATTCCGGCGCGTGGCCGCAAACCACCGCGCAGGACCGCGGCCGCATTCTGTTCCGCCTCGCCGAACGCATTCGCAAGGAAGCCGCGCACCTCGCCGATCTTGAATGCCGCAATTCCGGCAAGCCCATCGTCGAAGCCGAGTACGATATCGCTGACGCCGCCACTTGTTTTGAATATTACGGCGGCATGGCCACCAAGGTCTTGGGCCATGTGAACCCGGTGCCGGACAACGCGCTAAGCCTTTCCTTGCGCGAGCCGATCGGCATCGCCGCGCAGATTATTCCGTGGAATTATCCGCTGCTGATGGCCGCATGGAAGCTCGCTCCGGCGATCGCTGCAGGCTGCACTTGCATTCTGAAGCCCGCCGAACAAACTCCTCTCACCGCCCTGGAATTCGCAGGATATCTCAGCGACGCCGGATTGCCCCCGGGAGTCGTCAACATTATCACCGGGTTCGGCGAAGGCGCAGGCGCGCCGCTGGTGAAGCATCCCGACGTAAACAAAGTCGCCTTCACCGGCAGCGGCGCGGTCGGCAAAGCAATCGTAAAACTCGCAGCCGACACCCTGAAGCGCGTCACTCTGGAACTGGGCGGAAAATCGCCCAACATATTTTTCGCGGACGCCGATTTTGAAGCCGCAATCGACGGCGCGCTTTTTGGCGTCTTCATCAATCAAGGCGAAGTCTGCTCGGCAGGCAGCCGTATCCTGGTAGAAAAACCGATCTACTCGAAATTCGTCGAAGCCATGGCCGGCAAAGCCAAAAAGATTCGCCTCGGTCCTCCGCTCGAGCGCGAAACAAAAATGGGCCCGCTCGTCAGCAAAGAGCAGTTCGACCGCGTAAGCGCCTACCAGGAAATTGGCAAGAAGGAAGCGAAGCTCGCAGCCGGAGGCGGCCGGCCATCCGCCATGAAGCATGGCTACTACGTCGAGCCGACAATTTTCTACGACGTGGATAATTCCGCCCGCATCGCGCGAGAAGAAATCTTCGGCCCGGTGGCCACCGTGATTCCATTTGCCAACGAAGCCGACGCCATCAAAATCGCCAACGACACTCCCTACGGCCTGGCCGCTGCCGTCTGGTCGCGCGACATTTTCAAAGCCTTCCGCGTGGTAAAAGCTTTGCGCGCCGGAATCGTCTGGGTGAATCACATGCAGCCCACATACGTCGAAGCTCCCTGGGGCGGCTACAAACAATCCGGCTTCGGCCGCGAGCTAGGCCCCTGGGGTGTCGAAGAATATCTGGAGACCAAGCAAGTACACATCAACCTGAACGAACAGCCTATCGGATGGTACTAACATGCCCACGATCCAATTGCGCACCGCGATACCGGGTCCCAAATCTCTCGAGCTAATGCGCCGCCGACAGGCCGCGGTGCCGCGCGGCGTAGCTCACGCCACGCCGATTTTCGCGGCGCGCGCCGAAGGCGCCATCCTGGAAGACGTGGACGGCAATCGCTTCCTCGATTTCGCCGGCGGTATCGGCGTGCAGAATGCCGGACATCGCCCGCCGCGCGTGGTCGCCTCCATCCGCGAGCAGCTCGACGCTTTCATCCACACCTGCTTCAGCGTCGCGCCGTACGAAAAATACATCGCGCTGGCGGAAAAGCTGAATGCGCTCGTGCCCGGTAATTTTGCAAAGAAAACAATTCTGCTCAATAGCGGCGCCGAAGCCATCGAAAACGCCGTGAAAATTGCGCGCGCTTACACGCACCGTCCGGCCATCCTTTGTTTTGAGGACGCGTTTCACGGCCGCACCATGCTGACCATGTCGCTCACCAGCAAGACGCATCCCTATAAAGCGGGTTTTGAACCCTTTGCCACCGACATCTATCGGATTCCCTATGCTTACTGCTACCGCTGCTCGTATTCGCTGCAGTATCCCAGCTGCGATGTTTTCTGCGCCCACCATCTCGAAGACACTTTTAAACGGATGGTAGCCTCGGAAACGGTTGCGGCTGTGGTGGTTGAACCGGTCCTCGGCGAGGGCGGCTTCGTCGCCCCGCCTCCGGAATTTTTTCCCGTACTGCAGGAAATCTGTAAGCGCCACGAAATTCTTCTCATCGCCGACGAAGTGCAAACCGGATTTGGCCGTACCGGCGCGATGTTTGCGTCGCAGCGCTATGGCATCACTCCAGACATCCTGGTGAGCGCAAAATCCCTTGCCTCCGGCATGCCGCTGGCGGCTGTCACCGGACGCGCCGAAATTATGGACGCGCCAGGCGTCGGAGGTCTGGGCGGCACGTACGGCGGAAATCCGCTGGCCTGCGCGGCCGCCTTGGCGGCCATCGAAACGCTGGAACGCGATAATCTCTCCGCGCGTGCAGAGGAACTGGGCGCGCGATTCGAAACGCGTGCCAAGGCATGGAAGAAGCGATGGCCGCTGATCGGCGACGTGCGCGGCCTGGGCGCGATGCGCGCGCTTGAGCTCGTGCGTTCCGCCGAGCGACGCGAACCCGCCAAGGAGGAAACAGAGCAGGTGCTGCGTCATTGCCGCGAACGCGGGCTGATCTTGCTCTCCTCCGGAACCTACGGCAATGTGCTGCGCCTGCTCGTGCCGCTCGTCGTCACCACGGAGCAGTTCGACGAAGGCCTGAACGTTCTGGAATCCGCCCTGGCGATCGTGGCAGAGTCGCAAATGGAAACCGCTCCGCGTCACGCATAATTCGAGGACCATTCATGGCCACGACAACAAAAACGCCAGTGAAAACCTGGGGATTTTTTCTCGATGGAAAGTGGATTAGCGAAGGTGAGCGTTTTGAAGTTCTAGCTCCGTACGGCGGCGCCGTAGTGGGCGCGTCCTATCGAGCCACCGCCGCCCACGCCGAAGCAGCCGTGCGCGCCGCCCAGCGCGCGTTTCAAATCACGCGCAAAATGCCCGGTTACGAACGCCAAGCTATTCTGCGGGCCATCGGCGATGGAATCAGCAAGCGCCGCGAGGAATTCGCGCAACGGATCGCGCGGGAAGCGGGAAAACCCATCCGCACGGCGCGCGCCGAAGTAGATCGCGCGATTTTCACCTTCGCCGTCGCGGCCGAAGAGGCCACGCGCGTCGGCGGCGAATGGCTGCCGCTCGATTCGCAAGCATCCACCGCAGGCCGCGCCGGAATCGTCCGCCGCTTCGCTCTGGGCCCGATTCTGGCCATCACGCCATTTAATTTTCCGCTGAATCTGGTAGCGCACAAAGTGGCTCCGGCAATCGCCGCCGGCTGCACCACGGTGCTGAAGCCTGCTCCGCAAACTCCGCTCACCTCGCTGTTGCTGGCCGAAGTCATCGAGCAAGCCGGGCTTCCTGCCGGCGCTCTGAATGTACTGCCGCTGGCAAATCAAGAAGCCGAGAAATTGGTCGGCGACGACCGGCTGAAAATGCTCACCTTCACCGGAAGCGTCCCGGTCGGCTGGGCGCTGAAAGGGAAGTCCGGAAAGAAAAAGGTCACCTTGGAATTAGGTGGCAATGCCGGAGTGATCGTCCACTCCGATGCTGACGTGGACGTCGCAGCCGATCGCTGCGTCGTGGGCGGTTTTTCCTACGCCGGACAGAGTTGCATTTCCGTGCAGCGCATCTATGTGCAGCGCAGCGTGCAGGATCATTTCCTGGCGCGCCTGCTCGACGGCGTCAAAAAACTGCACGTGGGCGATCCGCTGGATGAAACCACCGACGTCGGCCCCATGATCAGCGAAGATGCGGCGCGCCGCGCTGCTTCCTGGATTGAAGAGGCCGTCGCTGGCGGCGCGAAACTCCATGCTGGCGGCGCGGCGCGCCACGGTGCCGTTTTGCAGCCCACGGTCCTTACCAGCGTGCGCGCGGACATGAAAGTCAGCTGCCAGGAAGTCTTTGCGCCGGTGGTGATCGTCGAGCCGTACGACGATTTCGCCGACGCCATCCGCCGCGTAAACGATTCGCCCTTCGGTCTGCAGGCGGGCATCTTCACGCGCGATTCCAAACTGTTATTTTCCGCGTTTGAAGATCTGGAAGTGGGCGGCGTCATCGCAGGCGATATGTCCGCTTTCCGGATTGACCACATGCCCTACGGCGGCGTGAAAGATTCCGGAATCGGCCGCGAAGGCTTGCGCTACGCTATAGAAGAGATGACCGAGCCGCGGATACTTGTTCTTAACTTGGGATAGCACGCGGATCGGAGATCATTTCGCTTTTTCACCCGCGGCAGGGAACAGCAACGACGCCGCCACCGTTACAGCCAAGATTCCCACAATAACGCCAAGCGAAACAGGCGCGGAAACGGGCACCCATTCGCTCAGCGACATCTTGGCCCCAACGAATACAAGAATCCCCGCCAGCCCCTGATGCAAGAACCGGAATCGCGGCAGCACATCCGCCAGCGCAAAATAAAGCGCCCGCAAACCCAATATCGCAAACACATTCGAGGAATAAACGATGAACGCGTTGCGCGTGATCGCCAAGACCGCGGGCACCGAGTCCACAGCAAAAATAATGTCCATCGCCTCCACCGCCACCAACGCCAAAAATAGCGGCGTGGCAATCCATTTACCAGCCTGCTTCACAAAAAACCGCTCGCCCTGGAACTGATCGGTCACCGGAATAATCCGCCGCGCCATGCGCACCAGCGGATTGCGATCCGGCCGCACCACGCGCTTGCCGGGAAAAAACATGCGCAACCCCGTCAGCAAGAGCAGCCCGCCAAAAACATACAGCACCGCGTGAAACGATTGCAGCAACTCCACACCCGCCAGCACGAAGACCGCGCGCATCACCAGAGCCCCCAGCACCCCCAAGAACAGAACCTTGTGTTGTGATTGCGCCGGCACGTGGAAGGCCTGAAAGATCAGCAGAAAAACAAAAATATTGTCCACGCTGAGCGATTTCTCAACCAAATAACCGGTAAGAAATTCCACGCCTACCCGGGGCCCTTGCGAATAATAGAGCCACAGGTTAAAAAGCAGCGAAACGGAAATCCACGCCGCGCTCTCCAGCAGTGCTTCGCGCAGGCCGATCGTATGGTTTTTGCGATGAAACACGCCCAGGTCAACCACCAGGGCGGCGGCCGTCGTGACTAAGAAGACGATCCAGACGTGTATGGGCGTTCCCAGCATGGGCTAGCGGCGCTCGAAAATGGCGCTCGCAAGTGGCGTACAGTCTAACCGGGCATTTGCTCCGAACGAAGGCCGATATTGCACATATGCGCCACTTAATAGTTGCAGGCCATGCAAGGATGCACGATAATCCGCCATTGTAGTCCCCGATTTGGGGCCTTCCTGGCGGCTTTTTCGTGATCAATTGTCCTCACTGCAGCACGGTGAACCCGGACTTCGCTGAGTCCTGCTCACGTTGTGGAACTCCCATGCCGTTGGGCGAGTCCGAAACGATTCAGATGGTGGACGCCACCGTCATCGCTCCCGGCAGCGATTTCGGTCCGCGGTACCGCATCGAAGTGCTTCTCGGCCAAGGCGGCATGGGCCGCGTTTATAAGGCCTATGACAAAGACCTCGACCGCACCGTCGCCATTAAAGTGGTCCGCGACGGCGCCATCGGCGAATCCGACGCCCTCAAACGCTTCAAACAGGAATTAGTTCTCGCCAGTAAAATTTCCCACAAAAATATTTTGCGCATTCACGACATGGGAGATGTCGGCGGCCTGCGTTTCATTTCCATGGCCTTCGTCGAAGGCAAGGACCTGCAGCACATCATCCGTGAAAACCCCAAAATGCCGCTGCAACGCATTCTGAATTTTTCCCGCCAGATTGCGGAGGCGCTGGCGGCCGCGCATGCCGAAGGCGTGGTCCATCGCGACTTGAAACCGCAGAACCTGCTGGTCGATAAGAACGACCAGATTTTCGTCTGCGATTTCGGACTCGCGAAATCCTTCGAAGAAGGCGCCATCGGCATGACGCGCACCGGCGCCTTCCTCGGCACCCCGCGTTATATGTCTCCGGAACAAGTAGAGGGCAAGCCCGCCGACGGCCGCGCCGACCTCTACGCTTTCGGCCTTATCTTGTACGAAATGGTGATCGGCGATGTGCCCTTCACCGGCGAATCCACACTGAAAGTGATGTACCAGCGCATTCAGGAAAAGCCCAAGAGCCCGAAGATCCTGCGGCCGGATCTCCCCAACTGGCTCGTGAAAATCATCATGCGCTGCCTGGAACGCGATCCCAACGATCGCTACCAGAATGCTTACGAAATTCTGGCTGACATGCAAGGCGGGTCTTCCGGCAGCGTGTCTCGTGTCGGAATGTCGCGCATCGGGTCCGGCTCGCAAAGCGTCATCATCCAGATCCCCGAGTTCGCCAGCCGCCGTTGGGTGTGGGTCGTCGCCGGCGTTGTGGCGCTGCTGCTCATCGCATTCGCGATTCCGCCGGTGCGGCACTTGATTCCAGGATTTCATGTGGAGCAGACCGGGCCTGCGGGCTCAGCGGCTTCCGGCATTCCGCCGCTTTCCAGCGGACGCTACGTCGCCATTCTGCCGCTGCAAGTTCTGGGTGATCAATCGCAACTCGGCTATCTGGCGCAAGGCATCCAGGAAGCGCTCGCGGCGAAACTTTTCCAGTTGAAGGGCGTGCACGTCACTTCGTCCGATGCCGCCGCCAAGGCCGATCCCAAGCAACCTGTGGAGAAAATCGCACGCAGCTTGGGCGCGAACACCCTGGTGCAGGGCATGGTGCAGGGCAATGGCGACAAAATTCGCATCATCCTGAATATGGAAGACGCGGTGAACGGCAAG
Organism: Candidatus Acidiferrales bacterium; assembly: GCA_035602855.1. Taxonomy (GTDB): domain Bacteria; phylum Acidobacteriota; class Terriglobia; order Acidiferrales; family UBA7541; genus Palsa-295. Next base: position 18,286 of record DATNLN010000031.1, read on the forward strand.
CGCATCTGGAGCCAGCAATTCGACGGCGTTCCGGCGGACCTGTTCACCCTGGAGGATCATATCTACGCGCAAGTGGTTGGCGCGATGGATGTGAATCCCACGAACGAAGAAAATGCCAATGCCGAAGCTCGCCCTACAGATAATGTCGCGTCGTACGATTTTTACCTGCGCGGTCGCAACGCCCTGCGCGTCAATGACGCTAAGAGCATTCAGACCGCGCTTGATTATTTCAATCAGGCGGTAAAACAGGATCCCAAATTTGCGCTGGCCTACACCGGTGTGGCCCAGGCCAGCTTGCGCATGTTCGGACTGACCAACGATGGATTTTGGACCCAAAAGGCACTGGCCGCCGCCCAACAAGCTCTGCAGTTGAACGATAAACTTCCCGAAGTCCACTCCACTCTGGGCAGCGTCTATCGCGCCACGGGAAAATATTCGGAAGCGATCGCGGAGTTGAACCGCGCACAGGCCTTGGCGCCCAATTCCGACGAAGTGTATTACCGTCTGGGCAACGTATATATGTCGAAGGGCGACATGCCCCACGCGATCGAAGCGTTTCAAAAGGCCGTCCAGCTCAATCCCTACTACTGGATCAATGAGAATTCCCTCGGCGTCGCTTACTTCCAGGTCGGCGAATACGATAAAGCGCTCGATGCGTTCAAGCAGGTCTCCACGCTCGAGCCGGACGTGAACGCGGGATACGAAAATGCCGGAAACGTGCTGGTGCAGCAGGCCAAGTACAGCGAGGCGGTTCCCTCTCTCCAAAAGGCGCTGGCAATCGAACCCAACGCCGGCGCTTACTCGAATCTCGGCACCGCGTATTTTTTCCTGAAGCAGTATGCCGAGTCCGCACAAGCCTTCGAGAAGGCTGTGGCGCTTAACGCCAACGACACGCAATTGGCTGTAAACCTGGGCGATGCCTATCGTGCCTTGGGTCAGACGGACAAGGCTCACGCTGCCTACCAGCAAGCAATATCCGCCGGCTACAAGGAATTGCAGACGAACCCGCAGGACACGTCGGTTTTGGCCGAAGTGGCGCTCTCCTACGCCAATCTCGGAAAGCCTCAGGATGCGGATACCTTCATCGCTCGCGCTCGCGCGCAGGACAAGAAGGACGTCAACCTCGCCTACACCGAAGTCCAGATAAATGCGCTGAACGGAAAGCCGAGCCAAGCGCTGACTTTACTCGCAGCCGTGCTTGCAGATCACTATCCGGCGGAGTCCGCCGCCGTTGATCCGGATCTGGAAAGCCTCCACAGCAATCCTGAGTTCGCCAAGCTCATCAAGAAATACTCAACGAAGCCCTAACTCAGGCGGTTGTTTCGTTCCCCCGTGGTTCTCGAATTTGTGAATCGCGCTGCAGCGACATCCCGTTGCACGGACAGGAGGGCGCCGGCCGGTTCGGCTTCGTCGGACGACGCAGCCGCTGCCACGCCGTTGCCGTGCCCAGTGCCGGCATCTCGCCGGCTCTTTTCCCGATGAAATCGCCACACCGGCGCCGTGCCGTCGCCGCGGCACAACCCGGCCGTGCGCGGAAACGCTGGAAATCAACTGCAATCAATGGTCTTGCCTCACTCGCGCGCGGCAATTCCGCGTCGCGCGAAAATCGACAGCAACAAGGAAGCCGAGTGGGATTTAGGTGAAGCGTGGTGGCACACAACCGCCAAGCCGGTCGCGACAGCATTGGGGTAATTCCTTCCTCTAAAAAGCGATCTGCCCGCCACAAGGTCAGTCGTGGTGGGCAGATTCAAATCACATCAGATCGCCAGTTACTAAAGGCGAAGTCTAACTTCAGCAGGCAGCCAGATTTCCTTGGCTAGCCCGGCTGAGTTCGACGGCCTGCCGGCGCTTCCAACCACAAAATCCAACCAACGCGATACCCAGTCCGAGCATCGCGAATTCGCCAGGCTCAGGGGCGATCTCCGCCGATCCTTCTTCGCCAGGGAGCATTCCCGTGCAGGCGCTGATAGCGGGGTTGCACGCCAACTCGAGCAGTTCAAGACCACTGCTGTTAATCCCAACCGCTGCCGGGCAGACGTTGAAGGCCGCCGTCTCGCCAGGAGATGACCCGAGGGTGCATGTATAGATCGCGTTCTGGATCGTCGGAGTGATGGCGATCCATAGGTCCGAGAGCGTGTCGGACGCAGGGCAAACACCGTTGACGCAATCCGTCGGTTCATAAATGAAGTTGGTCACTAGATCGAACGTGCCGTTCAATTGAGCCTGGGTTGGCCCGGCAACATCTACCGGATTCTGAAAGGAATTCGACGTGAAGCAACTCACCCCTTCCGGCACCTGACTGCACGGCTCAATGGTCGGATCCGTCGGGATAATCAACTTCACCTTGGGATCGACGGCACCGTCGGCCTTAGCCACGCTCGCTGCAACCATTGCCAAAGCCACTGCAGCCACGATCGCCAATGCTTTACAAGCTCTCATCGACCCACCTCCGCGCAATTTGCTTCCACAGGGAGACTTGCACGTTAGCCACCAAGGGACATTTCATGCCCCCGAAATAACCCCTTTGCGCTGAACTACATCGCGGACACCAATGCTCGCCCGAATTTCTCAATATGCAACACTTTGCACAAACCGGTACCTGTGCTATCTCTATGTCGCAATTGGTGTTGTCCTCACTTATCTGCCCCAATTTGACACCGTGCATCCGCCTCTATCGCAGCCACCCACTCTCGGTCCATAATCCACCCGGCTCGACTGCCACAAAACATGACCACTTCCTCCGCGAACTTTCGACTGGCACTGAAGACAGCGCTTGCCGGCTGCCTCGCCATGTATTTTGCCGAACTGCTGCGCCTGCCGCAACCATACTGGGCCGCGATCACCGCCATGATCGTGATGCAAACAAACCTCGGTGCAGCCGTACAACAATCCTGGATTCGCTTTGCCGCGACAGCCGTCGGCGCCGCTGTCTCCATCCCGTTCGTGGCCTACTTCGATCAAAACCTCGCCATGTTCGGCGTGGCGGCGTTCGTCACGGTCCTGCTCTGCAGCGTCTTGCACCTGGAGGAAGGTTTGCGGCTCGCTGCCGTAACTGTTGCGATCACATTGCTCATCCCGCACACCGGCCGTCCGTGGGTCCCGGCGTTCAACCGCTTTCTGGAAGTTTCGTTTGGAATTCTCATCGCGCTGCTGGTGGCGGAGTTCGTCTGGCCCTCTTCGGCCCTGGAAGATCTCCGGCGCGGCCTCGGGGCGGCATTCCTGCACCTGGATTCCTTCGTCGCTGCGCTGCTGGGACGGTTTCGCCGCCAGAATGCGGTCGACTTCGAAGCCTTGCGCGCGTGGCTTGCAACTCAAGCGCGCAAAAACGCGGACTTCCACACACATGGCCGCTACGAGCCTGCGCGTTGGTCCGCACTCCGCATCACTCTTGTGAAATTGTTGCAGCAGGAGGAACGCATGTCTCAGGCGGTGGAAACTCTGGACATCGCCTGCGATGGATCTTTTTGTGGAGGCATTGACCCGAAGTGGGAACCGGAGTTCACAGTGCTAAGCGCCGGAATCTCTGCAACCTTGCAGCGAATCGCCGGAGGAATCCTGACGCGCAAATTTTCGACGCCCGAGTTTGATTTCGAAGCCGCGATCCAGGCGCTCGATGCAAAAGCAAACGCAGCGCGCATTTCCGGCCCGCCCGCCGTACCCGTCGTGCAAACCTTAGAAGGCGTTCTGCGCTCGCACACGATCTACTTCGCCCTGGAAACCTTGGCCCGCGAACTCGCCGCCGCGCAAATCACCGCACGCGAGCTTGTCCCCGCCAGCAGCGTCCCATCCACGATCAAGTAGGGAACTGAGGCGCGCCAATCCGCGCGTCGGATCAGGGCGCACTCATCGTAGCCGCGCGGATAGACGCCAAACGGCTTTCCACGTCCGCGGCTTCTTTCGCGCGTCCCAGCGTCCGCAGCGCACGCGCTTCACTGGTCAAGACCGGCGCAAGTTGCGGGCTGTTCGGGCCAAACTGTTTTTCTGCCACGGCCAGCAGCTGCCGGGTATATGGTTCCAGTTTGTCGGGCTTGCCCCACTTGTCGTAAAGATTGCAGGCATTGCTCAAGGGCATCAGCATGCTGATTCCGTCGTGGCCGTACAACGATTCGTCAATATGCACCGAGCGCAGAATGTACGGTTCCGCCTTTGCATAATCCTTTTGCACGATGTAAACGCTCGCGGCATCCAGCAGGCTGGCCGCCACGCGATCGCTGCCCTCGCCGTAAACTTTCTCGTTCACATCCACCTCTCGAAAATAAAATTTCTCCGCCGCGGCATAATCGTGCTGCATCAGGGCATTGCGGCCCAGCGACTGCAGCGGCAAAGCCGTGTTCGCCGAGCGCACGCCAAATATTTCCTCCGTCACTTTTAATTCGCGTTCGTAAGCAGCTTCGGCCGCTGCCGCGTCTTGCCCCAGATACTCGTTCCCCACGTGATCCAGCGCGGTGACCAGGCGCTGATCATGAGGCTCTATTTTCTCGGCCAGCGCCACCGCTTCCTGGAAATGCTTCAGCGCCTCGTCAAAATGTCTCTGCTGATTGGCTTGGGCGCCCGCCTGCAGAGCCGCATCAATCTTTTCCGAAAGATTCGGCGCGGCTTCCAGGTTACGGATGCGCGCCTCCAGTGCGGCCGCCTCCGCAGCTTTTCCACCGGACTTCAACCCCGCGATATGTAGCTTCAATCGCTCCTGGGCTTTTTTGTATTCAATCTCCGGATTCGCCGCATCCATCCGCGTTATTTTCGTTCGATAATCCGCACTGGCGTCCCGCAGCGCGGCCTGGTGATATTCCTCTACCGACTCAGCCCACTCTCCTTTCTTCTCCAGCGCCTCGGCCAATTCGATCATCACCGGAACCTGCCCTGGCGCAAGCGCGATGGCCTGCTGAAATTCGCTGACGGCCGCGGCGCTGTCCCCCGACGCCAGCAAAGCCTGTGCATAGTATTCGTGCACGTACGCGCTGCTGGGCTGCAGCTCCTCGGCTTGTTTCAGCTGGTCGAGCGCGTGCGCATAGTCTTTCTTGGCCAACAGCACGCGCCCCGCTCCTAAAGGCGCATCTACGGACGTAGGGTCCAATTTTGCGGCAAGCCGATATTCCTCAAGCGATTCATCGTACCGTTTTTGGGTTTCGCGCACCGCGCCAAGCCCTATATGAGGCAGCGGGTCCGACGGGTCCAGCTTGGTCGCCAGCAGAAATTCTTTCTCCGCGCCGGCCAGGTCCCAAGTCCGGTGCAAAGCAAGCCCCAAACAATAATGGCAAACGCCAACATCCGGAAAATCCTTCTCCAGTTCGCGAAATTCCAGGACCGCCTCCGCGTTGAAATTGTGATTCAGCAGCGCCGCCGCCAAATTGTGTCGCCCGTCATAGCGTTTCGGGTCCAGCCGCTTCACCTCGCGATATTCCCGAATGCTGGAATCGAAGTCGCCCTTCCTTTCGAAAGCCACACCCAGGTTGTAACGTGCATCGACGTCGCTCGGGTCCAGCGCAATGGCCTTCCTGTACTGGGCAATCGCGCCGTTCACGTCGCCTTCCAGCGAATACATCAGTCCCAGATCGTAGCGCACCGCCTCGTAGTCCGGTTTCCCTCGCAACGCCGCTTCGTATTCCGCATCCGCTGCATCGAATTTGCGCATCGCCGCCAGCGCCAGCCCCGCATTCTTGTGCGCCTCCGCGTTGTCAGGAGTCGCCATCAGCGCCGCCTTCGCTTCGCGCAGAGCCGCCTCTTCCTCCTCCAGGCGGTGCAGGATGTAACTCAACTTGGTATGTGCTTCGGGAAAATTTGGGTTATCGCTCAGGACTTCGCCGTACACGTATTCGGCCTGTGGGAATAGCTCCTGCTGCCGCAGCATCTGGCCCATCACAAATCCGGATTCCGGACTCCCCAGCGCGTCCTTGATTACTGCCAACAATTCTGTAGGGTCGTCCGGAAATTTCTCGCTCTTGTACTGGGTCGCCATATCAAGGATGCGCTTCTGGACTTCCTTGTTCGGCACTTCCTTCGCGCCTGCTGGCACGATCACTTTCGCCGTATCCAGCGCTTCTAAAGTCCGCGGGTCGGCACCAACTGCTTCCAATTTTGCGCGGAAATCAGCATCGCTCGTGAAACTCACGCCACGATCGCGGATAGCCGCGACAATGTTTTCTGGCAGCGCCGCACCGGCCACCAGCGCCAGAAGCTGAGTTTCCCCGAGCGGCTCATGACTCCCTTGCGCACGCACGCCACAGGAAGAGCAGCCCATTACCAGGAAAAGCAAACACGCGGAAATTCTGTTCATCGCCCCCTCCGCACCACACGCTAGTTGTACCGTGTAGTTACCGATGGTTCGCTGGTACCTTGGTACTATCGCGGCCGGATTGTTCCCAAAGAAGAACGATGTAGAGGCGTTGACGCTGAATCCGGCAACTCGGGTCGGACTCAGTGCCCACGCGCCCTGACATCGTTCCGCTCACGGTGCGAAAATCTGCGCCGCCCGAGCAGTGGGCGTTCCAACGGACTGATCCTCACTCCCCGGATGTCGCCTTGCGCCTCGCAGATTTGCTCGCGGCGCTTCCTGCTCGCTCTGTTAAGCTACAGGCTGCTTTCGCTTCCTGGTGGCCGGACTGCGGATTTCTCATCGGGGTCGGCGACGTCAACGCGCACCCCCCACCTCCGCGATTTGTTTTTGCAACGCAATCATCAAGGGAGCTTTTTCATGGGCGAACTCTTGGAACTGGCAGTCAAAGCGCACGGCGGTTTGGACCGTTGGAACGAACTCCACACCATCAGGGTCGCCGCCTCCATCACCGGTGCGATCTGGGACGTGAAAGGGAAGCCAGACGTTCTCAAAAACGTGGTATTGACCGCCGAAACGCGCAAGGAACGCGTCATCGTGGACTTCCCGGGCCAGGACAAACGCGCGATTTTCCAGCCCGACCGCGTCGTAATCGAAAAACTGGACGGCACGTTAATCGAAGCTCGCGACGATCCGGAAAAATCTTTCGCAGGCCAGCAACGCGAAACTCCCTGGGACGATATTCAAGTGGCCTACTTCGTCGGCGAAGCCCTGTGGACCTACCTCAACACTCCATTTCTCTACACCTACGATGGATTCGAGACGGAAGAAATCGCGCCGATCAACGTCGAGAGTTCCACTTGGCGGCGCCTCAAAGTCATTTTCCCCGAAAACGTGAAGAGCCATACCCGGGAACAGATTTCCTGCTTCGCACCGAGTGGTTTGTTGTGTCGCCACGATTACACCGTGGACATCCTGGGCGGCGCCACCGGCCTCAACTACGCATTCGATTATCGCAATGTTGACGGCATCGTCGTACCCACCAAGCGCCGCGTCTTCGCCTACGAAGGCGATTACCAGCCCGTGACAGAGCCTCTGCTGGTCGCGATTGACATGGGCGCGATCACGCTCGCCTGATGATTTTTCCGCACGTGCGAAGCTCGCTCGGGGCGCAAGCCTTGGTGCTCATGGCGTGCCCTCGCGCGGCACGTTGGTGGTCGAATGTTTCGGCAAAAATTCGCGGAGGATATTCCCGCCGACACGTCCGGCGAGGCCCACGGCCGCAGTGCTGAAGACCAGATGCGCACCGCGATTCGCCGCTGGATAATACAGATTGGACAGCGCTCCCGAGCACATATCGCCCAGAACGTAAGAATAGTTGGGCTCGGTGCGTCCGCTATCGCTGCGCGTCAGAAATGCGGATCCAACCGCATGCAGCAGGCGCGACTTAAACGATCCGGTGCCCTGGTAGTAGTAGCGCGGATCCTGGTGCAGCAGCGTGGGAAAAATCGCATGAGTCAAATAGTCGCTGCTCCGCCCGTCCGCAAACTTTGCCGCGAAACGCTTGCCGTATCCCGCGCCGCCTTGCCCGTACCCGGCGAAGGAGTTGTTCGCCTGCTCGATGCCAGCGGCGAAGCCTACGCCAAGCAGCGCCACCGGATCGAATGTGCCGCGTGTCGCGAGCGCGAATTTCTGTTTCCAGGTGAGCGGCGCGGCGTCCGGGACGTAGCTGGTATAGAAATTCGGCAGTACGCCCACCAGACGCTGCTTTTCTTCTCCCCGGATTTGTTCGGCGGCGATCAGCTCGGTAGGACGCACGATTACTTCCATGTTTGTCGCGGCGAGCGAAAGTGAAATGTTCGGAATCTCGTAAGCCTGCAGCGCCGCAACGGCGAATTCGGCTGATGTGAAAACCGCAAAACCCTTCGCATTGATCATCACGACGTAAGAACCCGGGAGAATCTCTATAAAATTAAATTCGCCGTTCGCTGCAGATACCATGCTGCGCCCCGGCGCGCCATCTCTGGCGAGCAAAGTCACCTCCGCACCGGAAACGCTGGCGCCGCTCAAATCCAGGACAGTGCCGGCGACGCTGGCCGACGCCTCCTTGGGGGGTGTTGTCGCAAAAGGTCCTTGGGATAGGGAAACGCCCGCGAACGAGGGTGCAGAATTTTGTGCTTGCGCCCGGGTACTCGCCGAAACCACACACAACAGCAGAGACGCCCAGGCGAAAACGAGATAGAGACGGCAAGGCGCGGACTCTGTGCGGGCGCGGTTTGGATGCACAGAAGCAGGCACAACGCGTACTTCTCTGACGCCGCGGGGGGTGCTGCGGCTCGCGTCGACCAAAGTAGGCTTACAGATCACAAAGTCACAGTGAGTCGGCCCGGGCTGGTTCCGTTCTTCTCTTGTCGCCGATGGTGCACGTGCCAATTTTCAGCGTCGAGGCTCCTCAACTCTTTCATTAGCGCATAGCGAGGCTTGCGAAACTGTTCCGTAATGCACACATTGCGCAGAGTTGAAAAAGAATGGTCCGTGCTAAGCACATCATTGTCGTGACTCGGATGCCCGAACCGCTGTACGCTCGTCCCCAGATAGGGAAGAGATAATGTCGCGACTAAAAAGTGCCAGGAAACGCACTGCCATCCTCCGCGCGGCGGTGCGCGAAGTTGCCCAGTCCGGCCTCGGCGCGCCCACGGCAAAAATCGCTCAGCGCGCGGGTGTCGCCGCCGGCACCCTCTTCACCTACTTCGCGACCAAGGAACAGCTGCTGAACGAGCTTTATCTCGCGCTGAAGAGCGAGGCGTATTCCCGGGTCAACGCCAAATTTCCGGGGAAGGGAAGTTTGGAGCGCCGGGCGCAGCACATCTGGACGAGCTATCTGGATTGGGCCATCCAATTTCCAGAGAAACGCAAAGTTTCCGTGCAACTCAACGTCTCCGACGTGATCACGCCCGAAACGCGCGCGAAAACCGCTGCGGCGGGCGGTGCAGTTGGCCAAACGCTCAGCGAGCTGGACGGCTGCGCTGCGCTGCGCGGCCTGCCTGCTGGTTTTGCGGCGGCCACGATGACGGCGCTGCAGGAAGCCACCATGGGATTCGTCTCTAGAGCGCCCGGGCGGCGCAAGCAACTCATGGCAAGAGGCTTCCAGGTCTTCTGGCGAGCCCTGCGCTGAAAGTCCGCGCTACAAATAAATGAGCATCCAGTCAGTCATTCTAATCATCCAATGTCGCGGAGGATATCTCAATGGCCAAAGTCTGGTTGATTACCGGAAGCGGGAACGGATTGGGGCGGGACATCGCCGATGCGGCTCTGGCCGCTGGTGACAGTGTGGTAGCGGGAGCGCGTCGCACCGAGGAACTCGCGCCGCTCGTACAGCAGTATGGCGAGCGCATCAAGCCCGTCAGGCTGGAAGTGCGCGATGAGGCCGCCGCAAAGGCAGCCGTGCAGTCGGCGGTAGACAGCTTCGGGCGCCTGGACGTGCTCGTCAACAACGCTGGTTACGGGCAGTTTGCACCGTTCGAGCAGATAAGCGCGGAGGACTTCCAGGCGGTCGGGGACACCTGCTTTTACGGTGTTGTGTACACCACACGCGCAGCTGTGCCGGTGATGCGCAAGCAGAAGAGCGGTCACATCTTTCAGGTGTCTTCGGTCGGCGGCCGGCTCGCGGTTCCGGGCAATACGCCGTATCACGCGGCCAAATGGGCGGTGGGCGGTTTCAGCGACTCTCTGGCGATGGAAGTCGCGCCGTTCGGGGTCAAGGTCTGCACGCTCGAGCCGGGAGGCATTCGGACCAACTGGCTACGGCGGGCCGGTCAGAATGCGCCGGAGTTGCTGCCGGAGTATGAGGGCTCGGTCGGTTCGTTCCTGAAAATATTGCGCGGCCTCGAAGGGCGTGCGGAAGGCGATCCGCAGAAGATCGCCGGCGTGATCCTGAAACTAGCATACAACGACGAGGTACCGGTGCGGTTGATCCTTGGTGTCGATGCGGAACAGCGAGCGCAACAAGCCGAAGCCGCCCGTGCCATCGAGGCCGAGAAATGGAGACATCTCACGGTATCAACGGTATTTGAAGACGGGCGGTTCGATAGCCAATTGTATAGGGAAAATAGCGGAATCAATTCCTGACTCGCAGGAAAGGGGCACAAACATGAAATACCGATTACTCGGCAAGAGCGGACTGCGGGTGTCGGAAGCGTCTCTGGGCACGATGACCTTCGGCGACGAGTGGGGATGGGGGTCATCGAAGGCTGAAGCGCAGAAAATCTACCAGACCTACCGCGAAGCAGGCGGGAACTTCATTGACACAGCGAATTTCTACACCGGCGGCACGAGCGAAAAATTTGTAGGTGAGTCTATCAAAGGCCATCGCGACAGTGTCGTTCTAGCGACAAAATACTCCAACGCTGCGCCCGGCAACGATCCCAATGCCGCAGGCAGTCACCGTAAGAGCATGATGCAATCAGTGGAAGCCAGTCTGAAGAGATTGCAATCCGACAACATCGACCTGTACTGGGTGCACATCTGGGACGGGATCACACCTGTGGAAGAGGTCATGCGCGGCCTGGACGATATCGTTCGCCAAGGCAAGGTTCTCTACGTGGGGATCTCGGACGCTCCCGCCTGGTGGATCGCCCAGGCAAACACTCTGGCGGAGCTTCGAGGCTGGACGCAGTTCATTGGGTTGCAGATCGAGTACAGCCTCATTCAGCGCACGGTCGAGCGCGAACTGATTCCCATGTCGAAAGCTTTGAACTTGGGGGTTCTGGCCTGGTCTCCCTTGGCGAATGGCATTTTGTCCGGGAAGTATCACGGTGAGAGTAAAGCCGACGGAGGGCGGATGAGCCATGAGGGAATGAAGGAATTCCTTCCCGAGGAACAGCACACGACGCCGATCATCTCGGCGGTGGAGTCGGTCTCTGAACAAGTTGGTCGCAGCATGGCGCAAGTCGCACTCGCGTGGCTGCGCCACCAAGCGGTGCCAGTAATCCCGATCGTCGGAGCGCGAAAGGTATCTCAACTCCTGGACAATCTCGGCAGTTTGGATCTGCAACTCTCCACCGAACAATTAAAATCCCTCGATGGAGCAAGCCGAATCGAGCTTGGATTCCCGCAGGGTATTTACGAGAGAAAAACAGTCCGTGCAATAAGATATGGTGGCACCTGGGATCGATTGCAGCTGCAAGCTACCCACTTAACGCAGGATAGTGATGTCGGTGCCAGCGCCGGCGCTTAAGCCTCCCGTTTGCTCGTCGCTGGCTTTTTTGCCCTTAAACTGGAATTGCGCCGAGCGCGGACGTACGGGCTGTCGGCAGGTCCGTCCGCCGGCAGGTTTCACTCACCGCGGCCGCGCCGTAAGTCCAACCTGCCTCCACAACTTCTCCCAGTGCCACACGCCGGGAGTTTTGTGAAGCACGCGGTAGCCCAGCTGGTGCGCCAGCATCAAAATCTGCCCGCGATGGTGTGCCTCGTGCGAGAACATGTAAGCAAACATCGTCCCGCCCGCCGGCCAAGTTTGCGCCCAACTCCCGCGCGCGAATTTCGCCACACGCCGACTCGGCGCAGCCGACAACGCATCCGTCAACATCCGCAAACACTGCGTCCCGCTTTTTCGATGCGCCGCAGCCGCCTGCTTCATCGTGCAGCGGTCCGGATCGAGCGGCGCCGGGCACTTTAAATGCGGCGCCGAATTCTTTAGCCATGAAAGCCGGCAGTTGTGCAGATGCGCAAAGATCGCCGCGATCGTCCGCCCACCGCGTTTTCCGCCCGGCGCCTGCGCACGCCAAGCACGCGGGTTCAACTCCGCCAAAATCAGCTGGTTCATCGCGTCGTTGCAGGCATAGGTTTGCAGCAGGGAATCGCGAATCTCAGCGAGCCCCGCGTGCGTCCCGCCCGATTTGAGTGACATTCCAGCTCCGTTGTCAGCTTCCGTAAAATCAGAAGATTGAGACGATCACCAACCCGGCGACGTTGCCCCAACCCAAATCATCCGAGCGCGTGTCCAATGCGAATCGAGCAGCCGCCCTCTTCGCGCCGACGCGCACCAGTAACCGCAATCAAGACAGCCAGCACAACAAATGACACAACCCCGACCTTCCAGTACGATTCCAATTCCAAATGAAACCAAATCACATACATAACCGCCAGCTTCACCGCGGCGCCATACCAGTTAAGCTTTGAACGGGCTTTGTCCAGGCCGCCACCCGGGCGGGCAAGCTTCAGAATGTGCGAGCCTATCAGCAACCACACCAGCGTAAGGACGGGCGGGACGATAAGTTGTGGCCAAAGTTTGTCGGTCATTACCAACACCGAAGCAGACTCGTGCCGATTGCGACCCGATCGTATCTGAAGTTCAGCAAGCCGACAATGAGCAGAACGTCAAGGCCCCCACTCCAGCTCGGTTTACTTCGCGTCACTGACCGCGCGCACCGTTCTTCCTCGGCAACGAAATCGCGTCACTCCGCTTTCAACGAAGCCATATCAATCGAAAAGCGGTACTTCACGTCCGACTTAAGCAGCCGTTCGTACGCTTCATTAACCTTCTGGATCGGAATAACCTCCACATCCGAAACAATATTGTGCTTCCCGCAGAAATCCAACATCTGTTGAGTCTCGGCAATACCCCCGATCGGCGAACCAGAAAGGCTGCGGCGCCCCATGATCAGTGAAAATACCGAAACCGCCAGCGGTTTCTCCGGCGCGCCGAGCATTACGACACGGCCATCGCGTCGCAACATATTGAGGTAAGCGTTTATGTCGTGATCCGCCGAGACAGCGTCCAGAATGAAATCGAAGCTGCCCGCGTGTTTTTGCATCGAGTTCGCATTGTTCGAAATAACCACCTCATCGGCACCCAGCCGCAGCGCATCTTCCTTCTTTTTCGGCGAAGTCGTGAACACCACGACGTGCGCCCCCAGCGCGTGTGCGAATTTAACTCCCATGTGACCCAGTCCACCCAGACCGACAATGCCAACCTTCTTCCCCTTGCCAACTTTCCAGTGGTGCATGGGCGAGTACGTCGTGATCCCGGCGCAAAGTAAAGGAGCAGCTCCAGCAGGCTGCAAGCTCGCAGGCACGTGCAACACAAAGTTCTCGTCCACTACGATGCTTTCGGAATACCCGCCGTACGTGACGCCTCCCAAAATCTTATCGGGGAAGTTGTAAGTCAAAGTAAAGTTCGGGCAGAACTGCTCCATGCCCGCTTTGCACTCCGGACAGGTGCGATCGGAATCCACCATGCAGCCGACAGCGGCAAGCTCCCCGGCTTTGAACTTCGTGATGGCCGACCCAACCTTCGTCACGCGGCCGACGATTTCGTGTCCCGGAACGCAAGGGTACACGGTGGGCATCACGCCGCTCCACTCGTCGCGGACTTGGTGCAGATCGGAGTGGCAGATGCCGCAGTACAAAATATCGATCTGCACGTCATGTTGCGCCGGCTCGCGCCTCGAAATCTTTGTAGCAGCTAGCCGCGCGCTCGCGCTGGCGGCCGAATAAGCTTTCGCGTGATACACAGGATTCTCCTCGATTGGATTAGCCCACTGATTATTGCAGTTCTAGGTTTAGGTTAGGCCCACGGCGATCGACCGGGGCGAGTCGGCGCGCTCTCGCCAATCACAGTCCAGTCATTTTCTGCAGCGCCTCCGGATAGCGCTCACCTTCCACCGTAATTTTCGACGCTGCAATGTCAATTTCGCGCAAGTCGTCTGCCGTGAGCTTCACGTCAAGCGAACCGATGTTCTCATCCAGCCGCGACAACTTCGTCGTCCCCGGAATCGGAGCAATCCACGGCTTCTGCGCCAGCAACCAAGCCAGGGCAATCTGCCCAGGTGTCGCGCCTTTCTGCTTTCCGATCCTCGCGAGCAGATCCACGACAGCCTGATTCGCCTTGCGAGCCTCCGGGGTAAACCGCGGCACTTTGTTGCGGAAATCATTTTTGTCGAACGCGGTGTTTTCGTCGATTTTTCCCGTCAGGAAGCCTTTACCCAGTGGGCTGTAGGGAACCAAACCGATCCCGAGTTCCTCCAGCGTGGGAATCACTTCCTCCTCAGGCTTCCTCCACCACAACGAATATTCGTTCTGCAGCGCCGTCACAGGCTGCACCGCATGCGCGCGGCGTATGGTTTTCACTCCCGCTTCCGAAAGTCCAAAGTGTTTCACCTTACCCTGCCGAATCAATTCCTTCGCCACGCCCGCCACATCTTCGATCGGCACGTTCGGATCCACGCGATGCTGGTACAACAGGTCGATCACATCGGTCTTCAGTCGCTTCAGCGAACCTTCCACCGCCTGCTTGATGTGCTCGGGCCGGCTGTTCACGCCCGCCGTTCCCGGCCGCGTGTCGCCACTCACATCGAATCCAAATTTGGTGGCGATCACCACTTTGCTGCGGTACGGTGCCAGCGCTTCCCCCACCAGCTCTTCATTCGTGAACGGACCATAGACCTCCGCCGTGTCAAAGAACGTAATCCCGCGCTCCACAGCTGCGTGCAGCAAATCTGTCATCTCCTTCTTGTCTTTCGGCGGTCCATACGAAAAGCTCATTCCCATGCAACCGAGCCCCAACGCTGAAACTTCCAGTCCGCCTTTTCCAAGTTTGCGCTTTTGCATCATCTCTCCTTTATTCACCTACTCTGCGTGCAGGAATTGCTCTGGCCTTCGAGTGAGTGGATCGCGAATGCGGCCGGAAACTGGCCCACACCAAGCATTCGCTCGGCGAAGACATTTTTCGCAACAGCGATCGCCGACATCGCGTTAGACCAGCCGAAATAAAACGCGAGATGAATGATGTTTTCGGATCGCGCGATCAGCGCGGCGAGCGTAACCACGCTGCGGTCCCGTGGCCCGAGGCTGGACCGCGTCCATGGCGATCGCCCCATCATTAATAACAGCACGCAGAGCGAAAGCAGCTCTTGCATACTCGTGCTCCAACTCACTTGTGTGCGCCCCCAACCCCGCCCTCGAGGCTACAGAAGCGTGCCGTTCGGGCGGTAGCCTGATCCTTCCGATTTATTGCCTAATTCTCTTGCGCCGTGAAAATTCATTGCCCTATCCACCGTCGGGCAACTATTCTAGGGGCCGAACGGGGAAGGTACCCCCATGAGAAAGCTGAATAAAAGCGCCATTTCGTCTTCAGATCGCGCGAATGAGTTGCGCCAGCAACTGGCTCGCAAGATTGCCTTTTTTGCTGGGTCTGGACAGACAGTGATAACCAAGGTCCCCGGCCTGCGCCTCAGCCGCAGAACCGCTCCCGCCGCGCCCGCTTCGTGCACCTACGAGCCGAGCCTCGCCGTGGTCGCGCAAGGCCGCAAGCGCGCGGACCTGGCCGGGACTACTTTCATTTTCGACCAGTCACGCTACCTGCTCACCTCGCTCGATCTGCCAGTCATCTGCAATGTGATTGAGGCCAGCGAGCGTGTGCCCTATCTCTGCTTCGTCCTCAAGCTGGAAATGCCCGTGGTCCGCGAGCTCTTGGGCCGCGAAGAGATTCTCGCTCCCGCAACGCCATCTGACGGTCCCGGCATGATCACCGGTGAGATCACCGCTGAGTTGCTCGATGCCTGTTGCCGCCTCATGGACCTGTTGAACACACCGCGCGACATTCCGTTTCTCAGCGGCCTCATTCAACGCGAAATAATCTACCGAATCCTGCGCGGGCCGGAGGGCGCTCGCCTGCGTGCGATTGCCACGCTCGGAGATCAGAGCCACCGCACAGCAAAAGCGATTGCATGGGTGAGGACAAACTACGCCAAGCCGCTTCGCTTACAAGATCTAGCAAAAATCGCAGGCATGGGCGTCTCCACGCTGCATCACCATTTCCGCGCGCTCACCGCCATGAGTCCTCTGCAGTATCAAAAGCAACTTCGTCTGCAGGCGGCACGGGAGCGCATGCTGGTGGATGGAATGGACGCCGCCGGCGCAGCCTTTGAAGTCGGATATGAAAGCGCCACGCAGTTCAATCGCGAATACAGCCGTTTGTTCGGCCAGCCACCCATGCGCGATATTCGCAGCCTCCGCTCGGCAGGCGCAGCTCCGCTGGATTTGGCCAGCGATCGCCACGCCGCCCTCTAATCGCACTGCTCCCGAACAAGCTGATCACGTTAGAAGAATCCTTCGAGAAAGGCCGCGACCTCATCCGAGATGCCGACGATTTTGTTCGTTGCCTGGCGATAGAATTTGAAATTGAGCTCGGTTTCTGGCTGGCTATCCTTCCAGTCGGTAAATTCTTTGAGTTCACTCCGCCCCAGTGGCTTCTTTGCTAGAGTGGTGAGTTTGACGGCGATGCTAACTCGGGGCGTTTGACGGGCGACTCCGCTCTTCTTCGCGATTGCCTCGGCGGAAGTGACGGCGCCACGCGCGATGAGGCCTCGCCCGCCCTCGTTCTCGCTTGCGAAGAGGAACACTGAGTCGCCTTGAGCGATATGCTTGCCGCCATACATCGTCTTCTGCGCGCTAAACACCAACGTCTTCGAGCGCAGATCGCGAATTTCGGTTTTAATTGCGAACGCCATGGTTTCGCAAGAAGTGAGCGAATTGAACCCGATGATGTATTTTATCGAGTTAGAAAGTCAATGGAGTTTGCGGTACATCGACAAGTATTTCCACTCCACTCCCATAAAGACTTAGACCAGTTGCGCTTGAAATATTCGTGTTGCGATAGTCTTCGTTTGCAGATCGCTAGCTCGTCCTGGGAGCTTCAGTGCTGCACCTTTCGGACCTGCGTCGGGTTAGGCAGATTGAGAATGCCCATCGCGTTTTCCGATGGTCTCTCCTCTGTGATTACGCGGTCACTGGCTTGATGCTGGAACTCCGCTTGATGCCGTAACGACGGGTCAGCCAAGCGCGAACCGGCTCGTCGAAGTACATCAGAGCAATCCAAGCCACAAAGATCACAAATGGAATAAGCAAGAAAATCCAGACCAGCGTCACATCCATGCTCGGATGCCTGGTCCAGGAGTAGCCTGCAAGAACATATACGAACGGAATGTGAGTGATGTAGAGGGGATAAGAAAGTCGGCCGCTGAACTTGCAGAGCCTGATCATGCCTGTGCCTGCATTCGAGTGCGCCCCACAAAGGATGACGAGCGGGAACAAGAAGAGCACGCATGCCGCGTCATAAATACCGTTTAACGAGAGACCACTCACTTTCGAGAACTGTGGCATCTGAAAGCTCACCACAAGAACAATCGAAAGTAGGAGCAGTCCAATCTTGGGGAACCGAATGCGGTCATGAATTCGATAAAGCCAGAGACCCAGCACGAAGGAGAACGTGAGGCGTAGCGGCGCCATCCAGACCTCCGGATAACCCCAACCTCCGTCAAGCGATTCTTTCGTATTCGCGGTCCAAATGAGAAGCAGCCCTGACAATCCAAAGATGATCGCCAGAGTGATTGTGCGCAACCTGCGAAGAATCAGGCCGTATGCGATGTTCCCGAGATATTCCTGCATCAGCGACCAGGCAGGCCCATTGAGTGCCTGCGTCTCGTGTAATCGCCCCCCAACCGGAGGTGACGGCAGCAGGAGCAATGAGGCGATATATGCGAGCAGCAGCATCGGAGCGGCGGTATGATTCATCGCCTTGCTGAAGGGATCGAAGATGTAACCCAGCAGGCCCAGGGTGGCCCCGATCAGAACCAGAGGGTGAAGCCGGATGAGACGGATGCGGAAGAATTGAAGCATCGTCATCCGTGTCCAGCGATCGTCGTATGCATACGCGACCACAAAACCGGACAGCCCGAAGAAAAAGTCGACCGCCAAATAGGCGTGGTGCATTAAGTGAAGGGGAGGCCTGAAGCCAAATGGGTAGTTGAAGAGGTGAAAGAGCACGATCAGAAAGGCCGCGGTTCCTCTCAAGCCATCCAGCACTTCAAAGTGTTGTTTTCCACTACCCGTACGGTCGACAGTGACGGCATCACTCATCGCACAGTTCTCCACAACCCAGGCTCCGCGCCTTTCTCTATGCGCGTTTTGCAGCGACGGATGTTTCAGCGAACCACAAGACTTGCGGTCAGAGGCGTGTTCTCCGAAGAACTCCCGGCCAGCACTTGATATTCGCCCGGGGGCAGGTTCCAAGCATTCTTGTCTTCATCAAAGGTCTTCAACACCCGGTCATCGATCGCAACCGTAACGGTCTGGGATTCGCCAGGAGCAAGGGTGATTCGCTTCCACCCGACAAGCCGCTTGAAGGATTCGTCTGAACCTTTCGGAAGCCGCCCGTAGACCTGAGCAATCTCGGTGCCGGTTCGCGTGCCGGTGTTCTTGACAGAGAAGCGCGCAGTCTTAGCGGTTGAATCGACAGATAGGCCGGAGTATGCGTAGGTGGTGTAAGACAAACCGAAGCCGAAGGAAAACAGGGGCTTCTTATTCTGTGCTTCATACCACTTATAGCCAACCTCAGGCCCCTCATCGTAGTGGACTGCGTAACCAGCGTGAGCCGAAGCATTCGCTGTAGGAACACCGTTGTCGGCAACATCTCCGGCGGGTGCCTGGTTCTCGGATGGAATCTTCGGCGCATCAGGATGCGGAAGATCTGCTTCGCTTTTCGGGAAAGACAGCGGGAGCTTGCCCGCCGGATTGACGTCCCCAACGAGCACGTTTGCCAGCGCCTTGTGTCCGGAACTTCCGGCGTACCAAGCCTCGACTACGCCCGCTACTTTGTCGATCCAGGGCATCGTAACGGCGGTGCCAGTTTCCAGCACGACGATGGTGCGAGGATTCGCTGCCGCCACCTGCTCGATCAATGCATCCTGGTTACTCGGAAGCGAAAGGCTCGGCACGTCCATGTCTTCTGCCAGCCACTGATATGCAAAGACAATCGCAAGATCAGCAGACTTAGCGAGGTTCGCAGCCGAGCTCGGATCGGTTCCCGGATCGAAATCAATCTTTGCGTTCGGAAGCTTCGTCTGGAGCGCCTTTAAGGGAGAAGTTGGGAACCAAACGGGCTTCTGCCAGATCGTCGCGCCTTTGCCAGGAGGCATGATGGCATTGCCGCCGGGAGGATCGACTTGCGCCGATCCTCCGCCGGAGATCATCCCGATGTCGGCATGCCCGCCAATAACCGCAATGGTGTGGACCTTGGATGGATTGATCGGAAGCACCGTCGGGCTGTTCTTCAGGAGAACGATGCTCTTTTCCTCTACCCGCTGGGAGACTTCAAATCCTTTCTCGACATCCAGCACGCCCGTCTGCGGCGGATCGTCCAGTATTCCCGATAGAAACTCGGCATACAGAACTCGGCGTGCATGGTCGTCAATTTCCGACAGCGGAACCTTGCCGGCTTCAACTGCTTCTTTCAGCTTTGGACCAAAGAAGTTGGCCATAGGCTGTTCCTGATCAAGACCTGCTGCGGATGCCTTTTCCGTACTGTGTGTTCCACCCCAGTCGGAAATGACAAATCCCTTGAAGCCCCAGTCATGCTTGAGCACATCACGCAGCGTGTAGGAGTTCTCGCAAGCGAAGTCGCCATTGATCCGGTTGTAGGAACACATCACTGCACCGGGATTCGCGATGGAAATGGCGATATGAAATGCGAGCAAATCAGATTCCTGCATCGCCCGCTTCGAGATGACGGAGTTCACAAAGTTACGTCCCGTCTCCTGATCATTCATCACATAGTGCTTGATGTCGCCGACCACATGTTGCGCCTGCTCACACTTCATAAGGTTGCCGACCACGGTGCCCGAGAGGAGCGGATCTTCACCCGCATACTCGAAGTTGCGTCCATTCCGTGGCTCGCGGGCTAAATCTACACCGCCTCCCAACGTCATGTTGAACCCTTGCGCTCGGAGTTCCTGGCCAATCACAGTGCCGAACTCGCAAGCGGAGCCTTGATCCCAACTGGCCGCAGCGCCTAAGCTCGAAGGCATAGCTGTCGAGTACCTACCGTTCGCCCCGCTGTCTCTCACTCCATAGCCCGCATCGGAAATGACTAGGGGAGGAATTCCCAAGCGCTTGACGCCCTCAACATATCCCGCACCGCCGTTGGTAAGGTGTGTCAGGGGCATCTGCCACTGGGCCGCGTGAGCCATCCCGTTCCCGTGCAATAAAGCCAGCTTCTCGTCAAGAGTGAGCTGCTTGAGAACCATATCGGCACGTTCTTCTGGGGAGAGTTTGGGATTCATCCACGGCCGGTCTGCGACCTGAGCGGCGGCTACGGAAGTTGCAATGATCGTTGCCAAGGCTACGATAACGGTGCAAAGGAGGTAAAAACCAAACTTGCGATTCTGCATTTGTCTCCCGACGGGACTCATTTAGACCCTTCTATCCCGTTTTCAAGTATGAATTTGGCATTGCCTGCGTGAAGCTCCTGCACCTGCGAAACTCCGTCCTCGACGAATCTGACCACCCCGGAGTCTATCAGCACCCCGTTCCTGCCGCGTCATAGGCTTTATGCTGCCCGCTCGTTCAGTGAGAATTTTCTTGCCGTCACATGTTTGCAAAAGATCGGCACGCACGCCAGAAGGGCTGCCAGAAACCAAAACGCGTTGTGCAAGCCGATTCCCTTGGACAAGAAGCCAATGACGGCTGGTCCCGTCAGCATGCCCGCGTAACCCGCCGTAGTGAGGGCGGCAACGGCCAATCCCTTTGGCATTTTGTGTTGCGTACCGGCGAGTCGGAACAGGATAGGCACGATGTTGGCGGCTCCAAGGCCCACAAAGACAAAACTGACAAGCCCGATCCATGCGACCGGTGCGAGAAGGAGGCCGCACAACCCTAGAAGCGCTATCACCCCACCAAGTGTCAGCACAAAGCGATTCCCGAATCGCGCTACGATGCCATCGCCGACGAAACGGCTGAACGTCATCGCGATGGAGAACAGCATATATCCCAGCCCTCCGTGCGCAGCAGAGACGAGGTGTTCGCCGACAAGCAAGAGCGCACTCCAGTCGAGCAGAGCCCCCTCAACCAAGAATGAGATTGCCGCGAAGATAGCGATGACGAGCACGATACCTCTCGGGATTGCAAACAGAGGCTGCTTCGTTCTCTCTCGATTCGAGAGCATGCGCGGAAAAGCCACAACCATCAGTGAAACAAGAATAATAGAGCTGAGAATTGTGCTTGAACTGAGTGCGATGCCTCGAGAGAGAAGAGCTGTCACGATTCCCGACCCCAGAAATCCACCAACACTGAAGAGTGCGTGAAATCCAGACATCAACGGCTTCTCAGAGACACGCTCGACATCGACGGCATGCAGGTTCATTGCAACATCCAACGATCCCAGAGAAGCCCCGAAGGCGAACAGCGCGACTCCAAGGGCGATCGGCGACGATACGATGCTCAAGAGCGGCAATATGAGTGCCAGTCCTACTCCACCTGAGAGTACGACGGGCTTACTACTGAAGCGCGCGCTTAGGTTCGCAGCAAGCGGCATCGCAACGATGGAGCCGGCGCCCAAGAGCAGAAGAACCAACCCCATGGTGTCGTCGCCGAGATGGCAGCGAGTCTTTGCGAATGGCACTAGGGGAGCCCAGCAAGCCACGCCGAATCCTGCGGCAACGAACGCCAGCCTGGTCGATAGTTTCGCGCGCGATAGATACAATGCCTCTGTCACGAAAATTCTCGCTCTCGGTTGTGTCGAACGAGACGCAACCTACGGTTGCCCAATGATGACTTTGGGGCCAGCACTGGAAAAGGTCGAGACAATCTCCTCCGATGTACCAGACTCAAGAACGACATGGTCAAGGACTGCCAGTTCGGCCACCTGAAACGGCGCCCGAGTCTCAACTTTGTCCATAGTGACAAGCGCTGCGGTGCGATCACATCTTGCAATGAGTGTGCGTTTGAATTCGGCATCTGCCATGTGGAACGCGCCAATTCCAAGAGATACGGAAACGGCGCAAGCTCCGAGGAAACACAGATCAAAGCTCAAGCGTTCGACTTCGCGGATCGCAGACAACCCGATGGCCGCGCCGGTTTCACGATCGATCTCTCCTCCCAGGACAATGACTTTGAAATTCTTTCGATCGAGGAGGGCGCTTGCGATTGAGATCGAATTTGTGGCGATTGTAAGAGAGCGATCGGGTGGCATCGCTCTGGCCAAGGCCAAGTTGGTAGTGCCGCTGTCGAGGAAGACCGTCGAAGCTTCAGAGACTAAGGTCAGCGCGGCCAAGGCTAAAGCGCGTTTCTCTTTCGAGTCGTTCAAGAGTCGGTGTTCAAACGGGACCCCCTCCGGCGATATCGGAAGCCCGCCACCGTAAACCCGTTTGCACTTGCCCTCGGCGGCTAACGCCCGCAGATCTCGTCGGATGGCGTCCTCGGACACCAGGAACTCCTTCGCGAGGGCAGTGGCATTGACGGGGAGGCCACGCAGCAGTCGACTTTCAATCTCGTTTTTTCTTATTGCCCCTGATGAACCATGCATAAACAAGAATTTAGCATGCACGATCAAGAAACACAATAGATCTACGCTTAGGCAGCGATCCTATTTTTCTGACTGCCTTCTAACTGGGGCGAATTCCTTGCAGCATGTTTTTGCAACAATGCGATCGGACGCTCTATTTAGCGCGTGCCATGTAGGCCGCCTAGGAACAGGGGCTTGGGAGAGATTCTGCGAAGCTCCTTTTAGAGGCTTTTCAAGTTGACCGATCGTTCGGGTGAGATCGGTGCCGCGAAACGTCTGGAGGAGCAGGACCTCAGTGGTCAGGTGAAAAAGCGCCAACGGTGGTGAGGTCAAAACCAGCCAACGGATGCGGCCCGGAACTTCCTTTGTCACTCATGATCGGACCCGAGCGCAACACTTAAAGGAATCGGGGCGCTTCGGGGCTTGGGAGCTTCAGTGCTGTACCCTCCGGGCCTGCAAAATGTGTCGGGTTAGGCAGATTGGGAATGCGGCGCTCGTAGCTTCGGTGCAGCAGTTTTGCGTCGACGCACTTTCCTAAGATAGGAATCTCCTCCTGCTTTGCCGATATGGCTGAGTTCGACTTTCCGGTCCTCGAAATCCGCGATGATAATCAGGCTTCCGCCCATTGCGGAAACGATGGACCGAAGCTGATCGACATGGATGTTTCGGTTCCGTCTTTCGAGCTTTGAAATTGCAGCCTGAGAAACCTTCATCCGTTGGGCGAGTTTGGCCTGGGTAACCTTCAGCGTGTCTCGCAATTCGGCGAGTTCCATCGCAGCGATTTCCTTCATTGCCGCTTTTCGCGATCTAGCAATGGATTTGGGCGTCATCGTCTGTTTTGTGAGCTCGCTAAATTTAATTCGCGCCATCAGAGAAGTCCCTCCTTCTTCAGTTCAGCTAGGTAAGCATCGTAAATCTTGTCTGCGGTGGCGACCATTTTCGGAGTCCAGTTCTTACCAGACTTAATTCCGCCAATTAAAAGAATTCCGGTTTGACGTGGATCGAACGCAAAACAAATTCGGTACGGTGTACCTGCAAATTGAACGCGCAATTCCTTCATGTTGGGATGCTTCGAGTCTTTCGCCAGCGTATCGACTCGCGGCCTTCCGAGGGCCGGGCCCTTTTCTTCAAGAATGGTCACGCCGATAGTAATCGCCTCATGTTCGGCCTCCGAAAGGTCGGCCCACCATGCCTGAAATTCATCGGTCGCTTCTATGTCCCAGGCCACCAACACAGTATAACCTTAGAGTTATACACAATCAAGTTCGACTTTGGTTCGCCAAGAGACGGTATGCGCAGTCTTGTCCGCTTTCCCCAGGTCG
This sequence comes from Candidatus Acidiferrales bacterium, assembly GCA_035602855.1. Classification (GTDB taxonomy): domain Bacteria; phylum Acidobacteriota; class Terriglobia; order Acidiferrales; family UBA7541; genus Palsa-295. Next base: position 42,218 of record DATNLN010000031.1, read on the forward strand.
TGTCTTGCGGTACTCTTGGCTGTCCGCCGGGGCTTAAGAAGCACTCTCTGGCGACAGATTTTTCACTTGACAATACTGAACGACCACGTTCAATATAGAATGCGGAATTATTCAGTCACGGAAGCTGCAAAGGAGCTGGGAATCCAGCGCGCTACCCTTTACGAATGGATTCGCCGCAAGAAGGTGCCCATTCCAACGGCTCAAGTGATTTCAGGAGTTCGTTTTCGTTTTTGGACCGAAGCAGAGTTCAAGACCCTGAAGAGTTACAAGGCCGAGCATTATCGTAAGAAGCCAAATCGCAGGAACAAGTAAACGGGACGCGCCCGTGCTATGAACACGAACGCGGCCCTGACCACAGTCGCACGGATGAGGTGCAACCATGGCTGCAAACGAAGTTATCTTTTTCCCATTTTCGGCGCAACTCTCACCGCGCAAAGCGTTTCCGGACTTCCGCCTGCCTGAGGCGGTTGCTGAGCCCCCTCCTCGCTGAAAGCTGTTGAGCGCACGTTTCATTTCGAATTTTAAATCCCAGCACAACGGACACTGCGACACAATTGGTGCTCGTGAGCGAACAAAACACTTCGATCCCGCGAGTCGTGTTCCTCGCTTGGATGGGGAATTAACCCAATGGATGTACGCGTCTATGAAGGGTTGTTTCAATTCAATCAAGGGATGGATCAAGCTGTTGGGTCTCTCGATCTCATCGAGAAGCTGGAGCTATCGTCTCCCAAGGGCATCAGCGGAGTCCGCACCAATCTCAGCGAACTCCGCTGCTACGCCAATGACCATTTTGCTTCCGAGATCGCACAGAAGGAGCAGGAGGAAGAGAACAACTTCTACCGCGCTCGCCGGAACCGCGAGAAGGCTGAGAACGGTCCCAATGAAGTCTACTTCGAAATGAAATCTCGCGAAGCGGTTCGGCATGAACAGGGTTTGCCGCCGCGGGTCGTGATTCTACCCAGGATCCAGGCCGATGACGAGCGCATCCTGGCCAGCAGAAGGCCGCGTCCTGCTCGCTACCGACACAACCAGAACAGGCTCGGACCATAGCTGATAGCGAACAGGAAAGCCAAAGAGGAGGTAGGCCAAAGTGAAACGAACTGCCTACGAATTGCTCGCCCAACTCGACCGCAACCTTCGCGACTCCATCAACCTCTTCAAACAGATTGCCGAATGTCCGGGGCAGAGGCCCGACGTACTCACGCCTCTGTCGAACGAGATTCAATACGTGAGAGCACAGGCCGGCTTCGAAGTGACCGCCGAAGCCAGCGAGTTCGAACAAGACCAGTCGACGCATTGGTCTCGCGTCCGCCACAAGTACGAAATGTGGCTCAAAGACCCGGACGACGTGTTCTTGGATGCCGAGGAGCGCGACCAGCAGCGCAAGAAGCTGGGCCTTCCGCCGCGGATCGTCGTCCTGCCTTGGTCTTCTGAGGAGGAAGAGAAGCTCATGGCCGCGAAGAGAGTGGAGGTCGCGAAGAAATGCAAAGCAACGCGCCAGCGAGCATCCTCGCCGAAAGCAATTCAGGAAGGGAAGAAAAAATGAAAATCCATCTGTTCCAGGAACTTCTTGCGTTGAACGAAGAGTTCGGTCACGTGATGCATGGCCTGGAGCGCATGGAACAGGAGCCCGCTCACAAAAGGGAGATGATTCGGGGGGCGGAGGCCCTCGTGGGAAGTGCGCATGCGGACGCGAATCGACAGTTCTTCGAACAGTTCGACGCCATCGTCAAGAACGACGCGCTTGAGGGGCCCAAATTGTTGCGCGACCACCGAAAGAGAGTTACCCACCCCGCCGATGTTTATCTGTAGATCAAACAGCGCGAGGCAGCATGCCAAGCGAAGGGACTTCCGCAACGGTAGCGATCTTTCCCGATTGGCATTTCGGTGATGAGAAACGCTACAAAGAAGAGCAGGCTGAAAGGAAAAAGCGCTCCGCGAAGAGACGTCGAACGAGGACAAACAAGCGTTCGCCGAAGCTCGCGAAACCGCCGCAACTGCAAATCGCTAATTCAAAGCGCGACGCTAGGCCAACGTAAGAGGAGGCAAATCACCGATGACGAAGCGCAAATCACGTGTGAAGCTGCCCCCTCGCGACATCATGCGGGGCAAACAATACCCCGGTGTCCGTGGCAAGGTCGTGGATTGGGTCGACCATGCATTCGAGGACGGCGTTCTTTATCTCCATGTCCGGTTCACAGACAAAACCGAGTTGTGCTGGCGAATCGGCACATCCCTGGTAATTAAAGAAGCCGACCTGAGCGACTGGAAAACGGGGAATTTCAATCAGCTTGCGATATTTGCTGAGCGCGAATTCGACCCTGACCGCGAGCAGTGAAGGCAGTCGACTCTAGGCACGGACGCCCAGACTTCCGGGCTATCAAATAGGCGGGAGCGACAGCACTCGAACCCGCGGGCTCCTGCGTGACCGTAAAGTACTTTCAACGACATGGAGGGCCACGGACGGCACTGGAAGGCATTGGAAGGACCTCGTACAAACGTTGTCGTGTATTGCGATGTGTACGGCGATCCGAAACGAATCGCTCGCCGGCTCGGCGTTATTGGGCGCACATTTCCTTAGTCTCTTACGATTGACGCAATGCGTAACTCATGCCATCACGAGGTAGTGATCGTGAGCCCTGGCGGCGCCGGAACAGAATTCATCCGTCTTGAGCCTCGCCCCCGCCGTGTTTCGCGCCAAACTGATCGTGTAAGACAATAGCCCGACTATGAGCATTGCTTGCTTGGCGCCCCCGCGCGCCCTCTGGCGATGGCCCCGATCGCAGCCTCGAGGATTATTTCTTCTGCAAGATGGCGGCGCAGCGCGGCCGGAGCGTCGAAGAAATCGAACACAAAATGCTGGAGGTCAGCGAGAAGGCGAGAGAGCGCGCGAGGTGCGGCGAGGAGGGGTACGCGCATATCACGGCCGTCAATGCAGCCGCAGAGGCAGAGGCAGAGGAGGAAGGGAGGCGGGGCAGGGAATAGTTTTCAAAATACCGGGTGTGTGCCGCGCTCAGTCTTCCGCTTGGCTCAGCATTGTTAAGACTGACTTAACGTTCATAATTCTGTACATTGAGCAGGATAGTGACCATACAAATGGACGTTAATTATGAGGACAAAGAAACCTCCAGGGATGCTCCCCATACCCGTCGCGCGCGCTGCGCAAGCTCGGCAACGATGTACGTGATGCGCGCCGGCGCCGGCGTATTCCCGCAGAGCTTGCCGCCGCGCGTGCGTCCATCAGCCGGACGCTCAGAGGCTTTGAACTTGTTCGAAGACCTACCTGCCGGGGGACGCTACCGGTTTGTGGCCTGAGACCGAGCGTCCAAACCAATCTGCGCGGGCAGCCAGGCAATAATCCTGTCGATCACTTCCCCCATCTTCGACGGTCCCCCCAAAACGCCACAATGTCCAATGTCCGGAATCAGATACACCTCGGTGTTGTGGCGGCCTTTAAAAACGAGCGAATCGGCCTGCGGGACGAAATAGTCGTTCGCACCGTTGATGACGAGCATTGGAGAATTCTCCGCTCGATCCAGCAGCGAACGCCGCGAGAACTGTTGTACTGCCGCCATGAAGTCCGCGGAGGTCGGCTCACTCTCGCACTCGTGGCCGCGATGGGGACCCTCTCTCACTCTAAAATGCTGAGCGAGAATCTTTCAGGCGTGCCAGCGCAACCGACGTCGGCAAGCGTCGGTGCGACTCCCCGTAATTCGTCCGGCGCGGTTGCGGCCGGTCCTCCACAAGTCGAACGGAACCCTGAGCGCAACGTCTATTTCGGCGAAACGCACCAGCACACCAGCTGGTCATTCGACGCCTATATTTTCGGCAACCACATCACCGGCCCGGCCGACTCTTATAAATATTGGAAGGGCGAAACGATAAAACATCCTCTCGGTCATGACATCAAGATTGATACGCCCCTGGATTGGGGCGGCGTGACGGACCATTCTGAATATTCCGGCGTTGTGCGACTTTCCAACGATCCTTCGTCGCCGCTCAGCAAGATGCCGATTGCACAGAAATTAATCGTTCGCCAACCATCGGACATCCAAAAATCTATTTCTGGCTGGGCCAAAGCATGATCGACAACAAACCGATCCCCGAGCTGATGAAGCCGGAGGTCGCGGGCACGGTCTGGAAGGAAAATAATAAGGCTGCGGACGAGGCCAACGAACCTGGCAAATTTACCGCATGCTGCGCGTACGAGTGGACCTCCACACCCGATTTCCGGAATATGCACCGTAATGTATTTTTCAAAGACTGCGCCAAGGTCCCAGAAATGCCGTTCAGCTCGCTCGATTCGCAGCATCCGGAAGATTTATGGAAATGGATGGACGCCCAGCGCAAGGCCGGGAACGAGCTTCTCGCAATATCGCACAACGCTAATTTGAGCGACGGCCACATGTACCCGATCGACGTCGACAGCTATGGCCGTCCGATTGACGCGGCGTGGGCGGAATCGAGGGATCGCAACGAGCGGCTCATCGAGATGAAACAAATCAAGGGATCCTCGGAAACGCACCCGGCGTTGTCGCCCAATGACGAGTTCTCGAATTTCGAGATTCTTACCTATCTATTAGGCGAGCCGGAGGGCCGATTCGATCACATCGTGGGAAGTTATGCGCGGCAGGGTCTGAAAGACGAGCTGACGATGCAAGACACCAAAGGATATAACCCATATAAGTTCGGCTTTGTGGGGGGTCTGACTCTCATAATACCGGCACACCTTATCGGCAGGACAACTTCTACGGCGGCCATGGAGAGGGAGATGGGACGATCGAAGTGCGCATGGCCGGCCACATTTTTGCGGATTGGGTGAAGACCGGGTACAAAGAAGGCGTACCTATGGGCGGCGACCTGAAAAAAATTGAGAGTAAGGCGCCCACCTTTATCGTATGGGCGGTGAAGGATCCGACCTCGGGTAACTTGGATCGCATCCAGATCGTGAAGGGCTGGACGAAGAGCGGCCAGAGCTTCGAGAAGATCTTCGATGTTGTGTGGGCCGGCGACCGCAAACCGGATGTGGCCAGCGGCAAGGTCCCGGCAATCGGAAGCACGGTGGACCTGGCGAACGCCACCTATACCAATACCATCGGCTCCACGGAGCTGAAAACGGTGTGGACGGATCCGGAATTCGATCCCAGCCTCCATGCGTTCTATTATGCCCGCGCGCTGGAAATTCCCACGCCGCGCTGGACCACAATCCAAGCACATCAATTGGGTGTGCCGATCCCCGACGTGGTTGCCGCGACCGTTCAGGAGCGGGCATGGAGTTCGCCGATCTGGTACACCCCTTCGGAGGAAGACCGAAAGAAAGCCGCACCTGGCCTCAGTGTAACCGATCTGAAAGCGAAGGGCGGCGTTGCCTTAACGGATGCGCAGCTTACAGACTTGGTGGTAAATAAGTTTGTTTGGGTACAGAACAACGTCACCGGCGGCCGCATGAAGATCATCTACAACAAGGAGGGACAGACCCTCGTGATTAACGTTGGGCGAAATGCGCTGCTGCCGAGTGCGGTTGGAAACGTGGCGCAGATAGCCTATTCGGGTATGTCGTCTCCGTACTCTATACAGAATGGGGAAATTACAACCTGGCTGCAACAGACGCCATTTGAAGTTACCGTCTACAAACTCGGCGACAAATATTATGGAGCGCGCAGCAATGAGTTCGGTTACGCCAACTACCAGATCATTCCACCGGTTCTCAATTTGCTTGAACCCGTAAAAGCCGAGCCATGAACCGGGCGGGAACGATGATCCGGAAATAAACAAAAGAAAACGCACCAGGCCTCAAACTCGAAATGAGCTCCATAACATCAGTGATCGAAGAAACGCAGCACGCTGCCGAAAGGCTCGGGCTGCGCCGTCATCTGGGGATTCTTCGCAAGATGATTGGTGAACCGCTCGTACATTTCCTGCTGATCGGGCTCGCGCTATTCGCGTTGTATGCGTGGATGGAACGCGGGAATACGAGCAACGGAGGCTACCAGATCACATTGACTTTGGACGACTTGAGGCAGTTGGACATTTCCTTCGTCTCGCAGTAGCACCGCCAGCCGACGCAAGAGGAATTCAGTGGTTTAGTCGAGGGCTTCATACGCCAGGAAGTTCTGTATCGCGAAGGCCTCGCCATGGGACTCGACAAGGACGACACGATCGTGAAGCGCCGCATGGCTCAGAAGATGGAGTTCCTATCCGAAGACGTGGCTGCGGCCCACGAACCAACCACCGAAGAGTTGCGAAACTGGTATGCCAACAATTCGCAGAAGTTTGCGCTGGCCGACCGCGCCACGTTTCGCCATCTTTTTTTTGGATTTGATCGCCGCGGACAAAATGCTCAGAGCGACGCGTTGTCTGCGCAGAGTAAACTCGCAGCTCAATCCGAAGACAGTCCTGTTGGCAAGCAGCTGGCCGATCCGTTCATGTTTCAAGATTATTACGGAGACCGCGCCCCGGATCAGCTGGCAAAGGAATTTGGTCCCGCGTTTGCCGTCGGTTTATACAAATTGAAACCAGGATCGTGGCAAGGCCCGATTGAATCGGGCTATGGCTGGCATTTGGTCTGGATCGAATCGATCGAACCAGGCCGTGTACCAGCATTCGAGGAGGTGGAGCCGGACGTCAAGACGGCGTGGGTAGCTGACCAAAAAGCGATCGAGTGGCGGAAGGCATACGAGACCGGCTATAAGATCTTCGATCGTTATCAGGAATGCGGCGTGCAGGGGCTCACGGACAGAAGCCGACGCCCGTATCGCTACGCCAACCAACTTCCGTTCCAGGGCAGCGTTGTTATGTAATCGCTTAATATCAAACGGTGTCGGCGGACACCTCTTGATACTACAAGGTACCGGATGTCACTTCTTATCGTCCCCTTATTGTACCCAGATTGATTCATCCCGTTTTTCTCGCGCTAAAGCGCTCAAATTCTGTAGGTCGTGTACTGCTTGACATTCAATGCGACGCAGTATACTATTGGATTGTGATTCAGTCCTTCCGCTGCGCTGATACCGGGCGCCTATTTCATCGAGAGTCTGTCCGCCGATTCAAAGCTATCGAGCGTCAGGCTCTTAGGAAGCTCGACATATTAGATGCGTCGCAGGACATCCGGACGCTCTCAAGGCTGCCAGGAAACAGGCTAGAGCGCTTGATAGGGAGCCGGAAAGGGCAGTACAGCATCCGGGTCAATGACCAATGGCGCATCTGTTTTGAATGGCGCAATGGGCATGCCTACGAAGTTGAAATCGTCGATTATCACTAGGAGACAGCAGCATGACGAAGAAACTTAAGCCGGTGCATCCGGGAGAAATTCTCCGAGAAGAGTTTATGCTCCCTTTGCGACTAAGTATGAACAGAGTTGCTATGGACTTACGCGTCCCTGTGACGCGGATCGCCGATATCGTCAACGAGAAACGCGCAATTACTGCCGACACAGCCATTCGTTTCGCGCGCTACTTTAACAATAGTCCGACGTTCTGGATGAATCTCCAAACGCGCTATGACCTGGAAGTCGCCGAAGATGAGATTGCAGCTAAGGTTGAACGCGATGTCCGCCCTCTGGAAGCGGTACCAGCAAGGTAGTTCAACGATTTCTCTTTGGCAGACAAGTGCATGTATCGCCAGGGGATCGAACAAGCGATCTGCGCAGACCGCTGTCCTTATGCAGTTCGGCACGGAATATAGACACAAACAACAGCATGGCACTGGAGCCTATAGCTTTTTGGTCCCTTTTGTGCCCCCGCACGAATGGAACCTGTTTAGTAAGTGTTTGAATGAGCGGCCTGATTAACGCTTATACCGGGAACTGGCTTCAGTGGAATCGCGCGCGCCAGGAGCAGGCTGAAGCGGACGTCGCACGATCATGGCGACGGACCCAATCGTGCTCCTCGAAGGGAAGGGGACACGGTACACGACCAAGCTAAGTCTATGAAAAGAAAAATGGCGGGGACGACGGGACTCGAACCCGCGACCTCTGCCGTGACAGGGCAGCGTTCTAACCAACTGAACTACGTCCCCCGCGCCTAGCGAGTAATACGATCCGATGGTGGGCGGTCACGGATTTGAACCGCGGACCTTCCCGGTGTAAGCGGGACGCTCTAACCGCTGAGCTAACCGCCCTCTAAATTCCACCTCGTATTTTACCACAACTATTTGATTTACTTCTAATTGGCCGCTGTTGTGGCTGAGTCCAATTTGTCCGAGTGAGTCCAAGACGGCAATTCATGAAAACGGGCCGGCTGTGTCGATCGGCAATTCAAGCGTCCTCGGTTCGTAGCTCCGCGGAACCGTCAGCAACCAAACTCTGACGCATTCTTTCCGCAAAACTTTGAATGGCTTGCGCTCGTTCGCGATAAATGGCGGCAAGCAAATCCCATTCAGCTTTTTCTTCCTCTTTAAGTTTTGCTGCAAGTTGTTCAAAGTTCCGCGCGGCCTCGTCCAGCCGTTTTGACTCGCTTTCCACCAACGACAGAAATTCCTTGAGTCGTTCGCTCATACATTACCCCGTGGAGGTTCATCGAAGTACCGCATTGTCCGGAAACTACCACGGCTCAAATCATGCTTCTGTCCGCTACCGTACCGTTCGCAGTAAGCGCAACGCGATCAACTACAGACTCGTTTTGTACATGTGCCTGTTTCCAGATCGCTGTTGCGATTTCATCAAAGGACGGCGTCATAGCCGAATTGTACCGACGATTCCGGCACTCACGTAAAATCCAGCTCTATGCCAACACAAACGAGAACGAAGACAAAAGCGACTCTACAGGAAGCAGCTGAAAAATCTGTTGCCGGTGCTTGCGCGCTTGGTCGAGAACGGGAAGATCTCAATCCGCCTTGGACCAATCAGAGACCTGAAACACTGGCTCAACAATTACGAAGCGTTCGAGAAAAGCCCGGTTGTCGCCATTGATGCGCAGAGCATTCGATCGGAAGGGACTGAATTGCAGCTTGATTGCGGGCTCGACGATTACGTGGCCTAACCGAACCCGATTACGTCGGCGAAAAAGTGTCCGAAAACCACGGGTCCGGTAGCGCGACTAATCAACGCCGTAACTCGAGAAGTGGAATACCCAACGGACAACTTGACACTCTCATTGCCCCCGACTAGATTTGGTGCGAGAGCAGGCAGGCAAAGAGCCACCGCAATAGACCAACACGACGCGATAATAATCTGTGGCATCGCGAGGGTGAGGGAATTAGTGCGCGCAAATGGTTCCTAGGAGAGAAAGGAGGACTCCATGGCCAAGAAGGGATATTGGGTAGTGAGCTACCAATCGGTGTCAAACCCCGGCGCGGTTGCCGAATATGTGAAGTTTGTACAGCCCGTGTTGGACACCCTCGGAGGCCACGTGATCGTTGCGGGCAAGCCTGCGAAGATCCGTGAAGTGGGAGTGGATCAAACGGTTGTGGTCGTCGAGTTCGAGAACCTGCAAAAAGCGATTGCGGCGTATGAGAGCGACCAGTACAAGGCGGCCTTAAAGGTGTTCAGCAACGGCGCGCAAAGGGATTTTCGTGTTGTCGAAGGCGCGTGATCGGTTGAACGAGTATAACGTAATTAAAGGTCAGCCGATTGCGCTCGCTAGTCACACATGATGAATATACCTTTTAGTGAACACATCCTGGCACGGTCTGCTCAGTTGAAGTCGCGTGTGGCGCTCAGTACGGGTTAGCGCGGTGATCTCAATGGGTCGGCGCAACACTAAGCCAAAACCCGCCTGGCATTGAAAACAAAAGCTGAAGTAGCTTATTAGCGTTCAACGAGTCGGAATGCTGCTCTGGCTGCGACCCTCTGAACCCGCAGCCTAATCGGGAACTGACCCCACCGCCCAAAATGCCCCACTTTTTGTCTGAACTTGTCCGGGTTCTCAGACAAAAGCCGCCCGAAACCGGCCGAAAGGGAAGTGCAATATTCCTAGATTTGCTTGGGTTTCGTTGGGTTTTCTGTTGGTGTAAAAATCGCGGTGTAGGCGGAACGCTCTAACCGCTGAGCTAAGCGCCCATCGAGGCCGCACCATCCTGACAGACTCCGAACGCCCCCCCACTGTCCCCACTGCGCAAGATTTTTTCACGCCGTTATCAGCACAAAATGCGCAAGAAAATCGCCGCGAATCCGCGCGCGCAAATTTCACGAAATATTGCACATTGTTAGCCGTCAGCCCCCCGCTTAACCCCCGCTAAGTCATTCACATTAATACACCTGTCATTTAGGACAGGAGCAAAAATTAGCCTGTCCTTTGGTACAGGTTTCTTCGCGCCCTATCGGCTGTTAGCTGATTCACTACGAGCTGCGCACCGATGACTTTTTTCGGCACCCGCCCGTGCTACGCTGGCTAATCGGGTGGGTTCTAGTACCACTCTCGGACACTCATGTCTTCTCGACTCGGCGAAATTCTCGTCAAAGACAGTCTGATCACTGCCGATCAGCTGCGGCAGGCGCTTGACCACCAGAAAAAGACCGGTGGCCGACTCGGTACCTGCTTGGTCAAGCTCGGTCTGGTGAGTGATGACGACATTACCGCCGTGCTCTCCCGTCAGTACGGCGTGCCTTCCATCAATCTTAAATTCTACGAAGTCGATCCCGCGGTCATTAAACTCGTGCCGCAGGAAACCGCCATCCGCTATCAGATCGTCCCGCTTTCGCGCGTCGGCTCCACGCTCACCATTGCGATGACCGACCCGACGAACGTCTTTGCGATGGACGACATTAAGTTCATGACCGGCTTCAACGTCGAGCCTGTGGTCGCTTCGGAAACCGCCATCAGCGAAGCCATCCACAAATTCTACGGCGATGTCGAGAGCGTCGAGCAACTCGACAAAGTAATGAAGGACCTCGCCGGCGATGAAGCCTCCCTCGAGCTTTCCGCTGAAGAAGCCGAGATGGACCTCGCAACACTCGAGAAAGCCGCCGAGGAAGCCCCGATCATCAAGCTGGTCAACCTGATTCTCACCGACGCCGTCAAGCGCGGCGCCAGCGACATTCACGTCGAGCCCTACGAAAAAGAATACCGTGTGCGCTTCCGTGTGGACGGCATTCTGCAAAACGTCATGGCGCCGCCCATGAAATTAAAAGACGCCATCACCAGCCGTGTCAAGATCATGGCCAAGTTGGACATCAGCGAAAAGCGCTTGCCGCAAGACGGCCGCATCATGATCAAGTACCTGAAGGACGGCAAGAAAAAAGAACTCGACTTCCGTGTCTCCACCGTCCCCACGCTCTTCGGCGAAAAAATCGTTATGCGCTTACTCGATAAAGAAAACCTGCGCTTGGATATGACCAAGCTAGGTTTCGAGCAGGAATCCCTGACCAAATTCGAGCGCCAGATTCTGAAGCCCTACGGTATGGTGCTCGTCACCGGCCCCACCGGTTCCGGCAAAACGAACACGCTCTATTCTTCCGTCGCGCGCCTGAACACTTCGGAAACCAACATTATGACCGCCGAGGACCCGGTCGAATTCCAGCTCCCGGGCATCAACCAGGTGCAAATGAAGGAACAGATCGGGCTGAACTTCGCCTCCGCCCTGCGCGCCTTCTTACGGCAAGACCCTAACATCATCCTGGTGGGCGAAATCCGCGACTTTGAAACCGCCGAAATCGCCGTCAAAGCGGCCCTCACCGGCCACTTGGTGCTTTCCACCCTACACACGAATGATGCTCCGAGCACCATCAGCCGATTGATGAATATGGGCATCGAGCCGTTCCTGGTCGCGACTTCGGTCAACCTGATCTGCGCGCAACGCCTCGTGCGCCGCATCTGCTCCGGCTGCAAGGAGCCGCTGCAGATTCTACCGCAGGCGCTGATTGACGCCGGCTACACCAAGGAAGAGGCCGAAAAGACCGTTATCCAGCACGGCCGCGGTTGCGGCACCTGCAACAACACCGGCTACAAAGGGCGTGTCGGTCTCTACGAAGTCATGGAAATCAACGACGATTTGCGCGAACTGATCCTGGTCGGCGCATCCGCCCTGGAAATCAAGAAGAAGGCCTTGGAAACGGGAATGATCACGCTGCGCCGCAGCGGCCTCATCAAATGCGCGCTCGGCCAAACCACTCTCGAAGAAGTCGTGCGCGAAACGGTTCTCTAAGCGGAGGAAATATGGCTGGCATCACATTAAGCGAACTCTTGAAGAAGATGATCGAAATGTCCGGCAGCGACTTGCATCTCTCGACGAATAGCGCGCCGCGCATTCGCGTGCACGGCAAACTGCGTCCGCTCGATATGCCTCCACTCACCGCGGCAGACACCAAAGCTCTTGCCTACAGCGTGCTCACCGACGTGCAAAAGCACCGCCTCGAGGAAAACCTCGAACTCGACTTCTCCTTCGGCTTGAAGAGTCTGGCGCGTTTCCGCGGCAACATCTTCCATCAGCGCGGAGCAGTCGCCGCCGTCTTCCGTACCATTCCATGGGAAATCAAAACCTTCGACAACCTCGGCCTCCCCGCCGTCGTTCGCGGCTTGTGCGATAAGCCGCGCGGCTTGGTGCTCGTCACCGGCCCCACCGGTTCCGGTAAATCCACCACGCTCGCCGCCATGCTCGACAAAATCAATAACGAGCATGAAGAGCACATGATCACCATCGAAGACCCCATCGAATTCCTGCACAACCATAAAAAGTGCCTGGTCAATCAGCGCGAAGTGCACTCCGATACGCACTCGTTCTCGAACTCACTCCGCGCCGCTCTGCGCGAAGATCCAGACGTGGTGCTGATCGGCGAAATGCGCGACCTAGAAACCATCGAATCCGCTCTGCGCATCGCCGAAACCGGCCACTTGACCTTTGCCACCCTGCACACCAATTCCGCCGTCTCCACCATCAACCGTATCGTGGACGTTTTTCCCGCGCACCAGCAGCCCCAAGTCCGCGCGCAGCTCTCCATGGTGCTGGAAGGAATTCTTTGCCAATCCTTGCTTCCGAAAATCGACGGCCGCGGCCGCGCCATGGTCATGGAAATCCTGATCCCCACCGCCGCCATTCGCAACCTGATCCGCGAAGACAAAATTCACCAGATTTACTCAGCCATGCAGACAGGTACGGGGCAGTCCGGCATGCAGACCTTCAACCAGAGCCTGGCCAATGCCTACTTCCAGAAATTGATCACCTTGGAAGTGGCCCTCGCCCGCTCTTCGAATCCAGACGAATTGCAGGATCTCATTAATCGTGGGGTCACCTCGCCGCAGCCGGGCGCCGGCCGAACGCCAGTCCGCCGCTAGCGAGCTCGTAACACAGACAGCTTAACAGGAGGTATCTAGTCATGCCGGTGTTTACATATCGCGGAACTAATAAGACGGGCGCCACAGTACAGGGCGAACGCACGGCGGGCACCAAGGCTGAAGTCAAGGCCACCCTGCAGCGGGAGCAGATCACCGTCAGCAAGCTCTCCGAAAAGGGCAAGGAATTCAATATCCCCTCCTTCGGCGGCGGCGTGGACTCTAAGGAGCTGGCCATCTTCACCCGCCAGTTCTCCGTCATGATTGACGCCGGTCTGCCCTTGGTGCAGTGCTTGGAGATTCTCGCTGGACAGCAGGAGAACATCACCTTCCAGAAGATTCTCAATGGCGTGCGCGGCTCGGTCGAAGGCGGCGCCACTCTTTCCGCTTCCATGAAGCAGTACGAGAAGGTCTTCGACCCTCTGTACTACAACATGGTCGAAGCCGGCGAGACGGGCGGTATTCTGGACACCATTCTCCAGCGCCTCTCCAGCTACATTGAAAAGAACGTCAAGCTCAAGCGCGCCGTGCAGTCCGCCATGATTTATCCGGCCGCCGTCATGGGCATTGCCGGCGGCGTCATCATCCTGCTGCTGTGGAAGGTCGTGCCGATTTTTACCCAGCTCTTCAACGGTCTGGGCGTGGACCTGCCGCTGCCGACGCGCATCGTCATCATGCTCAGCAATTTCGTCGGCAGCATCTACGGTTTCATCATCGCCTTGTTCGTTGCGGGTGGCGTGTTCGCCTTGAAGTCCTGGTATGGCACGCCGCAAGGCCGCATGGCGATTGACACGATCATTCTGAAAATTCCTCTGATCGGTCCGCTCATGAGAAAGATCGCCGTCGCCCGCTTCACCAGGACGCTCGGCACTTTGATCTCCAGCGGCGTGCCCATCCTGGAAGGTCTGGACATCACCGCGCGCACCTCCGGTAACGCGGTCATCGAGCGCGCCATCACCCAAACCCGCAAGGCCGTCGAAGCTGGACGCTCCCTGGTTGATCCGCTGAAGGACACCGGCGTATTTCCGGGCATGGTTACCCAGATGATCGGCGTCGGCGAGCAAACCGGCGCGATGGACGCCATGCTCCAGAAAATCGCCGACTTCTACGAAGACGAAGTCGACGCGGCCGTGAAAGACCTGCTGACCGCCATGGAGCCCATCATGATCGTCGTCCTGGGCGTGGTCGTCGGCGGCATCGTGATTTCCATGTACCTGCCTTTGTTCTCGTTGATCGGCAAACTGGCAGGCCACTAGAACCCGTGCGGCGCTCGCCGCATGCGCATCCAGGCGCCTCCTTCGCGGGGCGCCTACCTGTACTTGTAGCAGTACTTGTACGCGATGCGCAGGGCAGCTTTCGCAGCGCGGCAGGTTTCAAGGACGCAACACACAGCGGTGCGCGCTCGTAGCGCGGTGAAATATCTGAAATGAAGTCCACACCCAATGTGAGTGAATGGCTTTCGTGGCTGGGACGGGTCCGCTTCCTGGCCATCACCTTCCTTGTGGGCATCGTCATCGCCGCCCGGCACCTGACCCCCATGGCTCTGCCGGTTCGTTCCTTCGTGCAACTGATCGCCCTCTGGTACACCCTGGCGATTTTCTACGTAATCCTGCGCCGCTGGGTCCCCGAAGCGCGCTGGCACGCCCCGCTGCAAATCGCCTGCGACCTGCTCCTCGTCACCGGCGTGGTCTACTCCACCGGCATGCAGGACAGTTACTTCGTCTCGCTCTATCTTCTGGCTATCCTCATGGCGAGCGTCCTGTTTTCACGCCGCGGCGTTTTCGTCGTGGCCGGATTCGGCTTCGTCCTGCTGGGAGGCGCGCTGGAACTCATCTCCTACGGCGTCGTTCCGCGCACCGCCGCCTCCATGCCCACGCTGCGCGTGCTGGATTCCTGGCTGGCCAGCAACCTGTTCGCATTTTTCGCCGTTGCATATCTGGGCAGCCTGCTCGCCCAGACCCTGCGCAAAAAAGGCGTCGAACTGGAAGCCAAGAGCGAAGAACTGAAAGATCTGCAAACTTTCAATCAGGACATCATCGAATCCATGCGCGGCGGCCTCCTCACCACCGATATGGAAGGCCGCATCCTGGTAATGAATCGCGCCGGCGCGGAAATCACCGGCTCCGGCCTGGGTTTGCATCGCGGGGAAAAGATTGCCGACGTTTTTCCCGGCTTCTGGCCTGTCGAACGTGACGAGCAGGGCAACCCTCTGGCGGCGCGCAAGGAAATCGAATACAAGACCGCCGACGGCGCCTCGCGTTTTCTTGGTCTCTCGATCTCCCCGCTGCGTACCGCGCAAAATCAGAATATGGGCTTCGTCTACAATTTCCAGGACCTCACCGAACTCAAGCGCCTGGAAAGGGAAGTGGTCACCACCGAGCGCATGGCCGCGCTCGGCCGTCTCTCCGCCGCCATCGCGCACGAAATTCGTCAGCCATTAACTGCCATGACCGGCGCGCTCAAAGAACTCGCTCGCCTCGCGCCCCTCGATGAAGACGACAAGAAACTCGTCCACATCGTCAGCCGCGAATCCCAGCGCCTCAACCAGATCATCACCGACTTTCTGGATTATTCGCGCGTCAAAACCTATCACTTCGCCGATATCGACGTCATTCCGCTCTTCGAAGAAACCCTGCTGCTCCTCGAGCACGACGCCAGCGCCATCGGCAAGCTGCGCATCGTCCGCCAATTTAAAGTGCGCAGCCTGCGCGCCCGCGCCGATCGCGACGCCTTGAAACAAGTTTTCTGGAATCTCTGCAACAACGCCCTACGCGCCATGCCCGCCGGCGGCGTGCTCACCGTCAGCATTGACGCGGATGAAAATTGGGCGCGCATCCGGATTGGCGATACCGGCATCGGCATTCACCCGGCCCAAGCCACGCGCATCTTCGAACCCTTTCAGTCCGGATTCACCGGCGGCACCGGCCTCGGCCTGGCCATCGTGTATCAAATCCTCCAGGCGCACCGCGGACGCATCCGCGTCGAAGCCCAGGAAGGCCCCGGCGCCGAATTCATCGTCGAAATACCGCGCGCCGTTCGCGCCCGCGCCGCCGCGCCCAAGTTGCAGCCAGCGAGCGAACATGACGAGCGGATGCGCGTCGTAGGGAAGGGGTAGCGCGCCATGGCCCATCTACTCGTCGTTGACGATGAACCCTCCATCTGCGAACTACTGGAAATCAGCTTCCGCAAGGAAGGGCACAAAGTCGAAGTTGTCTCGAACGGCCAAGCCGCCAAGCGACGCCTGGCCGCGCAAATCTTCGACATCGTCATCTCCGATATTGCCATGCCGGATATGAACGGCGTCGAGCTTCTGCAATACTCGAAAGAAGTTTCGCCCAACACCATTTTCATCCTTATTACGGGCGTCCCTACCGTGGACACCGCCATTGATGCCGTAAACTTCGGCGCCGATCGCTACGTCGTCAAGGGCGACCGCCTGCTCGATGAACTTCGCCCGGCCGTCAAACGCATCGCCGAAAATCAAGCTCTGCGCAAGGAAGCCGGCGAACTCCGTCGCCAGCTTCGCCGCTTCACCGGCTTCGATCGCATCATTGGCGCCAGCCCCAAAATGCGCGATCTTTTTGACTTGATCGAAACCATTGCGCCGCAGTCCAGCCGCGTGCTCATCACCGGAGAAAGCGGCACCGGAAAAGAACTCGTCGCCCGCGCCATTCACGAAAATTCCGCGCGCGCGAAAGCCCCCTTCATCACCATTAATTGCGGTGCGTTCCCTGAAACGCTGCTCGAATCCGAACTCTTCGGCTACCTGCGCGGTTCCTTTACCGGCGCGAACGAAAATCGTCGCGGCCTGTTCCAGGCGGCCGACGGCGGCACGCTCTTCATGGACGAGATCGGGAACATGAGCTTGACGATGCAAGTGAAGCTCTATCGCGTCCTGCAGGAAGGGAAAGTCCGCCCGCTCGGCAGCACCGAAGAAAGCGATGTGGACGTCCGCGTCATCGCTGCCACCAACAAAGACTTCGCCAAGGAAATCTCCGAAGGCCGCTTCCGCGAAGACCTCTACTATCGCCTAAGCGTGATCCCCATCCATCTCCCCGCCCTGCGCGAACGCCGCGAAGATATCCCGCTCCTGGCGCGCTCCTTCTTGGATCGCTACTCCAAATCCATGGGCAAGAAAATCGAAGCCATCGATCCCGAAGCCATGCGCCGGCTGGAAGTTTACGACTGGCCCGGCAACGTACGCGAGCTGGAGAACACCATCGAGCGTGCCGTCGCCCTGGAAGCTTCGCCGCGCATCTCAGCAGACGCTCTGCCCGCGCGCATCCGCGATCACTATCAAGAAACCATCTCCAACCATTCCGGCAACGGGCACGGCAATGGCAACGGCAGCGCCAACGGTTCCATCCTGCCCGCCGAAGGCCTCGATCTGGAAGTCTACATTCAGAAGCTCGAGCGCTCCTTCCTGCTAGCCGCCATGGAGCGTTCCGGCGGAGTCCGTACACGCGCCGCTGATACCCTAAAGATGTCCTACCGCTCATTCCGGCACTATGCCAAAAAATACGGCATATGACGCTAACCCCCAGTGGCCCGGTTCAGTCAGTTCAGAGTGACAATATTCGTCGGCTTCCGGGCTTTTCGGTACGCGCCCATTGACGAAGCTGGAATAAACGGTCCCGAGGACCTTGTATCATGATGAATCTAAGGGTTATAATTCGATGTGCTGCGAAAGTGACCCCTTACTTTGATCATGGCAGCCCGCTTGCACTATGCAGGGTGTACCCCGCCAGGGTGTATGACACAAATTCCGGAGCTAAGGCTCCCAGGAGCTACAATGAAAAAGAACCAGAAGGGTTTCTCGTTAATTGAGTTGCTGATCGTCGTGGCGATTATTTTGATCATCGCGGCCATCGCAATTCCGAACTTGCTGCGCGCCCGCATCGCCGCCAACGAAGCTTCGGCCGTCGGTTCGGTCCGTTCCATCGTGACCGCTGAAGTTTCCTACTCCTCCACGTGGGGAGTCGGTTTCGCGAATGCGATCGCCAATCTTGGCGGTGCGCTTCCTTGCACGGCAGCGGTAGCCACGGCTTGCATTCTCGATCCGATCATCACCGTTACCGGCATCAAGAGCGGCTATAAGCTGAAAGCCACCGGCGCCGGCGGTGCGGGCACTGCAGCCAGCCCGAACACCTCGTTTGAGGCCTCAGCCGTTCCGGTTACAGTGGGAACGACCGGCCAACGCACGTTCTGCTCGGATGAATCCGGCGTCGTCCGGTTCGACCCAGCAGGTGGCGCGGATCCTGGAACAGACGTGCTGTGCGAAGCTTTGACGGCACTTCAGTAGTCTTCGCTTCGGTTCTGCCGGGAAGGAGGGCAACCTCCTTCCCGTTTTTTTAATCGGCAGTCGCTCTACAAAGAGATTCGCAGTTGCTTCAAAGGGCCACGCTTCACCGGCTCCGCGGTAGGGAAGGCTCAGGACCTTAGCCGAGAAGCACAATTGCTCGGCCCAGCTCGCCGCTGGATAGCTCGCTTCCAGAGGAAAATTGTTGCGAACATGTTCACCGAGAAAACAAATTCGACAAAGCAACTCGGGACCTCCGCTCAGCGCGGTTTCTCCCTGATCGAACTGCTGGTCGTCGTCGCGATAATACTCATCATCGCGGCCATCGCGATTCCGAGCCTGCTGAATTCGCGCATCGCTGCCAATGAAGCAGCCGCCGCCGTCACCGTGCGCACCATAACCACCGCCTCCATGACCTATAGTTCGACCTATGGCAACGGTTTTCCCCCGAACCTCGCCACACTGGGCGGCCCGCCGGCTGGGCCTGCGACTTGCAACCAAGCGGTTCTGCTCGACGAAATCATCACCACGGCGCCAAACACGAAAAGCGGATTTGCGTTCGGTTTCAATCCTGTTGGCCCGCTGGTCACTGCTCCCGCCGGCTGCGGCGCGGCGGGCACGGATGCCTATCTTGTCACCGCGACTCCCGTAACCGAGAATCTCACCGGTATCCGCAGCTTCTGCAGCGACGAGCCCGGAACGATTCACTTCGACACGACCGGCACCACCGCCGCTACCCAGTCCGCCTGCGAGGCATTGCCCGCGCTGCAATAGTCTCTGGCTCGTGCGGGCCCAGCTACGATGCTCGCTTGCAGTCTCCGTTCAGTTATCCGCAGGCCCATGGCTTCCTGACGCTGGCCTGTTCGCATTTTCGTCGCTAGCTCTGCCGGGGTGCTCTTCGCTCAACTCGCCTTTAAGTGTCATGTTTGTAGACATTTAAAGTCCATCTCCGGTAATTTATACCTTCACCGCGCTCTTCCCAATTCCGTCCTTTTCGCGCAGGCCTGCGCATCCCCTGATGCCTCATAGCGATGAGAGTGTGCCGCTTCGGAACGGCGCCGAACTGGTCGTTTGGCGCTCGCATTGCTCTCTACTACCACGACACACCTTTGCAGAAATCGCACACCGCCCCCAGATCTCCAGGAGAAACGCCATTGCGTGGCAAACAGAAAGGATTTTCGTTAATCGAGCTTCTAATTGTCGTGGCCATCATTCTGATTATCGCGGCGATCGCAATTCCGAACTTGCTGCGCGCGCGCATCGCTGCCAATGAAGCTTCCGCCGTCGGCTCGGTCCGCTCCATGGTCACCGCCGAAGTTTCCTATTCGTCCACGTGGGGAGTGGGCTTCGCGGTCGCCATCACCAACCTCGGTGGTGCCCTTCCTTGCACCGCTTCTGCAACCACGGCTTGCATTCTCGATCCGATCATCACCGTCACCGGCATCAAGAGCGGCTACAAACTGAAAGCCACCGGCGCAGGTGGCGCGGGAACTGCAGCTAGCCCGAACACCTCGTTCGAAGCTTCGGCCGTACCGGTCACGGTGGGTACGACAGGTCAGCGCACGTTCTGCTCCGATGAATCCGGTGTAGTCCGCTTCAATCCAGCGGGTGGCGCGGATCCTGGAACAGACGTGCTGTGCGAAGCTTTGACGGCACTGCAGTAGTCTTCGCTTCGGCTCTGCCGGGAAGGAGGGCAACCTCCTTCCCGTTCCTTTGGTGTGCCGGGCAGCCCCGCGCTGCAGTACGCGCTACGCACTGCTTACTTTGACGCTCTCGGTCTTCCTCGACTCCTCGATCCCCTAACGTAACCCTCTGAACCGCCGTATGCGGACCCGCATGTTTGGTGGTGTGGCAGGGGAGAACGGGACCGCTCCCCCTATGCCGATCGCGCAAGCGCAACGGAGCAGCCTCCCCAGCGCTTCACTTCTGTTAGAATTTACGCGTGAACTCGCTCGCCCTCATTCTCTCGTCCCTATTCCTTTTCGCAACCCCCGCTCCCAGCGCCCAAGCCGTGCTCCACGCCCTCGAGGCCCGCTACCACCGCGCACAAACTCTCAAGGCCGCATTCTACGAACGCTACAACGACGAAGGCACCGCCAACTCCGGCTCGGCCGAATCCGGTACCGTCTATTTCTCCCAGCCCGGACGCATGCGCTGGGAATACGAATGGCCCGAGCAAAAACTCTTCATCGTCGACGGCACCAACGTCTGGTTCTACGTCCCTGCCGATCGCACCGTCAGCCGCGCCAAAGTTAAAGAAAGCTCGGACTGGCGTACTCCACTCGCGCTGCTGACAGGGAAGTCCGACCTCGCAAAACTTTGCCGCACCATCGAAATCGTCGATCCCGCCAAAGACGAAAACTCAGGAGACCACCCCACCAACGCCGACAACAACGTTCTGCGCTGCATTCCCAAACGCGAACCCGCCGACTCCGATCAGGACATCCGCGAAGTCCTCCTCGAATCCGACCCCGCAGCTCGCCTCGTCCGCCTAATCATCCGCCAACCTGGAAATCTGGAAACCGAATTCCGTTTCGCCAACTGGCAAGAAAACCTCGCCATCCCAGAAACCATGTTCCACTTCGCCCCACCCCCCGGCGTCGCCGTGGTAGACGAATCCGCCCTAGCCAATCAGATCCACTGAACATCACGCCCGTCGCAGGAAGACATCGTGCCTCTGCTCTTCGGTTTTCTCTGCCTTCTCTGCATCTCTGCGGCAGTAGGCTTTATCTTTCTCCGATTTCTCTCCGTAGTCTCGCTGTGACCGCTTTGTCAAATCTTTTGCTCGCCCCCGCGCCCTGTTACTCCTGTATCAAATCTAAACACCTTTTCTCCTCTCCCCGTTTCCCCCACGAAGGGTATGCTAAACTTTGCAAGAGACGTCCCACCCTCCGGGCCGTCTATACGCACGTGGGCCAATACGTATGTAAAGTCGGAGACACTTCCGGCCGGATCTTCCAACAATTGGAGACGGCCCAGTCCGAGGGCGAAGCCCGCCAGCGTCTCGCCGATCAGGGCTTCCATGTCTTCTCCGTCCGCATGCATTTCGATTTTCTCTCGCAGCTGAGCGGTACCCACCGCGCCAAAAAAATTGTCCTCAACGATTTCGTCATCTTCAATCAGCAATTCAACACTCTCATCAAGGCCGGCCTGCCCATCCTCAGGGCTCTCGATCTACTCGCCGAACGCGCGGCCGCCCCGCGCCTCCGTCCTGTTCTCCAAGACGTTCGCCAAAGAGTTCGCGAAGGCGCCCTGCTTTCTGAAGCTCTCGCCGCCCAAGGCTCCTTCCCGCCGGTCTATGTCACCGCCATCACGGCCGGCGAACGCAGCGGCAACCTCACCGGCGTTCTCGAACAATATATTTCCTACCTCCGGGTCAGTGCCGGCTTCAAAAAAGCCCTCACCACCGCGCTGATCTATCCCACCATCCTGGTGGTAGCCGTGATCGTCATCTTGACCTACCTCGTCACCTTCGCCATGCCGCAATTCTCGAAGCTGTATCAAGACCTCGGCATCCAGCTCCCAGCCATCACTCAGTTCATGCTCGATGTCTCCACCCCGCTGCGCGATTATTTCCTCGTCGTCCTCGCCGTCGTAGCCGGCCTCGCAGGCGCATTATTTATTTGGACGCGCTCCGACCAGGGCGCCCTCGCCATCGATCGCCTGAAACCCAAAATCCCCATCTTCGGCGACATCTGGCTGAAATCACAAATCGCCCAGTTCGTCCGCACTCTCTCTACTCTGCTCGCAGGCGGCACGCCGCTCGTAGCGGGCCTCGAGACCTCCTCGCAAGCCATCGGCAGCCGCCTCATCGCCACATCCGTCCAAGGCGCAGCAACCAGAGTGCGTGAAGGCAAGACGCTCCACGAAAGCCTCGCCGAGACCCGTCTCATCCCCGACCTCGCTCTGGAAATGATCGAGGTCGGCGAAGCTTCCGGCGCGCTCGCTGCCATGCTTACCAGCGTCGCCGAATTCTACGAAGAAGAAGTCAGCACGCGTCTGCAACGCACCTTGATTTGGGTTTCGCCTGCGATTTTGGTGGTCATGGCCATTGTGGTAGGCTTTATTTTGATCTCTCTTTATCTCCCGCTCTTTTCCCTCCAGGTCGGTACGGGGGGCTAGAATCCGATGGCAACCACCACCAACAATCCGGTTGTTCCCGGCGGCACGGACGACGCCGCCGAACGCGACCAGGCCCGCCGCCTCGCTGAGCGCTATCGCTGCCCCTTCGTGGATCTCCTCGAACAGCGCATTGATCCCGACCTGTTCCGCAGCATTCCAGCCGAACTGATGTTTCGCTACAAGTTCGTCCCGCTCGAAGCGCACGACACCACCCTGATGGTGGCCATGGCTGATCCCAGCCAGCTTCAGCTCACCGACGAACTTTCGCTCCTGCTTGGCAAGCGTCTGCAAATAAAAGTCGCCACCACGCGCCAGATTGACGACCTGCTCAAACGCACCGAGCAGTCTCAACGCGTCCTGGACCAGGCCACCGAAGGATTCACCCTTCAGGTCGTGAGCGACGAAGAAGACAGCGACGAAAACATTTCGATGGACAAGCTCACGCGCGATTCCGGCGTCAGCCCCGTCGTGCGCCTGGTTGACACCGTAATCTTCACTGCCCTCGAGCGCCGCGCCAGTGACATTCACATCGAAACGCGCAACACCGAAGTGGTCGTCAAATACCGCATTGACGGCGTTCTGCAATACGCCATGCAGCCGCTCGCCAAGGAATGGCACGCCACCATCCTTTCGCGCATTAAAGTCATGAGCGAACTCGATATCGCCGAGCGCCGCGTTCCGCAAGACGGCCGCTTCCGCGTGCGTTACAAAGGCCGCTTCGTCGACTTCCGCGTCTCCATCATGCCCTCGGTTCACGGTGAAGACGCCGTGCTCCGCGTCCTCGACAAAGAAACGCTCAGCGAAAAATTCCGGAACTTGACTCTGGATGTCGTCGGCTTCGACGGTCCTGACAAAACCCGCTTCCGCCGCTACATCCAGGAACCCTACGGCATGGTCCTCGTCACGGGACCCACCGGCTCGGGCAAGACCACCACGCTCTATGCCGCCATCAACGAAATCAAGAACGACGAAGACAAAATCATCACGATTGAAGACCCGGTCGAATATCAAGTGCGCGGCATCACCCAAATTCCCGTGAACGAAAAGAAAGGCCTGACCTTCGCCCGCGGCTTGCGCTCCATCCTGCGCCACGACCCGGACAAGATCATGGTCGGCGAAATCCGCGACCAGGAAACTGCGCAGATCGCCATCAACTCCGCGCTCACCGGCCACCTAGTTTTCACGACCGTGCACGCCAACAATTGCACCGACGTCATCGGTCGCTTCATCAACATGGGCGTCGAACCCTACAATTTCGTCTCCGCGCTGAATTGCATCCTCGCGCAGCGACTGGTCCGCGTCATCTGCGAAAATTGCAAAAAACAAGTCCAGTACGCTGCCGAAATTCTCAAGGAATCGGGCCTGGACCCCGCCGAATGGTCCAAAGTTCCATTCTATGAAGGGTCGGGCTGCTTGGAATGTTCCGGCAGCGGCTATCGCGGACGCTCCGCCATCACCGAGCTGCTCGATCTCTCCGATCACATTCGCGAGATGATTATCAATCGCCGCCCGACTTCCGAGATCAAGCGCGTCGCGAAGGAAGAGGGCATGTCCTTCCTGCGCGATTCCGGCTTGGCAAAAGTCCGCAGCGGCACCACCACGCTCCGCGAAATCAATAAGGTGACATTCCTTGACTAGCTCTGCCAGCTTGGCCAGCCAATTTTTCGACCTCGCTCCGGTGAAGCGCCTGGAGCGCTGGCTCAACGCCATGCCGCATCCATCGCTGGTTGTCGAAATCACCTCTACGCACGTTGCCGCGGCTCACTGGTCCGCCGCGGGCCGCCATTTGGAATCGCACGCCATCGAGCCGCTCCCGTCCGGCGCCGTCATGGCTTCGCCCGTGGATACCAATGTCGTTCAGCCCGACGCTGTCCGTTCCGTGCTCCGAAAAGTTTTCAATCGCGTTCCCGCGCACAGTGCGCCTCTGGCGCTTTTGATCCCGGATCCCGTCGTGCGCGTTTTCATCCTGCCCTTCGATACTCTGCCGCGCCGCGCCGATGAAGCCGTCCAGCTTCTTCGCTGGCGCCTGAAAAAAAGCGTCCCCTTCGATGTGGACGAAACCGTCGTCTCCTGGATGCGCCAGTCGAGCCGCCAGGGCGCGCTGGAAGTCGTCACTGCCGTGGGCCGTCAGCGCATCATCAAGGAATACGAAGATCTCCTGCAGCCGCTCGGGGCTACTGCCGGCGTCGTCCTTAGTTCCACGCTCGGCACTTTGCCGCTCCTAGGCGATGAAGGCTCGACGCTGCTCGTGCGTATCTCCGGCAAGACTCTCACTACCGTCATCGTCAGCGCCGGAAATCTCTGCGTCTATCGCTCCACCGAAATGTCCAGCGAAGCCGCCGCGCTCGATCCCCAGCACATGCTCGATGAAATCTTTCCGGCCGTCGCCTATTTTCAGGACACCTGGGGCGGAGCTCCCGACCGCGCCCTCATCGCCGGTTTCGGCCCGCGCGAAGAAGTTTTTCGCCGCGCCCTTACCGCCGAATTGCAATGCCCCATCGCCACTCTGGCGGAATCTGACAAGGTCCATGAACTTGATTCCATTGCCAAAGATTTGATCCATCAGGATCTGGATGCGCTGGTAGGCTGGATGCTCAACGGAGGTTCCTGAGCGGCGCTGTGCCGCGTGGAAACATGAAACTTCGGCTCAATCTCTCGACCACTCCGCTCGACAACAAGCGGCCGTTCCTGGCCGCCACGGGCGCTCTGGCCGCCGTCGGCCTGCTTACGTTTCTATTGCTCGGCCACGCCGCGTATTCGTCCTGGCGCTCCAGCCGCGACCTGCGCGCCGAGATTTCGCGCTGGCAAACCGAAATTCGCGCCAACCGCGAAAAACAAGCCGCCCTGGAATCCTATTTTCAGACGGCCGACGCCAAACAAGTCCTCGATCGCGCTGCCTTCCTGAATTCTTTGATCGGGCAGCGCAGCTTTCCTTGGACCAAAATCTTCATGGACCTGGAACAGATTCTTCCGCCCGGCGTGCGCGTCGTCAATATTTCTCCCAAGTTGCAAAACGGCCGCGCCCAGGTCGAACTTACCATCGGCGCCGAATCCGACGAATCCAAAATAAAATTCCTGCAGAATCTGGAACGCTCCAAGGTTTTCTCGGACATTCAAGTGAAGGACGACCGCCATTCCGATCAGCTTTCCGGCGGCGATAAAATCACGGTGCAGTTGACCGCCTGGTACTCCACAACCTGAGCATGAACATGTCCTGGACCGTTTGGAAAAAAGTGCTCGTCGTCGCTCTCGCTCTGCTATTCGCGGCGGACCTGGCCCTGGTTTACCAGGTCTGGCAATCCTCGCGCGAGGGCACCGAAACTCTCACCGCTCAGCGCGACCGCTTGAAGATCCAGGCCGGCTTGCTAAAAGGAGATGTCGCCCGCGGCGCCTCGATTCGCCAGGATCTTTCCGGAGAAGGGAAGGAATACGATAAGTTTTATCACAACGCCTTTCTTTCCGCCGACAACGGCTACTCCACCATTGAGGACGACCTCGGCTCCATCGCCGCTAAAGCCAATCTGCGCAGCTCCGGCATCAGCTTCAAACAGAAGGATCTGAAAGGCCGCGACATCACCGAAATTGATATCTCGGACACCGTCGAAGGCGATTATCCCGCCATCATTCAATTCATCAACGGCCTCGAGCACTCCAAAAATTTCTATCTCCTCAGCAATTTGCGCCTGCAGTCGGCCCTTACTCCCGGCGGTGGAATCCGCTTGCAACTCGATTTGCAGACTTATTTCAGGACCTGAGCATGTCCAGACAAAACCAAATCTACGTGCTGATTGGTCTGCTGCTCATCGCGGCGTACGTCTTTTATTCCGAGCGCAGCGCGGCCCCCGGCATGGGCGGAGTGCTCGCCTCCGATTCGTCGTTTCATCCGCTCAACGTGGACGAGCCGCACCTGCGCCTCGATCTCCTCGACAAAATCAAGAAGCTCGATTATTCCGGCTCGCACCGCAATATTTTCATCTTCGGCCCTCCGCCTCCTCCTCCGAAGACGGAGGCTCAGATCGCGGCCGAAAATTTCCGGGCGAAGGGCCCGCATCCTCCTCCTCCGCCGCCGCCCGTCTCCGTCCCGGCGCAGCTTTTCGGTTCCGCCTACATGTCCAATAGCGGCAAGCGCGTCGCATTCTTCCTGCAGGGAGATGACGTTCTGGTCGTCGAAGAGGGTTCGGTATTCATGAGCCGCTATCGCCTGGACAAAATCAATAACGACTCAGCCGACGTCGAGGAAACTTCCTCCGGCCGCCACGCTACGGTTCCCATGACCCAGCCCGCGAACAATGATGCCGGCGCAGGCGCAGGCCCACCGAACCAATGAACGCTGAGCGCATCTACGACCTAATCCTCAGCGTGTCACTCCGCCTCCGCGCGTCACTCCGTAATTCACGCCGCCCGGATGCAGCGCGTAGCGGCAGCCAGATCGCGCGCAGCCTCGAGCAGAGCACCCAGCGCCGCCGCAATTCGGAATCCGGCTACGCATTCCTGTTCGCGCTCGGCCTCATCCTGCTCATGATTGCCGGCAGTGTCGTCGTCATGCAAAAAGGCGCCACCATCCGCCGCCGCGAAATGGAACAGGAAACCATCTGGCGCGGCAACCAATACGCCCGCGCCATTCGCCTCTACTACCACAAGACCGGCCACTACCCGCAAACGCTCGACGACCTGCAGAAGGGCGCGCCCGATCTCCACTTTCTCCGCCAGCCCTACAAAAATCCCACCAATCCCGCCGACGGTTCCTGGCGCTTCATCTACGTCAACGCCGCCGGACAAATTATCGGCAGCACCCGCTACGCCAACTTGCAACAGATGGCTCTCATGGACGCCAATGGTGGCCAGCTGCCCACGCTGCAAGGTCAGCCCGGTCAACTTGGCCAATCCGTCGCCAGCCTTTCCGATTCCAGTTCCAGTTCGCAGGCCAACACTCCTGCGGCGATTGCAGCGCTCGGCAATCCCAACGGTCTACCGTCCCCCTCTACCTCGTCCAGCACTTCGGGGTCGGACACCTCCGGAAATCCTCCGCCCGACGCTCAGAATTCCCAGCCCCCGACGGGACAAACTCCTCCGAACCAGTCAGGCCCGCAAAATCCCCAAAATCCGCAAAATCCATCCAGCAGTCCGTTCGGCGCAGGTAATCTGGGAAACGGTCAGGGCACGACCGGTCTCGCTCCAGGAGGACTCGCCCCAGGCGGCCTCTCCGT
This sequence comes from Candidatus Acidiferrales bacterium, assembly GCA_035602855.1. Lineage (GTDB taxonomy): Bacteria > Acidobacteriota > Terriglobia > Acidiferrales > UBA7541 > Palsa-295. The sequence continues at coordinate 70,051 of DATNLN010000031.1, forward strand.
AGACCCGGCGACGCTGGCTGCCATGGCTCTGCTGAAACCGACCGGACCCGTCGATGGCCCCGTTCTCGGCGGCTTCCTTACTGGAGTCGCCTGCACCCAAGACGCCCGCTCTCTGAAGTTCTACCACGGCGGCAAAAAATACATCGACTGGGAATTCATCTGGAACCCTCTGGAAGACGCCGCAGCCGCAATGCAACAACAATTGAGCGGCGCCAGCGGCGCGACTGGCAGCACCATGGGTCTGCCAATCGCCAACCCCTTCGGCGGCGGCCCAACAGCAAACCCCAGCGGCACAAACCCTGGCGGCACAAACCCCAGCGCAAACCCCGGCGGCAGCATGCCACCGCAGCAAAATCCCTCGCCCCAACAAAACAACCAGTCTCCCCAATAATCCCGCACTAACCTGGGGCCTCCGCCCCCTCGCCATTCGCCCTTTGCATTCGTCGTCGCCCTTGCCCTAGCAGCTGTCTTTCTGGAGAATTCTCTCCGCGGTTCCTCAATCCCCTCTGTGCAGAATCCTTTGAGTTTCTCTGCGCACTCCTGCGCCTCTGCGATAGGCCGCTGTCTTGGTGTTTTGACACGAAGTCGAACAGAGGAAAATTCGATGGAAGTTCAGAACTGAGGATTAATTCTTCGCGGTGAAAACGTTCTTTTCCTGCATGTGCCCGGTAATCAACCTTACATACTTCTGCGTCTCCGGAAACGGCGGCACTCCCCCATAACGCTCCACCATATCCGGCCCGGCATTATAAGCCGCCAAAGCCAATCGCAGATCCCCGCGATACCGGGAAAGCAGATCCTTCAAATAATGCGTCCCCGCATCGATGTTCTGAGACGGATCAAGAATATTCGCCACAGAATAAAGCGCCGCCGTCTTCGGCAGGAGCTGCATCAACCCCTGCGCCCGCCGCCGCGAAACCGCTCGCGGATTAAAATTAGACTCCGCCGCGATCACCCACGTGATCAAACTCTCATCCACCCCATGCTTCTCCGCCGCCGCATGAATCAAATTCCCAAACGGCCCCGCTGCAATCACGGGCGGCACCGGCACCGAGGCGAAATGCTCCTCCGGCTCGACAGCAAGCAAATCCGCAGCCGCCACGGAAACCGTCCCTCCATCCACAGCCAATCGCACCCGCGCTCCATCCCGCTCGTAGCCGCTAATATGCAACCGTGCCCCCGAGCGCAGCACCGCATAATCCGCCGAGGCCGCAGCAGGCGAAAGCCCCACAGCGCCAAGAGCGAACAAGAAACCCATCGCCGAAAATAAACTACGCTCTCTCACAATCCTCTCGTCGCCAACTGTTAACTTGTAACTCTCGACTCGGAACGCTCCGCTCCGCCCTCAATTCTCATTCAGCGCATAATTCCGAATCGCCGCCGCCACTCCATCCTCATCATTTGAAAGCGTAATCGGCCACCCGCAAGCCTTCAACTCCGCAATACAATTTCCCATCAGCACCGGACTTCCCGCAAACTCCAGCATCTGCCGGTCATTCCAATTATCCCCAATCGCCAGCACATGCTCGCGCGCAAACCCGCGCTGCCTGGTCCATTCGGCCAGCGCCTTGCCCTTCGTGACGTCCCGCCGCAGCACATCCAAAATCGAAAAATCTCGGTCCTCATACTCCGTCAAAGCCAAAGTAAAATCCCGCGCCCGCGAAAGCGCCTCCAGACTCTGCATCGCCTCCCGCATCGGCGCGCAATTTCCCGCGTACATTACCTGTATCGGATCCTCGGCGCCAATCAAGCAGTCACCCAACGGTGAAACCTCCGCAATGTACTCACGATTCCGGCGGAAATAACCGCCGCGAAACGGATCGTCCCAATCCACCCGCTCCATAATCACCTGCCGCACCCCCGGACGATCAAAAATCACCGCCGCGCTCCCGCGAAATTCCGGCGTAGCGGCCAAAACCTGCCGCGCCGTCTCCGCCGGCAGCATGTAACGCAGATGGGTAGTCCCGTTCCGCGATTTCGCCAGCGCCCCATTATTCACAATCAAATGCAAATCGCAGGGCAAGGCATTGGCAATCGGCAAAGCAAAATCGAATCGCCGCCCGGTCACCAGCACAATCTCAATCCCGCGCGCCGCCGCTTCCGCAATTGTTTCCGAATTTCTTTCCGATATCTCGGACTTGCTGTTCAGCAAAGTTCCGTCGATATCCATGGCAATCAGTTTGATGGGCACGCCCTGATTCTACCGCGTCCCGCCGCTCGCCGTCACACCCTCTATGCTATTCTTGCGCTGTATCGAAAGGCAACTGACCTGACGGACAGGCTCTACTACCACGACTGCTTCCTCCGCGAATTCGACGCCATGGTCGTTTCCTGCACAGCCGAAGGCCCGCGCTTTAGAGTTATCCTTAATAAGACAGCCTTCTACCCCACCTCGGGCGGCCAACCCCACGATCTAGGCACATTAGGCGATGCGCAGGTAGTAGAAGTTGTTGACGCCCCGGGCGGGAGTGCCGCCGCCGCGCCAGACGACTCAAGCGCAAGCGACCCCCACCACGTAGTCCACTACACCACCGCAGCGGTTCCTCCAGGTCCAGTCCACGGCCAAATTGACTGGCCCCGCCGCCTCGACCACATGCAACAGCACACAGCCCAACATCTACTCTCCGCGGCCTTCATCGAACTGTTCGGCTTCCCAACCGTCTCCTTCCATCTAGGCAAGGAAATTTCGACCATCGATCTCGCCGCGCCGTCCGTCGTCCCCCGCCAATTAGAAGCAGCGGAGCGCCGCACCAACGAAATCATCTTCGAAGATCGCCCCGTAAAAATCCGCTTCGGCACCGCCCAGGAACTTGCCGAATCCGGCATCCGCAAAAAGGTCGACCGCGAAGGCATTCTCCGCGCCATCGAAATCGAAGGCTTCGACCGCCAGCCCTGCGGCGGCACGCACCTGGCCACGACCGGCCAAGCCGGCCTGATCCTTCTCCGCAAACTGGAAAGGAGCCGCGATCACTGGCGCATAGAATTCGTAGCAGGCTACCGCGCCCTCACAGCCGCCCGCGGCGACTTCGCCACGCTGACCCAATCTGCCACGCAGCTCAGTTGCGCCTTGCAAGACGTCCCAGCCGGCATCGCAAAAAATATCGAAGAACGCCGCGCCAACACCTCCGCTGTCAAACGCCTCGAAGAACGCTTAGCCACACTCGAAGCCCACACGCTATTGCAGCAAAACCCAGAAACGCCCGGCTGCGTGCGCCTGATCCTCGCCACTCCACCCGACGCGGGAGCGGGGTACCTCGCGCTACTAGCCACCAAACTCACGGCCGAGAGAAACGTAATTGCTCTCCTAGCCAGCCGCGAATCCGGCCACGTAGTAGCCGCCCGCTCCGCCAACCTCACCCAAGATGTCGGCAGCACGCTCCGCGAATCCCTCAAAGAATTCCAAGGCAAAGGCGGCGGCGCAAAACATTTCGCCCAAGGCGCGCTCCCGGATCCAAGCCAGCTCGACGCATTCATCACCGGCGCCAAGTCCCGCATAACAAATTCCTAATGTGCCACCGACTCTTGAGCCCGATGCCTGTGCCTCCCGCCGACCGAAGGATCTCTCTCTTTCTCTGTCCGCTCTGCGGCAAAAGCCCACTCCTGCTATAATCTGCACTACAAAAAAATTCTCAACACCAGATTCCACGGAGGACCGCAATGAAAAAATTCCTGATCGCCGCAGCACTCGCCGCGATGCTATCCGCCGCCACCCACGCCCAATCCACCACCTGGCAACTAGACCCCGCCCACTCGAACGCCCAATTTTCCGTCCGCCACCTGGGCATCTCGAACGTCCAAGGCGAATTCACAAAAGTTACCGGTACAGTCAATCTCGATGACCAGGACATCTCCAAATCCACAGTCACCGCAAGCATTGACGTAAGCTCCTTAGACACCCGCGTGCAACACCGCGACGACGACCTCAAAAGCGATCACTTCTTCGATGTAGCCAAGTACCCCGCCATCACATTCCAATCCACCAAAATTGTCAGCTCGGGCGATGGCACCGCAAAAATGACCGGCAATCTCACTCTCCGCGGCGTCACCAAAGAAGTCACCTTCGACGTCACCGGCCCCACCAAAGTCATCCAGGCCATGGGCACCCGCCGCGGCGCCTCCGCCACCACCAAACTCAATCGCCAGGATTTCGGCATGGTCTACATGACCAACAACCTGCCCGGCGGCGACGAAATGATCGGCGACATCGTAACCATCACCCTCGATATCGAAATGACAAAAAAGTAACGATGCGAAAAGCATCGTCATCCTGAAACGGGCGCCTTTGCCTCTAGCCAGTCGAAGGTGCTCCCGTCTTCCTCAGGTTTTTCTGCGCCGTTCTCGCTGCACACTGTGTCGAATCTTTCGCCTTCTCGATCCTCAAACAATTGCCCAAACCTCCCATCGATAGTAAATTACTTTCGCCAAACAAAGCCGCGCTAACCTCGGTCATAACCAACCAACGCGCGGCCAACAAACATCAAACAAAAATGTCACAAATCCTCAAAATTCTCTGCCACATTCTCGCCGCAACCGGCGTCAATCGCTGGCGCACCGGCGCCGAGTCATGTGATTGTTATCCAGTCCTTACGCCTTCATTAGCGAACCTGTGGCCTGCTGCCATGCAGTACAATCGAACGTGAGGTACTCGATGAAATCGATGGGCGCAACCCACCTGCCCTTCGCGCTCGCGGCGGCAATCCTGCTCGCAGCGGGATGCGGCGGAGACTCCACCAAAAACGCCGCAGCCGAAGCTCCTCCCCCCGCCCAGGTCGAACACGAAGGTGATGCCAACATAGTCCAGGTAGACAAAGGCAAAGCCGCGCAATTTCCCCTCGCTACCGCCACCGAATATAAAGCCGCCTCGCAACTCACCGTCACCGGCGTCGTCAATCCAGACATCGCCCGCACCGTCCCGGTAATCTCGATCGCCTCCGGACGCGTCGTTGAAATTCGCGCCCGCCTCGGCGACACCGTAAAAAAAGGCCAGCTCCTGCTGCGCGTGCAAAGCGCGGACATCGCCGCCGCCTATTCCGACTACCGCAAAGCGGTAGCCGACGAAACTTTAGCCAACACACAATTCGAGCGCGCCAAAGGTCTCTACGACCACGGTGCAATTTCCCTCAACGATTTCCAGGTAGCGCAAGACACCGAGAACAAAGCCAAGGTCGACGTCGAAACCACCGCTGAACATCTCCGCGTTCTAGGCGCTCCCCTCGACCATCCCTCCGGCATTGTTGACATCCTCGCGCCCATCGCCGGCGTCATCACCGATCAGCAAGTCACCAATGCCGCCGGCGTGCAAGGCCTCTCCTCCACCAATCCCTTCACCATTTCCGATCTCTCCGACGTCTGGATCATCTGCGACGTCTATGAGAACGACCTCTCGAGCGTGCGTCTGGGCGACACCGCCGACGTCCGCCTCAACGCCTATCCCGATCATGTCGTTACCGGCACCATCAGCAACATCGGCGCCGTCCTCGATCCCAATATTCGCACCGCCAAAGTTCGCATCCAGGTCCACAATTCCGGCAACATGCGCCCCGGAATGTTCGTCACCGCCACTTTCCGCGGACAGAAAAAAGAATCCCACGCCGCAATTCCAGCGACGGCCATACTGCACTTGCACGATCGCGATTGGGTTTACTTGCCGGCCGGAGGCGATAAATTCAAGCGCCTGGCCATCGTGGCCGGAGAATCGCTCCCGAACAACATGCAGGAAGTAATCACAGGCCTCCAACCCGGCGATCAGGTCGTCAGCAACGCGCTCGTTCTGCAGAACACGGTGGAACAATAGGTGCCGCTCTCTCCCTACCAGCAAGAGGCGACGCCCTAGATGCAGCGCCTCATTGATTTCGCGCTCAATAACCGCTTCATGGTTCTGGCGCTCGCCGTCCTCTTGCTCGTTTGGGGTGCCATCTCCTTCCACAGCCTTCCCGTCGAGGCCTATCCCGACGTCGCCAACAACTACGTCCAGGTCATTACCCAGTGGCCGGGCCGCGCCGCCGAAGAAGTCGAGCAGCAAGTCACCATCCCCATCGAAATTCAAATGAACGGCCTGCCGCACCTGGCGCACCTTCGCTCCGATTCTCTTTTCGGCCTCTCCAGCGTGATGCTCATTTTTGACGACAGCTCCAACAACGATTGGAACCGAGCAAAAGTTCTCGAGCGCCTGTCGCAAGTCACGCTCCCCAACGGCCTGCAGCCGCAAATGGGCACTGACTGGAGTCCGGTCGGCCAGATTTACTGGTACACGCTCCGCAGCACCAATCCCAAATATGACCTCATGGAACTGAAATCCATCGAGGACTGGACGCTCGAAAAACAATTTAAATCCGTTCCGAATGTCGTCGACGTCTCCAGCTTTGGCGGCATCACCCGCGAATATCAAGTCCGCGTCGATCCCAACGCGCTCGTCTCTCACGGCCTCAGTATCAGTCAGGTCGAGCAGCAACTTGCGAACAACAACGCCAACGCCGGCGGCAGCTTTGTCGAAACCGGCCTGCAGCAAATCAACGTCCGCGTCGTAGGCCTGTTCAGCAATGTCGCGGACATCGAGCAAACCGCCATCACCGCCAAAAACGGCACCGTGCTCCGCGTGAAAGATATCGCTACCGTCACGCAAGGCTCGCGCATCCGCCTGGGTCAAATTGGGAAGGGAATTCACCGCGCTGACGGCACAATCGTTGATAACGACGACGTCGTCGAAGGCATCGTCCTGCTTCGCAAAGGCGCCAACGCCGACGAAACCCTTGTCGCCATCCATCAAAAAGTTGACCAGCTCAATAGCGAAATCCTCCCGCCCGGCGTAAAAATCGTTCCTTTCCTGGACCGCAGCAATCTGGTGCACCTCACCACCCGCACCGTTCTCGACAATCTCACCGAAGGCGTCTTGCTCGTCTCCGTCATCCTGTTTTTCTTTCTCGGAAATTCCCGCGGCGCGTTCATCGTCGCCCTCACCATTCCGTTTTCGCTTCTGTTCGCCTCCATTTGCCTGGACCTGAACAAAATTCCCGCGAATCTGCTATCCCTAGGTGCTCTGGATTTCGGCATGGTCGTTGACGGCACCGTCGTCATCATCGAAAACATCGTCCGCCATTTCAGCCTCTCCTCGAGCGCGCAAAAATCTCCCCTGGAAATCATCCGCGATGCAGTAATGGAAGTCCTGCGCCCGGTCTTCTACGCCCGCGCCATCATCATCACCGCCTATCTCCCCATCTTCACCCTGCAAAGCGTCGAAGGCCGCCTCTTCAAGCCCATGGCCTGGACTGTTTCCTTCGCCCTGCTCGGTGCGCTGCTTTTCGCGATTCTGATTGCCCCGGTCCTCGCTCTTATGGTCTTCGGCCACGGCGTCAAAGAATGGCCCAACCCTGTAATGATTTTCCTGCGCGATCGATATCGCCTCGCGGTTCGCTGGGCCATCCACCATCGCATCTTCACCGTCAGCATCGGCGCCGCTGCGTTCGCCCTCGCCGTTTTTCTCATGCTCAGCGGCGTGATCGGCTCCGAATTTCTCCCCCACCTCGACGAAGGCGCCATATGGGTGCGCGGCACGCTCGCCCCCAGCACGGGCCCCAGCGAAGGCGTTCGCGTCGCCAATCAAGCCCGCGACACCCTCGCCTCGTTTCCTGAAGTCACAGTCGTCACCAGCCAGGTAGGCCGCCCAGACGACGGCACCGACACCACCGGCTTCTTCAACACAGAATATTTCGTGGACCTCAAGCCGAAAAACCAGTGGCGGCCCGTCTTCCACAAAGATAAAGACGAGCTAATCTCCGCCATGGATACCGAGCTAAGCAAAATGCCCGGCATCCTGTGGAATTTTTCGCAACCCATCGCGGACAACATGGAAGAAGCCGTTAGCGGCGTAAAAGGTGAGCTCGCCATCAAACTGTACGGTGACGATCTGCAAGTCCTCGAAGAAAAAGGCGACGAAGTCGTCAACGTAATGCGCGGCATCGCTGGCGTAGAAGATCTCGGCCTCTTCCGCGTCCTCGGCCAACCCAATCTGAATATTTCAGTTGACCGCCAGCAAGCCGCCCGCCACGGCATCAACGTCTCCGATGTTCAGGACGCGGTCGAAACCGCAGTGGGCGGCAAAGCGGTAAGCCAAGTCCTGCAGGGAGAGCAGCGTTACGATCTGGTCGTCCGTTACCAACCCAACTATCGCGACACGAAAGAAGCCATCGAAAATATTCGCCTGCTATCTCCAAGCGGCGAACGCGTCTCCCTCTCGCAATTGGCCACGGTAAACGTCCGCGACGGCGCCTCCGAAATCTACCGCGAAGAAAATTCCCGCTACGTCGCCATCAAGTACAGCGTCCGTGGCCGCGACCTGGGCAGTGCCGTAGAAGAAGCCATGAAGCAAGTGAAAGCCCGCGTGAAGTTACCGGTGGGCTATCACATTGACTGGGCCGGAGAATATGAAAGCCAAAAACGCTCGCAGAAACGCCTGATGATCGTAGTCCCCATCACCCTGCTGGTAATTTTCATAATCCTCTACACCATGTTCAGCTCCGCAAAGTGGGCCGGCCTGATCCTCGCCAACGTAGCCGTAGCCCCGCTCGGCGGCCTGCTCGCCCTCCTGCTGACCGGCACGCATCTTAGCGTGTCCTCCGGCATCGGCTTCCTCGCACTGTTCGGCGTCTCGGTCGAAACCGGGGTAATCATGCTCGAGTACATCAACCAACTCCGCGCCCACGGCCACTCCATCGAAGATTCCGCGATCGAAGGCGCCGTCCTCCGCCTCCGCCCCATCATGATGACCATGCTTGTCGCGACACTCGGCCTCCTCCCCGCAGCCACCTCCCGCGCCATCGGCTCGGACTCCCAACGCCCGTTTGCCATCGTTATCGTCGGCGGCCTAATCACCGCCCTGATCATGGGCATCTTCCTGCTTCCAGCCATGTACGTATGGATAGCCCGCGAAAGCGATAAACTGCCCGAGACCGAAGAGTCCTTCGAAGTCTAGGCGCTTAATTTCTCGGTGGGGAACTCGCGCTTCAGCGTGCAGACGCGCCGTTGTGTTGCCTGGTGGCGAAGTACGCGCATTTCCTAGCGCCAGCATCCCGCCGGCTCCGTTGCCTTGCGCCGTCATGCTGAAGCCGCGAAAGCGGGTGAAGGATCTGGCTTCGCTTTCTTCAACAGTACCGCCAACCCCAACCCCGGGCGCGCATTTTTCTACTCCGCCCCCACAGAATTCCGCTAGAATCGCCGCGGCATCGATTCGCGGCACCATAGCAGAGGCCCACACCCAAAATGAAACGCGACGAAATCCACGCCCGGATCGAACGAATCGGCATCATACCCGCCGTCCGCCTCTCCTCGGCCGAAGACGCCCTGTTTGCCGCTGAAGCCGTCTCCCGAGGCGGCATCCCCATCGTTGAAATTGAAATGACGGTCCCCGGCGCCATCGCCGTAATCGCCCACCTGGTAAAACACGCCCCGCAAATGATCGTCGGCGCCGGCGACGTTTTCGATTCCGACATAGCCCGACAATGCATCGACGCCGGCGCGCAATTCCTCACCAGCCCCGGCCTCGACCTGAAAATTATCGAATTCGCTCTCGGCGCAGACGTAGTCGCGATGCCCGGCGCGCTCACGCCCACCGAAGTCACCCGCGCCTGGAAAGCCGGCGCCGATTTCGTGAAAGTTTTTCCTTGCGCCCAAGTCGGCGGCGACACCTACATCCGCGCCCTAAAAGCCCCGTTCCCTAATCTCCCGCTGGTAGCCTCCGGGGGCGTCAATCAACACACCGCCGCAAATTTCATCCTCGCCGGCGCAGCAGCCCTCGGCATCGGCGGCGAACTAATCCCCAAAGACGCGATCCGCCTGCGGCAGTCCGAACGCATCTTCACCCTCGCCCATCGCTTCGCCAAATTCGTAGCCAACGCCCGCGCCCTTCTCCACCAATCCCCCCCATCCGCAAAATAGCCCACGCGACAGCGCTCAAGCAGCGCGCCACAGCACGCACTCAGAATAGATTGTCGCGGATTAAAATCACCGAGCGAAGGGCCCCGCCCTTTGGTCTTGGAAAGGGTGAGCATTTGACTTTGTTTGTGGTGGCGCACCCGGGGTGCGCCACCGCGGCCTTAAACGACCTCAATTTTCCTATTTCTATTTTCGCCTCTGCCAGCCTCTAGTGCTGATTATGCCGCCAAGCGAAGTATTCCTTCTTCTCCGCATCATTCCGCTTCGCAAAATCCACGTGCTCCCGACGCGTCTGGTGCTCCCAATTGTTGTAGTAGACCACTTCGCCATGATTCCAAGTATGGTAGTCGCCGTACCCAGCATCGTAGTAACGCACCTCACCCTGGCACCCGCCAATCACCACCGCCGCACTGAAAGCCATCGCCAAAATCAGCAACGCAAGATTCCCGAATAAATTTCGCATCAGCAGTTCCTCCGGCGCAAAATATTCTCAAAATCCCTCGGTACAAGCTACCCAGACAAACAATGATTCCGCTCCAGGAAATCCTGTACCCGAATCGCGAGAAACTCTCCCGCTCCAGACGTACGGCGCTACACAACTAAGTGTTTGGTTGCTGAATTCGAAACATATCGGCGCCTAGCCCCTGCGGTCCGCTGTCTCAGAGATGCCGTTCAGCAACATTTGAAACTCCGGGCGTGAAGCTATTTCTGCAAAAAGATCGGAATCCCAGTCGGAACGACTCATGCGTTCCGGCACGGAAGTGTTTCCGTTTTCCAGCAGAACCTTGTTCCTGGTGACTTGATCAAGCGTTGGGTTGGGCATTCATCGCTCAGGACGACGAGCAAATATAGTCACTTCACGCGGAAATTCAGGAAGTAGATCGCTGCGAGATTGGGATAAATGAGACCGATCATGGTCCCAAGTTGTCCCAACTTGAAGCATATAAAGCATTGCTGTAAAGTGTCTTAACCTGTTAAATCGGAGGGCGTGTAGCTCAGTTGGGAGAGCGCCTCGTTCGCAACGAGGAGGTCAGGGGTTCGAGCCCCCTCACGTCCACCACTCAAAGCAAACCAGAATAAGCACATGCAGAAAACCCCTATGCGCTCTTGAATCGCAAAATATTGGATGTATCGGTTTTTGTATCGGTTTGCCTATCGGTTTTGCGGTCAAGTTTCGCCATGGCTGCGCGTTGCACGTCCAGCGACGCGTGCGCGTATCGCTCCGTTATAGACTTCGCTCCGTGGCCCAGCAGGTAGCGGATATCTTCCACGGCGACGCCCGCCGCGCGAAGCCGCGAAGCGGAAGTATGGCGGAAATCGTGCCAAGAAAAATCCTCGATTCTAGCCGTCACCAGCGAGTTTTCAAACCAACGCCGCGAGGCATGCAGTTCGATTCCCGATGGCTTACGGATAACCGCGCCAGTAGGGTTCTTCGCGTCTTCGCAACGTTCGCGGAGAACCTTGAACGCCGCCAGCGCGGTATCGTTGAGCGGCACACGGTACGGCTTGCCATTCTTAGACCGCTTGAACGTCACCACGCGAAAGTTTAGGTCAACGTCCGCCCATTGAAGCGGCGGTATCGGCGTGCGCTTCGCGTTGCTCTGCCCGTATAGGTTTGAGTGGCGGGCCATGGTGTGCAACCCGATATCAAACTCGCATTCCTTTTTGGGATACTTCGCGCGAATCGCGGCCCGCAGTTTATCCTCTTCGGCCAAAGACAACTCCCGAATGCGGGCATTTTCCAGTTTGTACCGCCGCGCCTTCAATGCGGGATTCTCCGTGATTTCTTTCCGCTCGATTGCCAAGCCGAAAATGCGAACTAGCGTTGTGCGGTATTCGTTGGACGTTGTTTGACTCCACTTTTTGCCGCGCGGCGCGACGTTCGCCAACAGTTGCGCGTCAATGTCCGCCGCAGTGATGCTCTCAGCCGTCCGCCCGCCCCACCATTCCTTATAGACCGTGATACGGCCTTCGGCGGCGTCAGAGCATCGCGTGTAGTCTTTGAAGTATTGAAGCCCCGCATCGCAGATATCCGAAAAGAGAACTAGGTCTGTGCGCGGTTTCGGTTTGAGGTAGCGGCCTTCGGTTATTTCGCGTTGCCAGATTTCGCGTTGCTGCAATGCGAACTTCGGCGTTACGAGCCCCTTTACGGTGCGGAGTTCAAAACTGCCATCTAGGTGTGTGAGATATGCGGCGAGCGATTTTCCACGGCGGCGAATCCCGCGCGGGAGTTTTTCCTTTCGTGGCTTGCGCGTGGTGTTAGTGGCAACAGCGGTTTGTGCGTCCATTACCGTCCCCCTTTGCGCGGCTTCGCCCATCGGGCCGCGATTGCTTTCTTTGCGCTCGCCGTTCGTTGGTCTTTCGTGAGTCGCTTGGCGCGGGCGAGCCCGCCCTTGCGTCCCATTTCGCTTGCTGTCATTTCTTTTTTAGGTGCCATTCGGTTTCCCCTTTCGCCCTATACGAAGGGCTACGTATAACGATACGTGACGCTACGTATAGGTGTCAAGTACTATGTTTTCGGGTAGGGGTATTGCCCTAGGGCGTTCCATTGCGTCCCCCCACGGGCGGCTAATGCGTCTTTTTTCGCGGAACGGATAGCCCATGCGCCCGCATCCGCTCTCTGGCCCACTTTTCCGCCGTTCGCGATTCCACCTTCCATTGTTCCCATTTTTGCTTTCGGTCTTGGCTTGTAAGATTCAAAGCGAAGCGGCCACACTCACGAAGAAAATAGAACAGAGCGCGGCGGGTGAATGGACGCGGGCAAAGCATTTCGCCACGACTGGGCCACGCGTTGCCACCGCGTCCGGTTATTGGATAGACCAACCGAACGGCGGCGGGAGTTTCGGCGAGTGCAACGGCTTTGCATTTCTCTTTCATGGCGGCGCGGGCCGCGTGCAGTTCTTTCGCGCTGCGCAGGGTAAGCCCAGGCGCGTGGATTTCGGAATCTTCTAAAACGATTCGCCATTTCATTTTTCGTTCGGCTTCGCCGTAACGTGGTCTTTGCGTAGGAAAGCCTCTATGGACGTGCGCGGGATTCGCGCGAGGTTTCCAATCTTGCGGCGCACAAGCGAACCATTGGCGACTAGGTTCTCTATGGTGCGCTTGGAGCAGTTGAGCAACGCGCCCGCTTGTTTGTAGGTCAGTAGCAGCGGCGCATCGGGCGGCCATTCGGGTTTGTCTAGGCTGCGCATTGAGTCAATCGGCTATCACCTCGTATGAATCCGTTTCAATCTGCTTTGAAGTTCGTAATGTGAAAATATTTCAATCGCTCTTTTTGCTCGGGGAATAGTTGCTCGGTTTCACGCAGCAAGGCGCGGCGGTGATTCTCCAATCCCTTTGCGAAACGCCAGAGTTCCACAGCATCTTTTGTGTTCATCAGTTTTTGTTCGTACGTGTCTGCGGCGTCTTTGTCCATCGGCACCAATCGCTTTTCCTCTAATCCTTTCGTGAGTTCTGCAAGTGACGTGCTATCCATCTCCGCGTATGTATCCGCTTGCTGCCCGAACAGGTCGCCCCAAAATCGCAGCCGCCGCAGAATCCGATAGCGTTCCTCAAAAGTGAGTTCGGTACGCAATACCTGTGCTATCGGTTTTTTCATTCGTCTTCCTCGGGCGGCTCTGCGTCTCTGTCCATTTCGGCTTGCTCCACTTCGGCGGCGAGTTCGTCCAAGTCATCCGACACGGGCGGCGGAATAATGATTTCAGTGTGGCTTGCGCGTGGTGTGGGCGTTCTGTATTTGTGCCACGGCGACGCAGGATTTTTAATCGCTTTCTTTTTGGGCTGGCGGCGTGGATTGCCTTTCGTTTTTTTCTTTTTCATTCGGATTACTCTCCTAACTCTCAACTTCTTTGAGTGAAGAACTCACACAAATAATCATTCCTTTGAACGCTACTTTGCGTAACGCCGCAGAGTTTTCGGGCGCATCCAAATCCGCGATTTCCAAATCATCAGGCGACTTCGGGCTAACCGTGCCACGGTCAAGAATCGCAAACGTATAGTGCGCGGCGTCTTCTTTGCTGATATGGCTGAATGTAAAACTGAATGTGACTTTTCCCCCGTCGGCCCGCGTCAAAATCACGCGCATTCTATTTTGCTGGTAAAGTTCCAGCCGCAGTTGTCGGAACGGGCCTTCGTAATCATCGTTGCGAAAGGCTTCGGGATATTCTTTGCGTAGGTGTTTCAGATTCGCCCGCAAGCCGTCTTTGAATGATTGTATTTTCGCTCTGTTCGTCCCTTGTACTTTCCATTTCTCTTCTCGCACCGTCTGTGCGGCGTCCATTTCTTTTGTGAACTGCTGAAACTCTTCCTCTGGAATGTGAACTTCATGGGTGATGTAGCCTTTCTCCGAGTAATCAAACTTTCCACGAGTAGCGAACAGGTGCCTGCCATCGGCTTCCTTGCCTTTGTAGAAACCTTTCGCGCGTCCCATGCGCAGCACAGGATTCCCGTTGCGGTCGCGTCCAATCACTTTCAAAGTCTTGTCGCTCACGTGTGTTTCTCCTTTTTTGTTTGCTTCGCACACACGCAACGAAACTTGCGCATGCCGCAACGCTCGCAGAAAATCGCCGTGCGGTATTCGGGTTTCACCTCGCCGCCTTTGCCTTGCGCGGCCTGCGCTGGCTGAGACTCTTCATTTCTCGGGCAACTGCTTTCATGGCGGCGACTTCTTTGCGCGTGAGAATCATCGCGCCTTCTTGCGCGGGCGATTCCACGAAGTGCAGCCGCACTTCGGACAGCGAAGGGGTTCCTTTGCTTGGCGTGGTATCCAACGGTGTGAACAGCGTAGGCAAATGAACTGCGGTAGGTTCGCCATTATTTTCCCCTGAAAATAAAAAACCGCTTCCCATGCAGAGAACGCGACGAAGCCCAAGCGGGCTTGGTGTTTCTCTTAACGGGAAGCGGCTTTGGCGAACTTGCTACAGCAGTTGGGCGACTAGTCCGCGTTCGGCTAGTGGCTTCTGCAATGGCGGCTTCTTACGCATCATAATAAATAACGGTCAATCGAGAATCAAGAAAAATCAAACCGCCGCGCGTCGCCGCACCTGTGGAAAGTTTCCTCAGTATACTTCTGAAAAATATTTCACGTCGCAACCGTCTTCGCGCTCGCCAATGTCCGTTTTGTCCTGTATATCGAATCCATGCGGAGAAATCCGACACAACGAACAAGGAGAAACAAAGCGATGGCCGACACACACGCCGCGCGGAAACAGTCGCGCAAGAATGAAGCGAACGACTACGCCCTACAGTTGCGCTTGCCCGCGCCACTACATCAGCAAATGCGCGAACGCGCCGAACGCGAAACGTTGAGCATAAATGCGTGGATTCGATTGGCGTGCAAGAAAGAACTGCGCAGAAAGTTTCTAGTATAAAAACGGAACGGGCCGCTTGTGACGGCCCGCCGTGAATCTCTATCGAGACTTGGACAATGGCGAAGATAACAGCCAACCAAAAACCGCGTCAAGCCAAATCTCCCGCCGTCGCATTATCGCGCGACATGAGAAATATTCCAGCGACGCGCTATCAGTTACCGAACGATGGCCGCAAATGGCGAACACTCTGCGACCAACGCAAGCAACTCGCCGATTGGCTTGCTACCTTCGGTGACGCAGACGGTTCCCGCATTTTCCCAGCCATCGAAACGATGCTCACCGCATTCGATACATGGTCCCGTGCCAAACTCTTCCGCCGTCTTGCTGAACTGCGCGAACTTGGAATCCTCAAATCAGAAGGATTGATTCGCGAACGCGGCGCACGCATCCGCCGATTGATTCCCGATGCCGTTTTACTGACAGCCGAAGTCTCAGATTCGCCTGTTTCCCACACACAGCCGAAGTCTCACATTCAATAGCCGAAGTCTCAGATAGAACAGCCGAAGTCTCACGTAGGGTGAGACACATACCGTCACCTAACCGTCACAGCAAACTCGCTTCGCTGGTTTGCTTCCCCCGCGTGAACTTGCCGCAACTCGATGCTATGGATAAAGCGGTCGCTCATCAGCCGCTGCGGTGTAGGTGCGGCGGCGTATAGCAATCGCTCATTCTTGCTGCTGCTAGCCGTTGTTCCTGTCTGCGCTTTTGGTTTACGGTTCTACGGTTGAATGTTTGTGTTTTGCTTTTGACGTTGGTTCTCTCAACGTGAAGTTACTTCAAGATCACGCGCAAAAAAAAGAAAACAACTCAGCCAACCAATGGCTAGCCACACAAAGCCAATCACATCCTAGGATCATCCTAGGACGTTCCTAGAAAATGACCCAACACAAACCCAATCGGTTTCAACAAAATCCAGTGGGTTTCAAATCACGCCCAGCATAGCGGCTGGCCTGAGCGACCACGTTTGGAGTCTTGAGGAAATCGTACAAATGGCGGACAATTACA
Source organism: Candidatus Acidiferrales bacterium (assembly GCA_035602855.1). Classification (GTDB taxonomy): domain Bacteria; phylum Acidobacteriota; class Terriglobia; order Acidiferrales; family UBA7541; genus Palsa-295. The sequence goes on from DATNLN010000031.1 coordinate 86,352, forward strand.
TGCCGAAACCGAGCAAGCGTGGCCCTTACAAGAAAAGAGCGGCGTAAATGAAGTGGACTTTGCGACTCTTGGCACTGGCCAGTACTACTGTTTGCGGCATGTTCGTCTTAACCTTCGTTTGTCTACTTCCAAGGAACTACAACCTTGAGCATCATCGTTTCCTTCCTTTCGTCACAAAGTACTTCCCTATGATGATTGGGGTTGGCGTAGGCTTCCTGTGTTCTGGAATTCTTTATCTTTACCTCGTGCGAAAGATGCGGCCAAATTCAAACTGACGCACTACCAACGATTCAGCATTTGCGCTTCCTGTGTCGTACTCATTGGAGTCTGGTCTAATTACATTTCCCATTTGCATCATCTCTTGATTCTGAACGTTTCTACAATTGTGGGCCTCATCCTATTCGCTATCTCCATGTACTTCTACCGGAAGGGAATGTAGCCAACGCCTCGCACAAATAAAACGCGAAGCCTCATGCTGCCGCGCCGCTCGCAGTGACACACTCACAGCCATTGGGAGTGACTCATTTTGGAGAATAACTGGCGTGTGCCATGATGCAATCGCGCAAGCAGAAAGGACAGGGGACGTTGTTCATGCCTAACTCGGACCAAAGCCCGCCGTATGGTTTGTTAATATTTGGGGTCGTGTCATTGCTCCTGGCTGTGGTTGGGACGTGCACCGGAGAGGCGTGGGCGCGCTTTGGTCTTGTGGTCTACCGCGCCAAAGAGCGAAAGCAGTTTTGGTGGTTAATCGCAGCGTATTATCTCGGTGGTGTTTGTTTCGTCGGATACTTTTTGTATCAGGTCCTTGCATCGTCAAACTGAGTCGATTCGCACAACCCAACATCATTCGTGCCACGCAACACCAGACAACATCACACGCCAAAATCTAACCGCGCGCGCTCGCTTATACTTCACGCATCCCGCATAATAGACGCTGATAGGACGCCAAACCCGCGCACAAACGAGACCGCGTGCGAACCGTTTCACGCTAGGATGCCCCGCCAGCGCGATACGGCAGTCACAGAGCGACGCAAACACGCGGAGGCGAACGAAACACGAAGGAAATCGCGCCGTTACTCGGAACTCCTCGCTTGTAACTAGGTGCTTTGCGCTCTAACCTGTTTGCATGTAACACGTTATAACTGCATGCGTTAGCCTGTGTTGGTAAATGTGTCGGTTTCGCTACCAAATGGAGCCCGCCGCGCTCACCCGCCCGCCTCACAACTTTTGGCAAGCGAGTACTAGCACCATCCAATTGAGTCCGCGAGTATTTGAGAGACGGTGTTTGTGTTGCTTGAGATTTGCCCTGGGATTTTGGGGAGACGTCTCGCGCCGGTGGTTTGAGTGGGTCTGTGTGAGGAAATCTCGCAAAAAAGACCGCGTGGTGATCGGGCGCGGCGCGAGTTGCGCCGTGGTGGTGATTGGTTTTGCTGCTAAGTCGCCCTGTTGTACTCGCGCGGACCAGCCATAATCCAAAAGTTTTTGTGAATGTCACTGTCAATTTGGCTTTGCGCATCGTAAACCCATCGGTAACAAATACGAGTTTCGTAGATCGGGCTCTCAATTCTCCCAAAAGCATCCACGTATTTGAAATATCCGCACAGCCAGATATATCGGGTCTTTTTTTCTTTGGAAGTTACTTGAGTCAGGTCCTCGGCGCTTATGAAGCCATCCGGGAACGCAGCCTGCACAACTATTTTATCGTCTGGCGGAAACATGTAATTTTCTGGAGTGGCCGCGTCAGGCTCGTAATAAATAGCGGGGTCGGGGATTGCTTGGAGTTCTCTTCCGACCACCAACCTGATTTTTTGCTCGATAATCCTGGCCGGGGTTCTGCCACAATTTTTAATCCAGACATTGCAATAGGAAATACGAAACTCGCCCGGCAGTCTTGCGAACAACATCGGCTGCTCAATTTCCGAGAATTCACTTTTTGTTGGGATAAGAATCCAAGGACGTTCCGAATTCAAGACCGCTTGTGCGTTCAACAGGGCGGCCACAGCGGCTCTCTTAGTCGCCTTGGTTTGCTCGATGAGCACGAAAAGCGTAAATATTCCAACGATGATTCCGAACGATCCGACGCAGTACAAGGCAATATTTGGGAGATTTTCTGGACTAAACAGCCTATTGAGATAGGCTTCCATCTTACGTTCGGGCTGTTTATTTTCGGTCTTGGTTGTTACCTGATTTTTTGTTTCGGCGTGTAGTTGACCGTGAGGATAGGGCAACTGATTGCGGGCCTCGCTCCGTGGGGCAAAGTTAACGAGCGCGGCCAGAATTATCGCAGCGATAAGTGCTAGTTTCATTTCTCCGGTACAGACACTACCAGAGAAAGCCGCCCGGAGTCTGTCAAGAACTTGTGGCTCATCATCGGGGCGGGCGAACATGATCGGTGATGGGTCAGTTTCCGGTTACCGCGTTAACCAGGACTTAGCACAACCGCTTGGCACTCGTTTTCTTTATCACCCCCGATCATGGTAGAACATTCGTAGGCTAGGCGATCTATTAGCAAGTTCATAAAAGAATTGGGGAGGAACTGATGCGCAGGTGCGCGTTTATTTTGACGCTGGTTCTGCTGGGTGGCCATACATGCCGTGCACAAGGCAGCGACGTACCGTCCAATCAGGAAATCATGGAGTTAGCGCACAAAGCGGACGCGAAGGTTGGTACTTTCGAGCAAGCGAATCAATTAGCCCAGTCTTACATTTCGCAGGCCGAGTTCGACAAAGGCGTGGAGTACGCCGCCACCGCTCATAAGGCGGTCGCCGCCCTCTCAAGGAATCCCTCTTCGGCTTATGCCTCAACCGAGTTGCTGATTGCGCTCAACGAACTCGCAATAGATGCAGCCAGTCACGCTCGGGCTATTTATGCAAAAGCGATGGGCTATGCAACCACGGGACGGACCATAAATATGAATGAGTTGGCAGCAGCCGATTCCTTCACCACGGCCCAATCGGCCTTAACGGAAGTCTCTGAGTCGCTCGGGCACTCTACGCTCCGATTGATCGCCACAGAAGAAAAATCAAAACACGAAGTAGCGGGGCTGCCCAACGATAACTCCCGATAAGCCTTGGCGCTCCGGTCGATGACAACGCCCAGTTCAAGTCCAGATAAAAGTTCTTCAACGAAGCGTCCTTTCGGAATTATCGTTGCTGAATCGTACTTCGTAACCTTCATCGCTGTCAGTGCGTTCAAATTGATTGCCGACTTAGATTTCTATACTCGGGCAGCATCGTTTCTGGATCTGCACTTTTTTCACTACTTCGCAGGTCCGGCGAAGATTTCGGAACTAGTCATCGGCGTGCTAAGTGTGTTCGCCGTCGTTGGGCTTCAGCGAATGCGGCTCTGGGGGCGATGGCTGGCCATCGTGTTAGCGGGCGCTAGCGTCGGCTACGCGATTTGGTTCTACTCGGCGGTCTTGATTTTTCGGATGTGGACATTAGTGCCGCACCAACTGTGGCCGTATGTAAAGAACACGATGAAACTCGGATTCGGGATTTATATCGTTTGGTATCTCTTACTACCCGAAGCGCGGCACGCATTCCGACCGCTACGACCATCTTCGGCTAGCGAAACTGACACTAACTCCTGATTGGTCGCGTAATCGGAAACTAAGAGTCAGTTACCTGATCGCCAACGGCGAGTATTTCGGGCGCGGACGAATCACACGTTCGCTGCAAATCTTTGGTTTCTTCGGCGGGTGGCTCACTGGCGGGCGCGGTTTTCTGCGCTTCATAATCTTCGATGATTTGTTTTTGCAAGGCGGCTCGCTTTCCTTCAGCGGTGGTGCGGGCTTCGGCGATGGCGGGCTTGCGGTGCAAAAAGGCTTGGAGTTTTTCGTTGTAGGCTTTGGTTGCGTCAAAATTGTCATACCTAACGCAAATCACAGTATCGTCTGGACTGATTTCGGCAGGCTGGCTGGATTGAAAAATAAACGGGGTGTCGTCGTACGGCCAGTTGTTTGTATCCACGTATTGAATCAGGATGCGCTCTCCGTGGTAGAAGTTCTGCCGATGCGTTTTCAAAACTTGCTTCGGGACGCAGTTGAGCGAATGCCGCCCGATGATACTGCGATGAATGCCGCTGAACTCTGCAATCTTTGAGAGCGTAACTCTGTCTTTCAGCATTTTGTTAATGCTGCCGAGCGTTTCGGGCGGGCTCTTGCAGACCTTGCACATCGGCAAAGCATAGCATGGGGCGCAAGCGGAGATGCGGTTTAGCAGTATAAGTGGCATTTATAAGCCTCGAGTACGCCATAAGGAGTTCTTGACTTGACCGCTGGTTCGATTTAGTATCCCGCCAGCAGCACAAAAAGGAGAGACCAGATGGCACGAGGGGGCAGAAGGGATATCCGTGTATGTTTGAGTTTCTCCGCAAACGAGCCAGCAAACCTCCCGAAGCGGAAGTAACCCCTGAAGACTATCTGCTCCAGGCTGATTCTGAACTCCGCGAAGCGGAGCGCGAATTTTCCGCAGCCCACCTGCTCGTCAACCAATTCTATATACGTAACCGCGATTATCTGCCGGTAACGGAAGTCGCCGGAAAAGTAGTGCTCACAATCAGACCGCCAAATGCGGAGTTGGCTGCGCTGCTCTCGCGCGAAAATCGCTCCATCGGACGGCGTAACCGCGCCATGCAGCGCCGCGCGGAATTAATCGAGCACTACGGCCCCAAGGAAAGCAGACATATTGCGGGAGTCCGAGTATGACCATGCAACTTGACGAAACACCGAAAGAAAAATTGGCCAATGCCACGCGCTCGCAGCAACGAGCCGAAGCCGACGCCCGGGCGGCCAGCGATGCCTTGCGACTGTTCGACGAACAGCACGCGAACCTGGACTCCGCGCTAAGACAAGAATGTACCGCGCTCGAATCAGCCCGAGCAGAAGCCCAAGAAGCGCTAACCGACGCGAAGGACAATTTCAATTTTTGCCACCATCAAGTTTATGCGATGGATCAAAAGTGGGGACAGCGCAGCGAACCGTGGCGAAAATGAGCGACCTAGGAGGCAGCATGGAAAAAGTGATTGTTCATCGAACGTATTGGGGCTACGGCGATTTTGTTTATGGTCCGAGTGATGACCGTCCAGACAACACCCCCGACGACATTCCAACCATCGTTGAAAAAGTCCGCGAACGTGCACCAGTTGACGCAGCATTGGCGAAATCTTCCGGCATGGACGTGTCTCGCAGTTGGTTGGAAGTTTTGACCGATGATTTAGACGATGATACGGGCCCCCTCGATACCGGGCTGATGGTCGTGAAGACCGGGCCGGTGAGCACGCTTGGCAAACAAGCGCGTCCCGCCATCGCCAAGACCGCCACGCGAACCGATGCAGATGGTTTCACCTGGGTTGAAACGTTCGATTCGACCGGCGCATTGCTCGAAACGCGAGTCTTGTTGTCTGCGAAATAGAAGAGAACATGGCTAACGGTTGGATACAATTATCGTTCGCTTCGCCGAAGTTAGACGCGCTGCGGGAACAGTTCAGAGCGAAGGCCACGCGCTTGGAGCAAGTCTTGTTTACTCGCGTTCAGATGCTGACCTATGTGCTGCAGTCCAAGGTCGTCGCCAAGTTGGCGAATCAAGTTCTCCACGTCCGCACCGGAGTGTTGCGCGGCAGTGTCAACGCAAACACCAGCGCGGACGCCGGGAAGCATCACGGGCACGGTACAGAGTTCGGGCGGGCCCGCGCACTATGGCGTCTATCACGAAATGGGCGTGAATCATGCTTGGGAAATCCGCGCGACGAAATCAAAAGCCCTCGCGTTTCAATTGTCGGTCAAAGAATCCGCTGCGAAAGTGTTCGCTCGCTCCGTAGTCCATCCGCCGTTACCGCAACGTAGTTTCATGCGCAGCACACTAGAAGAAAGCCGCGAAGAAATTACCCAAGCGCTGGCGCGGGCCGTCGCCGATGTAATCAAAGAAAAGTAATGGCGCGGCGACCATCTGTTTGTGCGCGATAACGGTCGTTCAATTCGTCTTATCTAGGTCGTGCCGCATCATCTTGTCGCCAACGTCGTCGTTACCGCTAAACTTTTCTACATGCGCGACAGAACGCCCCTTGCGCTTTTTCGCCCATTCTTTCTTGACCTGCTGAAAGGTCTTCCATTCTCGGTCGTGTTGCTCTTTATTCTTATAGTCGGGATGGTCGGGAGTGCGTCCGTATTCGTCCATTGCCCAGGAGGAGCCGTCCTTCTATCCGACTATTATTTGACCTCCGAATGAAACCTTGTAGAGGTGAGGAAACAAGAACCAATCGTCGTCCAGCATTGACCACTTTCGTTCTGATGCGTGTCGCTCAGGGTATAACCACTCTTCCTCTGCCGCGGCTATGTACCGTGCGGCGCGTTTTTTTAGAATGAAATTGATCCGCAATACTTCGTCTTCTTCAAGTTCACGACCGAACTGCGTCTCAAGGGCGTATTTCATCGTTTGTGCAAACCCACGAGCATTGGCGCGAATGTTATGTGGACCGATGCGCGGATTTCTAACCAGTTGCAGATGGGTGATGATGAGACAAGCATCGAGACTTAATGGGAAGGTCGTGCGGGTGCCTATGTCTTCAAGGCCCACATCGTTGGGATAGGGATACAGATGCGGAAAAGTGCCTCGATTGTAAAACGTAACCGGATTATCAGTGGCGATGAACTTCGTTTGGCTCTGACGCGCCCTTACGAGTTCCCATATTCCCTCGGACCACATCGTCGTGTAAATCTGAAAAAATCTTCGCAATACGCCCAAAGTTACATTGTGGTCCGGCTGCCCCGTTCTTTCCTTTAGATAGTCCAGACCTTTGGGTGTTCGGAATCGTTGTGCACCCATGTACCATGTAAGAATATTGAAATTATCGGGATGTACGTTCGCGAATCGACCGTAATCATTGAATAATTCGACGGCTTTCCGCCCTCGCCAATCAATTTCACCGAAAAACCGTTTCTCAATTGCGTCCGTTGTTGCTTTGCCAAATTTGAGGGCACAAAGGTCGTTCTCGTAGAAGCACGTCGCAGGGCCGCGATGAAAGACGGACCGTTTGTGATGTCTAACGCCTTTGTGAATGAAGGTCTCGGGTTTAAGGTGCAAATAAAAGTATTCGAATTGCCCTGGCTTGAGGAATCTCTTCTGATACCAACGCGGTACGTAATGATGTGCGTGTGACTGCTGGTTGGGCATTTTGCAGGCAGCCTATTGCCATCAGCGTGCATAACCCCGACATCGTGCAATGTCAACTTATAAAGTGGTAACATCCGCACCATGCGGGTTTACAAGTTTCTTGATGCACACTTCGGACTCAAAACTCTGTACGAACAGCGCTTAAAGATTTCGAAGATTGATGACCTCAACGATCCGTTCGAGTTGCTTCCATTCGATTTGACCGACAGGGCCCAACGTTGGGCGGCACGCGAAACGAGAAAAGTGTTCGCGGCGACACAGGGTGTGCTGTGTTTTAGTGCCACTTGGCGCGACCCAGTGATATGGGCGCACTACAGCGACAAACACAAGGGCATCTGTCTGGGCTTTGACGTTCCGGACGACGTAGCGCGGCGCGTGGAATACGTATCTGAACGCTTTCCGTTCCCGCAGCCTCCAACCAAGGCCGACAGCGACCGAATGCTCTGGACGAAATTCAACAACTGGGCATACGAAGAAGAGATTCGAATCTGGGCAATGTTGGACGAACACGAGGACGGTATCTACTACAAAGACTTCGATGACAACCTCCGACTGATAGAAGTAATCGCTGGGGCTGAATGCAGCATTCCCGAGCATGCGCTTCAACGAGCATTGAAACCATTTCCGTCAGTGAAGCCTGTCAAAGCGCGAGCGGGCTTCAAGAGGTTCGAGATCGTGGTCGACCAGGGTGGGTTTCCGAAATCCTAAGCCTCACGGGATATCCCCTCAGTTCGCGAACCGCGCTTGCTGAGCGTGCTCGGTTCTCACCAAACGAAACGGACGGAGATCAATCTTGACTGCCCTCTGCGTCAGGTAAGCGGAGTGGTCGGTTCAGCGAGCGTAGATTCGGCATCGGTCACGTACTTAGTGATCCGGTCACGTTCTTTTTTTGATTCGGATATGATCCCTCCGGCGAGATAGGTCAATTCTCGGTGGTTCAGTTTTCCCGCGCGGAACTGGGAAGCCATGTCCGCATGTAATTTGAAAATGTCGTTGGCGGCCCGACGGTGTACGCGGTACATCTGCCCTTTCGGTCGAACGGCATCCACCATGATGCAAACTGCAGATACCGCACTCGCGGCGATGGCCCCCACGTCTATCTTAAAGTAGGCAAACAAGGCGGCGCCCGCCGTCACAAGAATCGCAGGCAGTTTTAGCAGCCAAAACTGGAAGAGGTCGCGTTTCGCATCTTTCTCGTTGGCTTCGGCCCACTTCATAATGACTGCCATTTCGTCGAGAAACTCTTGCGGGGCTTGCGACGTTTCCAGAGTCGGTGCGCTCGCTCCTCCTCCACCCCCGCCTCCTCCAAATTCGTCCCTTAACGGGGCCTCGGCTCGCATTTTTAGGCTCCTCCGCGCGGCTACCGTCGCTTCGCGTCCCGCTCCCGCATTCCTACACCCTTAGTTACGACATGGTCAAGTAAAACGATTGTGCAAAACTAAAAACGGCTTCGTCTTCAATAGTCCATCAGGGTCCGATGGGACCATACCATCCTGCTGTGGCAGCGCTCGCAAAATGTTCAACCTCGCCCGCCAGATTGTTTCGCCTCGCGAACGCTCGCTTCTTAGTCCGCGTCGTTGTATTCGGGACAGGTCGCAAACGTATTCTTGTCATTGAGCATCCAGAAATAGCAGATCGTCGTTGTATGCGCGGTTGTCCTCAGGCTGGCATTTACGTCTTCATATTGAACGATAGCGTAGATGTACAACCGTTTCTTCTTTGCGATCAAATCCTGGTATTGCTGGGGAGAAATCCCAAAGGGAAACGCCACTTCTATTGGTACACGCGGAAGAACGATATCTTGACCATTTTCGCTGAATGGCGTGGTATTCACATTGAAAGCGGGTGTGGCACACGCGCTGTCAGCATGACGCCAGGCTTAATCTCGGGGCCTTCGACAATAACACCCGTCGTGCCCAGCCACGGTCTATTGGAGTCTAAAGCATTTTTGTTAGCGGTATCGGCGCTATCTGCGAGGCGATTGGCGGCTGCAATTTGTCAGCCGCCACTTGTCACGAAAAGTTCTCTTTATCCCTTCGCGTATATCGTCTCGAAACCTACCCGCAATATCGTGTGACGTCAACTTCGAAAGTGGTAACATTCGCGCCATGCTTGACGCCCAGGTTCAGCGTAGCGAAGAACGCCGAGGATCAAACACAGTCACCACGAAGTTCTCCATTTTAATTATGAAGCAACTAGCGTAGCGGAGAAAAATGGGAGGAAGGCGGCAGGTGGACAGAAACGAATTCTCGGCACGTGTCCGAGACCAATTTCGTGATTTGATTTGGGCTCTCATCATCATATTGAAGGAGACTATTTTCGCGCTCGCGGTGCTTGCGGCGAGCCGAGGAATTGCATGGTGTATTCACGCCTTTACTAGCGACGGCGAAATGACCGCCGTAGTTGTGAGACACATAGGAGATTTTGGTGCTATCTTACTTTTTATAATGCTTATCGGCAGAGACCTTGTGGATTACTATCGACGAAAATGACAGCGGCACCTTTTCCCTTCGAGCCCACGATTGGTCGGATGGCCATCCGATTCGCAGTAGTAGTAGGCCTGCTAGTCTTGGGTGCCGAACTCGCTGCGATCACTCGAATCAAGCCTGAAAATACTACTGCGATTATTGCGCTTGCTTGCGTTCCGGCTTTCGGTTTGCCGTTAGTTGAGGCAATCGCAGCCCGAAAAAGAACACGTCTTCATGAAACTGAATCTGCTGTAGCCGATCTCGGCTTATCGAAGAGAACAATGTCCAGCAGGCCTCCTCGGGATTTGCGGGAATTATTGAAGACAATAATACCCACCGAGTCGGATGACGATTTGAAGGAACGCGTAAAACTATCGGCACGTAGCGGAGCAATCGATTCCGCACTCAGAGAAATCGAGGATTTAGCCACAATAGGACAGGATACCGAGAGAGAAGATGCATGGATTCGACAATATATTGCACGGAGGGTGCTCGGAAGCGACGAAAGCCGCACTTGGCTTAAACGAAGAATCAACGACATAGCAGAGACCTTAAACATGTCCAAGCCCAACGTGGCAATGATCTATATTGATCTTCTGTGGGAATTTGGGTCCTTGTTTCAGAGTGAAAGAGAAGAGACGTTCAAAATAGTCCGATTAGAAGAACCGAAATCTCAGGGTAGTCCGCTCAAAAGAATCGAAATTCTGAGGATGGATTAGATCACGATCCAACCATCCCCTCGCAGGCAGCGTATACCTAAACGTGTATTATATTAATGTCCAGTTCCACGGAACGAAGATACGACAAAGATGCAATGAGACGGCGTGACCGAATGAGGCGAACAGTTGATAGAGCCAAGTGGCGTTCGTGGCGTTTTTTCTATGAAACTGCCAGTGTGCTGACAAACTATTTTTCGTTGAAAGCGAACCGCGACCTGGAACACGACAGGGACCCAAGGCTCACACATCTCACGCTGAAACAGTACGGATTTTGGGTACGTGAATTTGCTAAGGCGATAGGTGGTCGCTTGGAAGAAGAATCCACGACGTTAGAAGAAAAATGCAAGGCTAGCGAAATCGCAAACCAAAGAGCATGGGAAAAACTCTACGAGCGATGGCCCGAACTCAGGGGCAAGGTGTAGGTCTGGTTTCTGCTCCCCTGTGTTTTTTGCTTTCATAGTTTATCTTCCACAACCGAGAAAAAGTATTTCAATTTCTCGCCACTAACAAAAGCAGTGGAAATCCTCGCCTCCGCGATTTTCATGAAGGCGGCAAAATCCTTTCGGGGAGCCATGTCGTTCTTTCTTATTCTATCCATGTAGTGCTTGTTCCAATGCCATGCTACAAAATCCGATGCCTCTAGGCCCCTAGCCGCACCTTTGTCGCGCGTTGCAAACGAAGCAATGCGGACATGCGGGCCCATCTGCGGGTCATTTCGAAATTGTTCTACCATATTATTTATGGTTCCCTGTCCGTTATCGCCAGACTCTTGAACAAAGGAGAATCGTTCGGTGGGAGAAGTAGTCTTGAGCCAATACCCGAGCGAGATCATGCAAAGTTGGACGGCGATTCCGTAAGTATCCGTGCCGAATGTTTCTTTCCACTTTGGGGATGCCACTTTTTTAAACTCTTCCGTGAGAAAGGACATGGCAGTTACACGAGTCAACTTCTTTCCAATCATGGAAGGTATTGCGCGAGAGTCCTCCTCGTACCACTTTTTTCTTTCGGCTGTTGTTCTCTCGAACTCGCCGCCGCCTGAATAGAAGTCTGTAGCGTGGAATGCACTTGCGCCCCACTTGTCCAGCATCCGCTTCCAAGGCCTGACAAATTGCTTGTACGCAACGGGCTTGAACACAGTCGCAACTACACAAATGATTTCTTCCGTCTTTTCCGCGTCGGTCTTCCGCCCCACGTCTAGATACGCCTTGAGCATGACGAGATTTTCCTTACCCGCTACGGCGAGCCTATCTAAGCCCAGCGCCGATGCAAGACTTTGTTTCTGCAAAATCAGGGAAGGGAAGGGCGCGGCGGATGTGTTGGTTTTTGTATCGGTTTGGACTTCCTAGCGATGCGGGAGTGTGCGGGAGCATGCGTTAGTGTGCGTTGAAGAAAAAAGAGTTTCGGCGAAAGTGGTTTGCTTTGAGTGGCGAAAAACGCGTTCGCAACGAGGAGGTCAGGGGTTCGAGCCCCCTCACGTCCACCACTTCAATTCTCTTTATTGCACGTACTTAGTTGGATTTGGCTCGGGGCTTCGGAGGGGGAATTGGCGCCGGTGTCCAAATAGTTTCATTCGATCTCGCTGCGAATCCATGTATTCCGAGAGAGCTTCGCGTAGCGCTGCGTCATCTTCAGATCCTTGTGCCCGAGGATGTTCGAAAGCGCGTAGAGTTCCACCCTCATCTTCCCCGACCCCATCACATCCATCAGCAGAACCATCATCAACCAGGATTATCTCCAACTCACCGGAGGTTTGCGGAAGGCTCGCCCATCCGCGGGGCGGCGGCGCCACACGTTTGATTTCAGCCAGAAGGAGGTGCGGCAAATTGCGAGAATTCGTCAGTGGTTTGACATGTTTGAAGCGGTGACGGGTGGTGCCAAATCGAGACCGGAAAGGGTGTAAGTGCCTAGAAACCGGAGCGTGGCGATGGCGTCCACAGAAACCGGCAACCACATCTGGTTCACCTCGGCGAATTGGACGGTGATGTGGAGGTCTTTGACCCAGAAAGACGGAGTCTTGAGCGGAACTCCAATGATTTGCCTGACGCGGTACGTTTTGGTATCCACCCAGATGTCGCCAAGTAGTAGTCCCTTTTCCTTGCGTTTTGGAATGATGTGCAGCACGTATTCCGGGACGACGCCAAAGTTTTGCTCGTGCAGAAAGACGAAGTTATAGTTGGCTCGGCTGATATCTCGTTGGTGGCCTTCCTTGGCGGAGGCTACTTCCTGCTCCAAAATGGCGCTTACGATTTTTTTACCTGTGGCGCTACCCTGCGCATCAGTGATCTTGAATGTCTTGACGTTTGGGGGAGTGAAGGTGATTTGAGTCGTTACATCCGACATAGGCTTCGAATCGTCGCCGCGGAATACCTTATATTCCCGCGTCGATCCGTGGGGCTGAGAGAGGGCTGGGTTTTGTTCTCCGGTTCGCTCCATAGAATCGAGAATCGAGTTCAGATTTGGCGGGGCTACTTTCGCTTCCTGTGCGCGCAGTGAAGAAGGAAAAACCCAAAGCGTCGCCGCCAGAGGAAGCAGAACGATGAGACCTGCTGGCTTGTCTATCATCCAAGCGATTACCCGCCCTCGCCCCGTAGCTCCTCTCACTCGCGATCCCCAAAATCGTCTTCGATTTCGACCCGTCGCTGGCAGCACCGATAATGCTCTCGATCGACCGCAGCGTGTGTCCCGCATGTCCCTATTTCTTTTTTGTTATATTTATTTTCGGGAATCTTCGTCTGACTGCAGCGACCACGGCCGCGTGCTCCGGCTTTCCAGAGCTTCTTGCCAGAGCATCCCGTGCGTGCGCAGCGTCAGGGATCGGATATTTTCTGGCGCTTTTTTCAACGAAGTCCGATTTCGGAAGTGTTTTTCTCTTAGCAGATGTCAGTTTGGCCACGATTAACAATTCTCCTCTTAAATGGCGATGGAGGCCGGCGGCGAGGGCGGCTTCCAGGCAGTCAAACTGCAAAGGCCCGCCCGGGCTACCGTGTGCAGTCACTCCGCAAGGGACATGGCCGCCGTGTATCCATCGAATCAGTGTTTGATGATAGGAATCTTTAGCACGAGCGTCTGTGCAGTTGTGAACAGTTATCGATACAAAAGCCGCGAAGAGAAGCACAGCGAGAGCCAAAGTACGTTTCGCATTCTTTCAAGCCGCATTTCCCTGAGTTTGCCGAGGCCCGATTTTGCGATTCACAAATTGAATTCGGAGTCCTTCTTAGTGTCCAATGGGCCAACGAAAACGCCCTCAGCAGCTTGCGGCCACTGAAGGCGTTTTGTTGAACGCTCAGGACTTCACGGACATCCTGAACAGCAAAATTATAATTCGCAACGAGGAGGTCAGGGTTCGAGCCCCCTCACGTCCACCACTTCAACTCTTTTTACTGCACGCACTTAGAATCATCTCCGAGCTGCTGTTTATGTGAATGTGCCGTGATCGAACAAACAGGTCGGGACCGAGTCCAGTTATCTGCACATTCAGGACGGCAGATACATTGCGGTTGTCGCGGATGGAAAAGTAATTCTGTACGGAAAGTCTAGAGCGAGCTAAGTTCAGGACGCACGTTTTTTCCTCGATCCTAAACACTCGTCACAGCGCGTTTGCTTCTCGACGCCGTAGAAATCGCCGCCGCATTTTTTGCACTCTTTCAAGAATAGGTGTTGACCGTTAAGTATGACCGACTTGGCGCGTTGCACCTTTGCGAAGACGGGCGAGTTTTTCGGCATGACGGAAGTGTATCACTGGTTGCCTCGGGGTAGGCTCTGCGGACGAATAACACTTTCGACTCGTCCGCGATGTCTAACGTTAGACAGCGCCAGCGCGTCTCTTGTGGCAATCTGGTCGTCCCGCCCGCAAAGGAAATATATGGACCGCGAGTACGACTTGTTTGAAGTATTTCCAGACGGGTCGCTGGTCTGGCGTGACAGCGTAACCGGTCACGAGAAGGCGATCCAGAGATTGCGAGAATTAGCCGCGCTCACTGACAATGAGTTTCGAGTGATGCACATTCCCACAAACGCGCTGATTGCTTCCACGAAAAGAAGCACCTGAAGTCAAGCCGACTGCCGATCCAGATCCGAGAGGGGTCACTTCCATGCTGGGCACGCTCCCTACGCCGATCCTGCTTGATATCGCAATTATGTTCACCGCTTTGTGCTGGGGGCTGGGGTTCTTTATCGCTGATCGGAAGGTCTACCCGTTCGCGTCATTGGCCATTGGGTGTTTTGTCTGCCTGTTAGGCTACAGCGTAGAAAGTGTGGGCGCGCCAGCCTGGGCTGTGGTCGCAGCGCCAGTGCCGTTGGATATCCTGCTTCTTTGGTACGTCCTTAGGAACCCGCGAAAAATGGTAATCGCCTATGTCTCGACCTGGGCAATTTACATCGTGCTCCATATCTTGCTGAGTTCGCTGTTACGCTACGACTCGTTGATTCCCGCGTGGAGGCTCCACAGTTAACAGCGCAAGATGAATTCTGTATAGTCCCCGGGCCAACTCCTTCCATGAGAATGTCTTTCCGCTCGCTTGAATTTTAAGAATTTTTCGACTGGGGTGAGCGGGGTCGGCAACCATCTGAAGTTGTTGGCTGATTCCCGTTCAATTTCGAACTGCAGAGCCGCTGCCTGATCCCGTCCTCTAACTTGCGCGTCCGGAGCTAGGCGTCCGGGAATCCTTCCTTAAAATGGCTGTTCGGCTCAAGGATCATGCGGCTGTGGGGATAGTCGAGAATCACCGTAAATCTCCTGAGCACTTCCGTGCCTATCTTCCTTAAGTCGTCTGGATTGCCCGAACAGCAAGAGGTAATTGGTCCGTTCATTCGAAACGATCCGAGTTGAAAATAAAGAGCGCGGCCGAGCACTCCTTCGCCCGGTTGTCCCAACCCAACACCAGTCTTGATTTTGCGTACGGGACCGGTCGTTTTCAGAATGGTGGGAGCATCCACCGCATCGCCGGAGCCGCTGTCAACGAGAAATTCCTTGCCACGGAATTGGATCGGAAAGACGCCGCCCGGACCCGAGTAAGAAAAAACTGTAGGTTCGACGATGGTCATCTTTCCGGCCGCATAGTCGAGCGTAATGACGTAGCGGTTGATTCGTGAGGGAACCGAGGAGAAATCAGGCGGGGGCTGGGCACCCCGGCTTAACGAGCCGCGACAGCCTTAGCGTGATCTTCGATATGCGCAGTGTTCTTGTCGGGATTCCGAATTGCCATCAGCGCCAAGACACTGCCAAAGACCACGAGTAAACCAAGCGCTCTGTGTTGGGTATTTGTGTTCTCCATATGTTTACTCCAAGCGGGGTCGCGGGCGACCCAAAGATTTTTTGGAGTTTCAACGAGACAGTTCACTCTCGCCAAAACGACTTCAAAGCGATGTCATGCATCTTAATTGCCGTGGGTGCGGGAAAATACCCGTTTGAAATCAGCCATTTGGAGTTAGCCGCCGTTGCTGTAGGACCGCGGCACGAGGCCTCATCGAGCAATTTTTTCGGTGTGCTTCACTTTTTGACCTACTGACCTCAATCTCATAACGATACAGTTATCGCGGTATTGTCGGAGAAAATGGGCGGCGCGATTCTAGGCCCCGCGACGGAGATCCTGGAATCGATCCATCCTAGCCGTCGCTGAATGCAGCTAAACTTAACTTGGCTCACACAGAGTGTCGAGAGCCGTTCATACGCTCTCCAACGCGGTGACGAACCTGATGACACGTTTCAGAATCAGAATCACATCCGGCCCCTATACGGGGCGATATGTGGGTCTCAACTCCAGCGACGCTGTTGTCTCGACTCCTGAACTGCCTGCTGTCCGGGGAGTCAAGATTCCCGGTACACGGTACTCGTTATACGAGCAGAAGCCCGCCGCTACGGAATTTCTGCAACGGGACGGCGAGGCAACGCAGTTGCAATTAAAAAACTTGGACTACGATTCAGAGTTGGATGCCATAGAGGTGCTGGATTCTCTCATGGGATTGAGTCTTTCCGCGCAAAACATAGAAGAAAGAATTTTGCGAACTTGTAAGTATAAATTCAAAGAGCCGGACGTGCATTGCGTGCGGTTGTTTTTTGGCGCTAGCCACAACGCGATCGACCTGATCGTAGAAAAAGACACGACGGTACAAGTCTTGAAAGAGGCGCTGGGCCAGGTCCGCGCCAAGGGCTACGAACGGATTACCAGAGGAGATGTTGAGTTGGTTTGAAGCATCCGGCGGGCCGTTATGCGAGTATCCTCGTTAGTTCGCGCCGAATCCCAGATTCGATCTTTGATTTGAAGAGCGACGCGGCTAGCGGCAGTGTGATTTGGACGGTTACGTCTGACGGTTTCACGGTAACCGTTCCTGACGCCTTCTGACCCATGCCGGACACCTCGAACGCTCCCAGATAGCCCTTCCAACTGTCACGCAGGCCATTGATTTTGTCTGAGTACTGCGCCTTCGCCTGATCGACCGCAGCCTGAATTCGCCGCAAAGCTTCATCTTGCAAAAGGTGGTGGCTGACGGACACGATTAAACCCGGCACTTATCCCTCCGCGATTGCCAACGAAGCTGTGATTCGGCCTGTTAACTGGGAAATCGAATTCTACTGCCCCGAACAGGGATAGTCCAATGAATCCACCGTGCTGCGCAGCCGCTTGCGTCAACTCGGCTGGCTGCGCCTGTATCTCGCCGCCAGCCAGTTGACGTTCTCGATAGCCGCGAAGCTATTTTCCTTTCGCGACGGTCACCCACTTGTCTTTTGCAAGCTCTTTCTGCACCTGCTTCGGGTAGAGGAACTCATGGCCCGTGGTGTCACCCGAATAGAACCAGGTGATGATCGCCTCCGGTTGTTCTGACGCACGCTCCGCGACGGTGATTACGGTGTGTTCAGTTGGCTGCGAACGCTCGACATTGGCTGTGAGTAGCGTCGCAAGCAAGATGGTTCGATCCGCGTTGAAGATACGGACTACAAAATGGTCGAGAATCTCATCCGGCAACACGAACACGTACGTTCCCGCAGGCAGGACGCGCCCGGGAATTTGAACCGGCTGACGGAAGGTAACTGTGGTTTCCTGGTTGCTCTGGTCTGCGCGTGCCGCAGGCAGGACGACCAGGAATGCAAGCAAAAATGCGATCGTGGCGAAATTCTTGACGACACTCACTTTTTTCATAACAACTCCTTTCGGCTCTATTGCGGCTGGCTGGTGCTCGCAATTCAAATCTGTAATTCCAAATATGGTCCGCAATCGCACGGGCACACCCGTACCTATGAATGAACATGCGCTTTCCGGTTGTAAGAACTAGCGGCTTACTACCATCGTGGCTGTGACCGTGGCTGTCATCGTGGTTGAGACTGTGAGGTCGATGCTCCTTCCATGAGAGCTGCTGTACTTCAGTACGTTCGACGAGCCTCCCGAGACGAAAGTTTCACGAGTGTCGCAACCGTGACAAAAATATTGTTTCAAGATTGTGGAACCTTTTGAAGGGCAAAGTACGTGGAGGACAATCTACACCGTGTGGGTGCGATTAGAACCATGCCGAGATCTCTCCGCCCGACGTGTCGATTTCATGCGCAACGATGGAGGGAGGGTTTGTGAATCTAGCTTTGTGACCGAAAGTTGTCGGCCTAAAAACGCTTGACCGTTTCGACGAGAGCCACGAAAGCGCGAGCCGGCAGGTTCGGATCACTTCGGATGGATTTGTTCTCCGTGTCGTCTGGATTCCTGCAAGAAGATTCAGCGAAATGGAGGATTGGATACGATTCCTTCGAGTGCGCCGTGATGCCCGTCACCTTTTCGACGCTGCGAGAAACGCCTGCGAGTTTTGGCGTTCTTCACATTGTTTGAAAGGACCTCGCTAGCCGCTGCTTCGGCCGCCAGTTCCTCGTCGATTCGCATCGGCAAACCGCAGTTAGCTTGCCCGCTTGCTGGTCTGCTGATAATAAATCCGCCCCCGTTCAAATCCCTGCCGGAAAGCTTCACTCTTCTGCGCGTTGGGGTGTGCGTCGTTCAGCCGTTCCCGGCTCTCGTCGCAAGACCGCCCGCGATTCGCCGGATGCTGCGCAGCCTCAAAACCCGCTCGAAACTCTTTTTCGCTCTCCTCGAATTTCTCTCCGCCGGCATCGTAATGTTCCTTCTCAATATCGCGCAGCCCAATCCACCACATCTCGCGCGCGCGATCAATACTCTCCGCTCCGGCCTCCTTCAACGCGTGATGCGCCGCCTCCACCTGCGCATGGTTCTCCGCAAACGCGATTACCACCGACCGCCCCTGCCGCAGCGCATCCTCATAAACGTATAATTCTTCCTGCGGCAGCCCATCCGACAGCGAATTATCGAGCTTGCCCCCCAGCGCCCCTCCACCAAGAAAGCCCAGCGCCCCCGCCGCAAATCCAATCGCCAGAATGGGCCCGACGCCCGGAATCAAAACACTGGCCAGCGCTCCCAAGGTGACTCCGCCCGCCAACCCCATCGCTCCGCCCACAGTCGCCCCCAGCGCAACGCCCATGCCCGGCTGCTCAGCATCCATCGTCGGCACAGCCGCAATTTCCTGCTCCGTACTCTGCGGTGTAAGCACAGCAATTCTGCTCCGCGCAATCCCCGCAGCGTCCAACGCCTTGGCGCCCCGCTCAGCCTCCGACCGCCCCCCAAAAATCCCCACCACACTCTTCATATCTCCTCCCATCTGCGAGCGTGAGGACCTCGCGCCTGCCAACGCCTACCATGCCAATAACCAGCTCTCCGCTACGACTCCAATCTAGCCCCCGCCCCGCGCCCGCAACATACGGTTTAACCTGTATTGTGATTGGATGCCAGATCAGCAGTCGCCGAAACGCCGCGCATTCGTAGCCCGGTTCGGCGGGATAGGCAATCAAGCTTGCCTGTGCTCCCGGGTTTTGTGCGTCATCCTGGAGCAGCGAAGGATTTCTCCTAGAGGTTGAGATCCCACCAGCTGCGGAGTCGAACGAAAAGCGCAACACCCTTCTTATTCCCTAACTTGCCACCACCCGCCGCACCGCATGCACCGCCTGCAGCCGAAGCGCCCCACGACACCCCGGTCTTCGGCACTCACAAATGCGTTGTCACGTTCTGAAGAGCAGCGCTCCGCTACAGCACTGGCGAACGCATTGCAAGTTTTCAGGGGTGGACGAGTGGCGCAGCTCTGCGCTCCGCTCAAGCAAGCAGATTTAGATTTGCGGGTGCTCCGTCCCGAGCGCATTTGGTTTATGCGAAGGTCCGAAGCTGTTGAATCTAGCTGCTCGAAGCTCTCATTCGAGCGGCCGAACGAAGCGCAAGGCCTAGCTGGCGGCCATCGCTTGGGTCAACTGCCCGGCGGTCTCGCGCGGAGGCTCGTTACGTGGTGTCGTCGCGCCCGATTCTGGCGCGTTCTGGTTCGAAGTTGCGGCTACAGTTCCGAAAAATGCGCTGCGCGCTTTCTCAAACGAATCTTCCTGCATTCCATTGGTCTGTTTCATCTGGGCTTATTAATCTCCTCGTCGTTTGTCTCGCGATCAGCCTCCAGCCCCACTACCTAACTCTTTCTAAACAGGGGCCGCGGGGGCTGGCACGCGGTCCCTGGACCAAAATGTTTCCTATTCCGTCCAGCGGCCTTCCGTTACACGTTGCTGGAAGGATCTGGCGGATATACGCATAGAGGTTTGAATGCCAAAAGTGCCTTATTTTTCAATAGCTTGCGAGCCTTGGATTTGCTGCTTTTCTTCGCCGGCATCGCAGTTCGCCTTATACGTGCCTTCCGCGTAAGGATAGTGCAATTCAGCGACCGAACGTTTCATCCCAGTCGAGGCCCGCGATCCACACATCCAATAGGGACTTAGGCACTGAACGCGCCATCCGACCCGGCAACCGGGTCTTCGCATCCATGCTGAATGATTCAACCGCCGTTGAATTTTTCACCATTTTTCGGCCGCAGCATGCGTCCGCATCAGCCGCATGGATTGAAAGTTGAAATTTGAATGTTCAAAAACGATAGTTTAGAATCGCACACGCCGCGCGCCTCGCTGCGGCCCCAAGCCGGCCGATGCCAGAGCTCAGCCAACTCGTCGCTTCCTCTGTCGCCGGATACTATGAAGAAGTTCGCCTTCGCCTTCACCAATGGGTCGCGCCCCTTTCCACCGACCAGCTCTGGCGAAAGCCGTACCCTTATGGCAATAGCATCGGCCACATGCTCCTGCATCTCACCGGCAATTTGAATTACTATATCGGCGCGCAAATCGCCGGTACCGGCTACGTGCGTGACCGGGAACGCGAATTCAACGAGCCGCGCAAGCTCCCCAAGGAACAAATTCTCATCGATTTCGACCGCGCTATCGCCATGGTCGCCGCCACCATCCGCAAACAGTCCGCCGAAGATTTCGCCCAACCCTATTCCGCCGCGCTCGAACCAGAAGCCCACGACCGCTTCACCGTATTCCTTCGCATGGCCGCCCACGCTTACCATCACGTAGGCCAAATAATTTACCTCTCGAAGGAAGTAACCAGGCCCGCGCCATGAGAATTCCGAATGCTGTCGCGAGGGCCGAAGCCGCTGCCGAAAACGTATGCGAACACAAACCCAAACTCAAACTCAAACGCGAACACGAAGCAGGAATATGCTGAAGGACGCAGGCGCTTTGCGCTTCTGCTGATTTTGATTCTCACCTGCGCGCTAGCCGCAGGACGTCAAGATGCCAATCCGCGCGGCCAGCACATCGCGGCTGCACCCAATTGGCAGGAATTGATGGCGGCGATGAAAACGATGGATGCGGCGATGGCCTCCGTCCAGCCTTCCGCCGATAGCGACCTCAACTTTGTCCGGCTCATGCTTCCGCACCATCAGGCCGCAATCGAAATGGCCAAGACGCAGTTGCTCTACGGACCAGACCCGCAGCTGCAAATCGCCGCCGAAGGCCTAACGCCTAAGTCGCAATACCAAATTTATCCTGCGGATTCAGATCGTCCGCCGTACAGCAATCTACAACCCCTGGCAGTCCTTAAAACAAATCCCGACGGCGCAGGCATTTCCCAGTCGATCGGTCCACTCAAAGTGCTGGCGCCCAGTAGCGCCGCGTCCTTGCGCCGTTTTCTGATCGTGGCCGAAGCAAATGACGCATCCAAAGTAGTGCGACGCCAAGCCAGCGCTACCACAACACCGTAAATGCAACGCAGTGAAATGGGCGGGCTTGTCGTGCGCGGCCGTCAATATCTGCGCAGCTGAGAACATGTTGACACTCGCTCGCCACCTCTGTATATCGGCAGGGACAACAGGCTCAATCCTTTCAGGCAGATGCATCCCCGGGTAAATGGGCGCTCGAATTGCCTCTGGTTTGAGCCCGAGCTGTATAAAGGAGGCCTAATCATTATGGCCGCAAGTACGCCGGCTCCGGTCCCCGCCGCGGCGCCCGAACACGTAACAGAGCAAACAAAGCCACGGCCGCACTGGCAGAAGTACGGAACGCCCCTGCTGGTCTTGCTGCTGGCGGCTGCAGTACTGCTCACGATCACCCGGAACTGGAATGCGTGGGAGGGAGGCCGAATCGAACAAGTCACCGACGACGCTTACGTGCGGGGCGATCTGACGCCGCTCAGCACGAAAGTCGCAGGCATCGTGCGGGATGTAAAAGTCTCCGACTACCAGGAGGTTCATCAAGGAGACCTGATCGTTGCTTTGGATGATGACGATTACAAGGCGCAAGTGGCGCAGGCAGTTGCGGCGGTGGAAGCGGCCAAGGCCGCGATCGAAAATAATCGCCGGGAGCGTGAGCTGCAAGACGCGAAGATCGATCGTGCTCTAGCGGGAATCGATGAAGCGCACGCGCAGATCACAGCCGCGCAGGCCGGCATTGACGCCGCGCAAGCCGAAGTGGTGCGCTCGAAGGCGGAACGCACCCGGCAAGAAACTTTACTGCAGACGCGGTCCGCCACGCAGCAAAAAGTGGAACAAGCGGTGGCCGACCAGGAGAGGTTTGCGGCACAACTGGCGAGCCGCCAGGCTGACCTGGAGGAGGCGAAAACTCAACTGCGCAGCAATGAGCTTGCGGCGGAGGCGGAACGCCGGGGCAAGGCCGTGCTGGAATCGCAGGACGCCGAACTGGTGGCCGACCTTCACGCCAAGCAGGCGGCGCTCACGGGCGCGCAAGTGAATCTGGGCTATACGACGATCGATGCGCCCGGCGACGGCACGGTGGGCGAAAGGCAAGTGCGGCCTGGACAGTTGGTCTCTCCGGGAACGCAAGTTATTTCCTTCGTCAGCAAAATTAAATGGGTGGAAGCGAATTACCGCGAGACGCAGCTCACCAATATGAAGGTTGGCGACGTTGCGGAGATCGCAGTGGATGAATACCCGGGCAAGGTGATTCACGGCAAGGTGCTAGAGATCGCCCCTGCCAGCGGATCGCAATTCGCACTGCTGCCGCCCGACAACGCCACCGGCAATTACACGAAAGTGGTGCAAAGAATCCCCGTCAAGATCGCGCTCGATGATCCCAGCGTGGCAGCGACCTTGCGTCCGGGCCTTTCCGTCGTCGCCACCGTGCGCACCAAACACTGAGTGGAGCGCACGATGGCTGCTGCAACCACGGCTGTACGCCTACCCCCGCCGACACAAATTGCCGGTGTTCTTGCCAAAGCCGCGCCCTCGGAACTCTCGCAGAGTCCGTTGCTCGGAATCTTGGGAGTAATCATGGGGGCCGGAATTGTCACGCTCACCGGCCGCATGCTTTCGCTCGGCACTGCGGACCTCAAGGGCCACCTGGGGATCAGCTTCGACGACGGGGCATGGATCGGCAGCGCCTACAACATGGCCTTGATGTTCATCGGGCCTTTTACGGTCTTTGTCGGCGCTCTGCTGGGACCCCGCAAAATTCTATTCTATGCGGCGACGGCGTTTACGTTGATCTGCGCTTTCCTTCCGCTGATCCACAACTACAGCTTGCTCATCTGCGCGCTCGTTTTGGCCGGGTTGACGTCGGGCACGTTCTACCCGCTGACGCTGACCTTCGCGCTGCGCAATATTCCTCTGCGCTTCCTTCCGTTCACAATAGCGCTGTACGCGACGTTTGTTGACGGCGCTGTAAACATCGCTCCATCGCTCTATGGCTGGTACCGGGACCATCTCTCCTGGCACTGGATGTTCTGGAATTCGGCGCTGATCACGCCGTGGATGGTGCTGTGTATCTATTACGGGATTCCCGCCTCTCCTGCGCCAAAAAGGTCGGGCGCGCCGCCGAGTTTCGCGGCATTTCTGTACGGCAGCCTGGGATTCGCAATGCTGTACGGAGCGATTGATCAGGGCGAAAGGCTGGACTGGTGGCGCTCGGGAGTGTTCAACGCATTATTCTTCGGCGGTTTGGTCTTACTGATCGCAGCAACGGTCGGGCGTCTGCGCGGTCCCAATCCTTTGGTTGACATGCCT
Source organism: Candidatus Acidiferrales bacterium (assembly GCA_035602855.1). GTDB lineage: Bacteria > Acidobacteriota > Terriglobia > Acidiferrales > UBA7541 > Palsa-295. The sequence goes on from DATNLN010000031.1 coordinate 110,085, forward strand.
TATCTGCGCCAGTGGAACACGATGCTGCTTGGCATCGGGCTGTTTCTGTTTCGTTTTTCCCTGGTGGCGACCATCATCCTGATACCGCAATCGCTCGGAATCCACGGCTTTGAAGCCGATCAAATTGGGCCGGCGATCATTTGGAGCGCGATTCCACTGCTTGTCCTCGCCTTTATTGCCGGGCTTCTGCTCTTGTCAGGACTTGATTCGCGCCTGCTGATGGCCTTTGGTTTCGTGTGCATTGCTATTGCGTCGTATTTAAACGCGGACCTCACCAGCGCCTGGTCGGCGTCGAATTATTACCCCACGGAATTGCTCATGGGCCTTGGACAATGCTTCGCGTTTGTCGGGCTGGTGGCGACGATTATCCTGCAGGGGATTTTTTCGGGCGGACTATCGAAACCGCAATGGATTCTCACATTTTCTGCGTTCTTCCATGTGGTGCGCTTGTTCGGCGGGGAACTGGGCGCCGTGTTCATGGGCCACTTCATCGCGCAGCGAGAAAAGCTGCATTCAAACCTCCTGGGCCTGCACGTGCAAAAAGGGAACTGGATCACGGACGGCAATATTCGAGCGCTCACGGCGGGAGTATATGCAAAATCTTCCGGACTGCCCGCCGCCGCCGGCCGGGCAGTGGATCTTATGGGCGGCAGATTACGGCTGCAAGCCTACACGCTGAGCATCATCGACGGATTCTACCTGGTGGCTTGGGCGAGCGTCGTCGCTCTGCTGCTCATCGCCATGCTTCGCGAGTCACCGTTGAGTTACGGCAACCTCAGCGCCTTGCAGGAACGATCGCCCGCGCCTCAGGAGACGAAATCATGAAAGCACGCAGCAAAATATTGGCCGCCGCTCTGTTATTCCTGGGCTCGCTGACTTTTGTTCGGGCGCAGGAGGCGGCGGCGACTTCTCCTCGCCACCTCACTCTGCAGGAAGCAGTGCAGCTCGCGCTGAAGCACAATCACGTGGTGCGCATCGCCGGATTGCGCGTGGAGGAAATGCAACACGCGAAAGAGAAAGCCAAGAGCGCCTACTATCCCACGATAAAGAACGAGAGCCGAGTGTTCACCGTGACGGACACCCAATTCATCCAAATTGCAGCGGGCAGCCTGGGTACCGTGGCCGGAACTCCGATTCCCGCCAGTTCCGTGATTCTCAATCAGGGCGGAGAGACGTTCGTGACCAGCGGCACCGGCTTGGTGCAGCCGCTTACGCAATTATTCACAAGGGTCAAACCTGCGAACGAAGCTGCGAGCGCGGATTTGAGTGCCACGCGAGCCGACGCGCAGGAAACGGAAAACGAAGTCGCGCTGAAAGTTCACGAGCTTTATTACCGTGTGCTGATCACGCAGCTGCACCAGAGCGCCACCCAGGCCCGAATCAAAGCTGCCGAAGACCTGCAGAGCGAGCGCACCCAGCAGGTGAAATACGGCAGCGCGCTCGATGAAGACGTGATCGAAAGCCATGCGCAATCGCTGCAAGCAAAACAGGAACTGCTGTCCACTGAGTTACAGCTCTCGGACCTGACCATGCAACTGAACGATGTGATCGGGCTGCCGCTGACGACGCAGCTGGATCTGGATTCCGGCGTTCCCGGCGTTCATGATACGTGCGAGCGCGAGGAATGCGTCAAGGTCGCTCTGCAATCGCATCCGGAAATCGTAGCGGCGCGCGAGGAATTGCGAAAGGCTAACGCCGCCGTGCAATTGTCCAAGGCTGACTATGTGCCAGACGTCACGGCTTTCGCTCGCTACAGTTATCAGAACAATGTTCCTTTTCTGGCGCACAACTTCGGCTCCTTCGGATTTGAGCTTACTTACGATCTTTTCGACGGCGGCAAAAGACGCGCAGCGGTGCGAGAAAGCGACGCGCAGGTGGCGGAGGCCAAAGAAAATCTGGTACGCGTGACAGAGGACGTGGAGTTGCGGTTGCAGGTTGCTTACAACAAACTGCAGCGCACGCGGGAAATGGTGCAAGTTTCCCAGGAATTGTACGCTTTGCGCGCCGAATCCAGCCGCGTATTCACGCAACAGCTGCAGAAAGGCGAGGCCCTACAATCGCAGGTACAGAACGCCGTGGCGCAGGAGTACGATGCCAAGACTTCGTTGCTCCAGGCGCAGCTGGATTACATTCAGGCGGGCGACGAAGTGACTCAGGCGATGGGTCTCACTCCTGAATAGATAGCAATTCGCAGCAGCACGCAAGGCCAGCTTCGGCGCCGGCCGCGAGCGCAAGCCACAAACCATGACGCAAGTTCTTCGAATCCCGATCCTGCTTCCGCTGGCGGTGGGCGCAGTCGTCATCTTATGTACGATCTTCATCCACGCCCTGTCCGTGAGCGTGTCGCTGAACCTGCTGCGCCGTGAGCGAAGACTGGGCCGGACCGGCAGGAGCTTCTGGAGCGATTTTCCAGTGGTCGTGCTGGCCATGCTGGCTACGCTCGCGGCACACTTGATTGAGATCGCTTTGTGGGCCGAGGTCTTCGTGCTGTGTGGAGAATTTCCATATTTTGGAACCGCGTACTACCACTCCGCGGTGAACTACACCACGTTGGGATACGGTGATCTGATCATGACGCCGCATTGGAGATTTCTGGGACCACTCGAGGCCGCCAACGGCATGCTCCTGTTCGGCGTATCGACCGCGATGCTTTTCGCGCTAATCCAATGGCTAATCGAAGCCAGGTTCGCGGATCTCAGGGAATGAGTTCGCACCTGCTCGAGGGCAGGCTGCTTGCGCATCTGGGCGGCCTAGAGTCGCTTCCTTTTACGCTGTGTGCGGTGACCCGTGCGTTCAAATCGCGAGCAGCCGAGCAAAAAACGAGCGGTAGCGTTGCAACGCCACGCGCAAATCCTCGGTTGAAATATTCTCGCTGCGATCCCACTGTTGTTCTAGTTTTTGGCGCTCAGCGGCAAACATCTCGGCCAGCCGCGTGATTGTCGCGGAAACAAGTGCATCCGCCTCTTGCACGGACTTGCGCGGTTCGTCAACGAATCCCACCTGAATGCCATCCCAACGAGCGCGTAGCTCGTTCGCTTCGTTCGCTATAAACAGCGCGACCCTGTCTTCCTCACGTGCGCGTGCGACGGCGGCGCCTGTGTTCGCAGGGCTCGCGACGTTCGCGACCGCAACGTTCGCCGGGGGCGGCGTGATCAAGGTGCGGGCCTCGGAATCGGATCCCAGCACTCGCTCGGTCATTGTTTCTGCTTCTGTCGCGTTTGGGTCAACAACCTTCACCGGTTCAGAGACGAGGCCTGTATCCTTGCCAAGATATTCGGTCATGAACAATCTCCTTTGTTTCAGGCTTTGGAAAATTAAATTGGTATGGGGCTCGCCGCATCGGCGCTATTTGCCTAAGCGCGGCCAACAGCACGCGCGCGCAGCGGGACCTGCTCTTCTCCCACTAACTCGTCGAACAAGGCACGGTAATGAAGCATGGCTTTTCGGAGATCCTCGGTCGTGGCTTGGCGTTGCGAGTGGCGCAGTGCTATTTCGTGTCCAGCGCGGTAATGCTCGACCACCGTCGCGTGGTCAACCGAAATTTCCGCAGCGCGGTTTTCAAAGTCGCTGGGTGGATAGCCGCAGGCCGACATCACCTTCCCGATAAGCTGGTCCGCTTCAGACAATGCACCGGCAGGATCATCCACGAATGTCGCCTGGATCTTCCGCCACTGCTGTTGAAAGCGATCGCGATCAGCCGTGCTCAGCGCCTGCAGAGAATAGCTCTTCACTCGTTTCTCGATGCTCTCAAGTTGGGCTTCGGCCTTGAAGCGATTCCCCTTTTCGGCTACGACCCGATCATATTCCGAGCCAAACCGGGCACGCAGTTTTTCGCTGCGTCGTCGTAAAACAAGCAGGACTACCACAGCTACGGCCACGATTACCGCGATTACAAGAACTGCCATCTGAGTCTGTGTCATCGAAGCACCTCGCGTGGCTGTGACTTGGGTACGGATCGCGCCGCTGGGCGAAGCGCTGGTAGGTAATGTACGAATCCGAGGGGCGTGCGGCCATCCAGTACACTCTGTAGTGATTTCAAGAATTGACTGTAGCGGCATGGCCGAACAAAAACTTGCGAGCCCGCCGCCATCCTGCTTCGCGTCCACAACTCGCAGTTACGCTGACATCACGCGAAAGCGTAGGCCGCGCGGGGTGCAGCGTCTCACCGGGTACCGGACTCCGTGGTCGCGAAATAAAAAATCCGGAACGAGCATGGTGACCTTACACCCGAGAATGAATTCAATCAGCAAGTACAATTTTCCTCCTCGAACTTGAGTGAGGGAATCGATTGCGAATTCGAGCCGCGTTCGGTGACCCGTTGGCGGTCCGGCTGCGATGATGCTCGCGGCCAGGGAAGGGTCGGAGGGTAACGCGCGCGGAAGGAAAAGCCGGCGCGCCCGCTGGAACTTGGTTTGGTGGCGGCCAGCCTCAGCTCGCCGCTGAAAACGATCTTCGCGCCGGCGCTCGGTTGCGAGTTGACGCTATTGGCCGGCCCGTGGCGGCGGATGCGGTGTTTGCCGAGGGTTGTCCGAACGCAAGTCTTTGAATTGTCGGGTGCCGCATATACCTCCGGTTTTTGAAGGGTTTAGGCGAGGTCCTGCGCGATGCGTTCGGCAGCAACCTAGAACGTCGGCAAGCGCCTCACCGGTATTACGGATGTGCTAAAGCGCGCCCACAAATCCACAGGAGGCAGCACGTGAAACCGGGAATTCTTTACCGAATCTCTTCCGTTCTTCTAGCGCTATTTGCGGCCGGGCACACGTTCGGCTTTCGCCAGAATATTCCAGAATGGCGGCGGAAGCGGTTCTTGGTCTAATGCGTTCCGTCCACTTTGACGCACAAGGATTCACCCGAACGTATTGGGACTTCTTCAGCGCTTTCGGGCTTTTTTTCACGGTGTTTCTTTTGTTTGCCGCGGTACTGGCGTGGTTGCTGGCCGCGCTCCCGCCAGATACTTTGGCGCGCGTGCGCAACATTGCGTGGGCGCTCGCCATTTGCTTTGTGGCAATCACAGCACTGACCTGGATGTATGCCTTCACCACGCCCCTGGTTTTCTCAATCCTGACTACACTGTGCTTGATCGCCGCCGCGTCGCTCTCGGCGAAGGAAGCCTGATCCTCGATCCAGAAAACCGGCCGCCATATCCACAGGTTCTCCGCTGGCGTGTGGGCTTGCGAGTTCCGTGCAGCGAAGACTCCGGCTCCGCCGCGGTACGGGCCCCGAATGTTTTTGCAAACGTGCAGCTGTATTCGCCCGCTCTCCGCCTTACCTGGAATGAAAACCAAAAATGAAAACGCACCCGAAAGCGAGCGACGCGGGTCGCCGCCGCATGGTGATCACCTGGGAGGCCGGGCAACCGGCCCACCGCGTGCCGTCTGCCCCGTCCGACCGCAACGCTGCTCACAGTCGCGCGTCGCGCACGACGGATCGCGATTCACTTATCACTCGTCACTGCTCGGTTTGCCTGCCTCTGCCGACTCTGCTAAAGTGATTGCGATGGCATCTCTCATCCAGGAAGTCGGTGAAACATTCTTCACCCTTTATAAGGGCTTCAGCGTGACCCTGCGTACGATGTTTCGCAAGACTACCACCGAAAGTTTTCCCGACGCGCCCCCCACCGTGCAACCACGCTATCGCGGAATCCACGTTTTACAGCGCGACGAGCACGGCTACGAAAAGTGCGTGGGCTGTTTTCTGTGCGCCGCAGCCTGTCCAGCGAACTGTATCTACATCGAAGCCGCTGAAAATACCGCCGCGAATCGCATTTCCGCGGGCGAGCGCTATGCCAAGGTGTACAACATCGATTATTCGCGCTGCATTTTCTGCGGTTACTGCGTAGAAGCCTGTCCCACCGACGCGATCACTCACGGCCACAGCATCGAACTTGCTCCCTACAATATCAACGCGCTCATCTATCGCAAGGAACAGCTCCTGGAGCCCTGGCCCCCGCGCGCCAAACAGCCCTAGTTTTCAACATTTCTCGCCAAGCCGCCGCAGCCCTGGGCCGTGCGGTACCACGCACCGCATCGGGCGAGCGCCACAAGCTAGCCGGCGTGGCCGAGTGGACGTTCAAGTACTGCACGCTGGCAGTGAAACGCTCCGCTCAGCGGGCCGTGGGTATTCGCGCTGCGGCTTTTTGCCGTCGTCGAGGTATTTTCATCCGTGAGCTACGATTTGCGGTTGCTCGCTTGAAAAAGTTGCTTGAAGAGCTTAAGGCCGCCGGTGAGCGGGATCGCGAGGATATTTTTCAGGAGTGCGCTGCGCCGTTCCAGCCTCTGCTCGAACGTGTCTTCCTCAGGTTTCTTGGCGGCGACCACTGCGCCGATATATTTCACGAAGTTGATTCCGCATTTTTCGCACTTCACCCCGGTGCGTTGTTTATTGCCGCAAGAAGGGCAGTCAAAACGCATCGTCATGTGGCAGCGCTGGCAGAAGCGCGCCACTTCGCGCACGGCCGCGCCACATTTTGGGCAGGGAACTGTTGCTGGGGGAACTGCCGGAGCTGTGGGATCCCACGTGCTCGCCGAGCCCCTTGCGTTTGCCCGAGTGTCGCTCCCGGGTCCCGCAGCCTGCGCGTTGGACCTTAGCGGCGACGGTTTGCCTGTTCCGTCGCTCGCGCCCGGATGAAGCGGGGTCGGCTGCGGCGTCGCGCGCGGTTTTACCTCAGGAACGCCAGCTGGCGGTTTGCCGCCGTTTTGCCCCGAAGATGAACTGCCAGTCATAGCTCATCTTAACGGGGACGCTTGCTGGGTTCGCGCGACGTGTCGAACCGTGCATCGGCAGGGTTACCCTGTCCGGCAGTACAGGTGACGGAAACCCGCTGCCTGATGCGTGAGTCGAACTGCGGACAGAACAGACATCTCAGGCGGCCGGCTATGGCGCGATCTTGGCCGATGATTGGTCCGATGTGCCTACCGCGGCGGAGCTGCGGGTGGGCGGCGGCAATTTCGAGCGGATGAGCGATTCAACCTGCTTCCAGACCCGAGGATCGCATTCGATTTCGATGTGTGACTTCATGAAAATCCGATCCCACCATGGATATGCATCGCAACGGATGGGCTTCGCGGCGTAGTCCTGTCGGAAATTTCCCAGGATGCGCGTGCGCTCTGGATCGGCGGCGCGAATCGCGGGGCGCCCGTGCAGCAGACCGTCGCTCTGGTAGAAATTCACGGCTTGCGAGACGTTTGCAGGAATGACCGAATCGTCTTCACCCGATTTGGCAACGCTGTCCACTTGAATGGTCAGCAGCACGGGCACTCCGTCGCGATTCAGCTGGTTTGCCAGCGCGACAGTTTCCGAAGCTCCCCAGCTGTGTCCGTAGATCACCACGCGCGCGTCGCGCTTTTCGGCAGACGAAAGCGCGCCGTCGTGATTGGTGTCCAGAAGTTGCAGAACCTGCCGGTGCGCCTGGTCACCTTGATGATTCTCGAAGGTGTTGACGTAGACTCCGGAAGGGTAGTCCTGACGCAGGCGCGCGGCCAGCTGCACGCCGCTGTGCACGAGGTCATCGTGGTGCACAAATCCGCCCACAAAGCCGATCACGATGATCTGCGGAGCCGGGCTCGCGGATTTCGCGCTGTCGCAGGGAGCCTTGCATGCGTGGTATATGGATCGTGCGGTTGCCAGCTTGCCGAACGGGTAGGCCGGGACCGAGTTGCCGCCCGCCAGAACGGTGGCAATCACGAGCGAAACGAAGAAATTAGCAGCGCGCATCATTTTGCTTGCGGGGAATTTGATACTAGCACAGCGAATGCCAGTGTAAGTGATAGTTCGAATCGCGGCGCGCCCTACGCGGGCACGAGTTGCGGAGGATGCCCGGGCGTGCCTAGATTGGCCGGCGTAATGAATCGCGATTTCGAGTCCAGGCGCACGGACGAAGCAAACACACTCCGTGCCCAAGTGCTATCTATACCATTTACAGCTAGTTAAGGGCAAATGAGTGTCGCGAGCTCCTGAAATCAGGCTTCGGCAAGCCCCGCGAAAGCCGCGCTAGGGATTCCGCAGCACATGTGCTATCATCGTAGTGGAAAGCGGTGCAATGTTAAGTGGCACTTTAATTGTCTGAGGGGACCGGCGAAACCTTTCGCTAGGTAGCCGCGTCTAATTCGATCATGAGCAAAGAACAGCTGAAGGGCAGTGGGCGGTTAGTGCCGACGCGGTTGACCGGCGTCGAGTACAAAGTAAAGTACGGCATCGAACTCACCGAGGAAGCCAGGGAGCACGGCGGTGGATGGGGAGCTGCGCGCGGCGGCCGGTGGACCCGGTGTTCCGTCCGTGCGGCGCACCATCACCCGATCCCGGACGGAAGCTATTTCCTCCACGCCGATGATGGCCGCGTGCACCAGTTGAAGTCTGTTGACGGCCAGTGGCAGTACCTGGCGATCATTTAGCCGGCGCGCACCCAGCCCAGCGCTTGCACTCTAAGTGGCGTTCACCGAGCGGGTAGAGGTGTGGCTGCATGACGTTCCCCCTCGTGTGCCTGGCGCGCGGGCACTCTCGCCTAGTTCTCCGCGCGTATCTCTTTGCTAACCTTGCCCCCTTCGTCGATAAACTGAATCACCGGATTTCCCGCAGCATCAACGCGGATGACCAGGCGATCGTGACCGTGATCGTCTTTGATCCGCAGAGACGCGGATTTGTCGGGCGACCGGCCCAGATAGATTCGGTCCGCATCACCGGTATGAGTCGTGAAGAATTTCTTCCATTCCGCAGCCTGCTCGTCCTTGGGCAGTTTGCTGATCTGCAAGTTGGCATCCATGCTTGCTGAATCGGGTAATCTCCGCGTTCCCCGATACGGATCGCGGAAAACTTATCCTGGTCCTCGCGGCCGGAATCAATAACAAAAATCTGATCCTGCTCGTACTGATCGAAACTCAGGTGAGCGTGATTTTGGACTTTGCCGTCCTTGTCTTTTAGCCCACTCCCTATCAGGCCACCCATTTCCGAAGCCTCGTCATTGATGAACAGCAGGCCCGCGACATCGCGCCGGTCCGGGCGCGGATACTCTTTTCCGCGCATGAACGCGCCGGGAAATTCGGCGCGATCGGAAATAATCAGACGGGGTGTGCCGTCGGGCTCGACGAAATTGATGCGGTGTACCGTGAGTTGGTCGAACGATTGGTTGCGCAACGCCGTGAATGCGCAAAGCACGGTGACGGCGAAAACAATCGTGAGAACTCCCGCATAGATCGCAAGAAATCGCTGCTCCGTGAAAAATCGCATGGGCTCCTCCTGAGTTGTCTCTTGCTAGGTTTTATACGCGATTCAGGGCCGCAGAGGCTCGCGTTTCGTTGACCGTACTTGCGTGGCCGAGGTATGTTTTGGGCTGCGGAATCCTACCATGTAGAATGTCTGGGTCGGTTTTGCAGCTGGCGTTGGTGTGGCCGTTGACCGCTGCGGCGCGCATGGACGCCTGAAGGAAGGCGATGATGATGCCGGTGCCAACACGTTTACACGGAAGATTGCTGCGAACCGCGTTGCACGCTGCACAACTTGTTTCGCTGGGCGCGCTGGTCATTTCCATTCCGCGTGCGGCGATCGCGCAAAGCGCGAACTCATCCCAGGAGGCTGTAGTGGCGCCCAACGAAAACCTTATCGTGGAAGGTGTGCCGCCGATTCCGCAATCGTTAGCGCAGCAGGTGGACCGTTACACGAATTTTCGCTCGGCGATTTTCGCCAGCTGGCATCCCACCAAGCGCGAGATGCTGATCTCCACGCGCTTCGCGGATACATTTCAAATTCATCACGTAAAGATGCCGGCAGGCGCGCGCACGCAACTCACTTTTTACGTTGACGATGTGCGCAGCGCGCTGTACCCGCCCAAAGGCGGCGACTCCTTTGTCTTCCGCAAGGATATCGGCGGCGGCGAATTCTACCAGCTCTATCGCTACGACCAGGCGACCGGCGCCGTCACCCTGCTCACTGACGGAAAATCTCGCAACACCGGAGAAGTCTGGTCGAATGACGGCACGAAAATCGCCTACGGCTCGACGCGCCGCGACGGCAAGGACGTGGACATATGGCTGGGCGAACCCTCGCACCCTGAAGACCCGAAAACCAATCATATGCTTGCGCAAATGACCGGCGGAGGTTGGGGTGCGCTGGACTGGTCGCCGGATGATAAGCAGATTCTGATCCTCGAAGAGATCTCCGCGAACGAAACCTATATATGGCTCATGGACTCCGCCACCGGCGAAAAGACGCTGCTCACTCCGAAAGGTGGCGCGGAGAAAATCGCATACGCCAGCGCAAAGTTCAGCAAAGACGGGAAGGGAATTTACCTCACCACGGACAAAGACTCGGAATTCCTGCGCCTTGCCTACCTGGACCTTTCTTCCAAAAAATACACGTTTCTCAGCGAACAAATTCACTGGGACGTCGAAGAGTTCGACATCGCGCCCGACGGCAAAACGATCGCTTTCACCACAAATGAAGACGGCTTTGGCATCCTGCATCTGCTCGACACCAAATCCGGCAAAGAAAAGCCCGCGCCCAAACTTCCCACCGGCCTGATTTTCGGCGTTAAATGGCACCGCAACGGCCGCGATCTCGCCTTTGGAGTCACCGGCTCGCACTCGCCCTCCGATGTCTATTCCGTGGACGTCAGCACCGGAAAAGTGGAGCGTTGGACCGCAAGCGAAACCGGCGGCCTGATTCCGGAAAGTTTCTCCGCGGCCGAGCTCGTGCACTGGAAATCGTTCGACGGAAAATCCATCAGCGGCTTTCTCTATCGCCCCGCCGCGCGTTTCACCGGCAAGCGCCCCGTGATCATTGACATTCACGGCGGCCCGGAAGGCCAATTCCGCCCCGCGTTCCTGGGCCGCAACAATTACTACATGGACGAACTGGGCATCGCCATGATTTTTCCCAACGTGCGCGGTTCCACAGGCTACGGCAAAACTTTCCTCACGCTCGACAACGGATTCCTGCGCGAAGACTCCTACAAAGACATCGACTCGCTTTTCGATTGGATCGAGCAGCAACCCGATCTCGACTCGAGCCGCGTGATGGTCACCGGCGGGAGCTATGGCGGTTTCATGACTCTGGCAGTCGCGACAAATTATAACGATCGCCTGCGCTGCTCGGTGGATATCGTCGGCCCATCCAACCTGGTCACATTCCTTGAGAACACTTCCGGCTATCGCCAGGATCTGCGCCGCGTCGAATATGGCGACGAGCGCGACCCCAAAATGCGCGCCTTCCTCGAACGCATCGCGCCGGCCAACAACGCGCAGAAAATCACCAGGCCCCTTTTCGTCATCCAAGGCAAAAACGATCCGCGCGTTCCCTGGACCGAATCGCAACAGATGGTCGCGACCGTCCGCAAGAACGGCACTCCGGTATGGTTCCTGATGGCCAAGGACGAAGGCCACGGCTTCAGCAAAAAGAAAAATGTCGACTACCAGTTCTACGCCACAGTCCTGTTCATCCAGCAGTATTTGCTCTCCATGCCGGTACAACCCCGTTAAGTTATGTATTGATATGTAGATGGTGTACGCCCAATCTCAGCAGCACCGTTCATGCTTACTAGCTTCAGTTATACGCGGTTGTACCTTCAACAGTGCAACCACAGAATAACCGGAACGAAAAGAACAGTTCCGAGCGGAACCAAGTGAGCGACGGCGATGCGAGTCAAGTTCACAGACAAGTATTTGACAGGGCTCAAAGCAAAGGCCGATCGTTTTCAGATCGTGGACACGGAAGCACGCGGGTTGGGTGTTGTGGTTTTTCCCAGCGGCGTGAAGAGTTATTTCACGTTCGCAAAGTTCGAGGCACCTAGGGTAAAAAGCGGTATCCTCCGCGCATGTAAGACCAGGCCGCTCGCAACATCCCGAGTGGCGCGCAGACTCCCCATAGATCGCTGGTTCTATATTGGGATGGCCATCCGCGCCATCATCGTCATTTCCTCGGGGTTTGCACCTACCGCGACTGGTCCCATTGCGGGCTCCACAGTCCGCGCGCGGAGAGGACGATGGAGAAGAGCGCAGTCACGCCGAGCGCGATGAGCGTCCAGACGAAGAAGAAGCCTCCGCTGGAATTGGCGATGCCGCTGGTGACGCCGACACCCTTCCCCTTCATGTGGATGACGGGGACGCCCAACAAAAGGAGCGACCCGAGGAGGATGATGACGTACCCCGATCGCCGTTCGGCGAGCAGCAGAGTTCCGTAAAGCAAGACGACAAGGATGGGCACAGCAATGAGGTCTGAGAGCCCTCCCGGCTCCATCCCGCGGACGATGTCATCCGCCAGGTGAAACGTCATGAAGAGGACCGACAGCAAAGACGCGGTGGTTAACATATCGTTGCGTTTCAATTGATATTCTCCTTGTTAGATTTGTGTGTGCAGCCTCCCAGGGAAAAGCAATGCAGGTTCTGAGTTGCGCTCCGGACCAGGTACTGGGATTCCTTTACCCATTATGAGGGGGGAATCTCCCCAAGGCTTGGATACTGAGCTATACGGGGAGACCAACGAAAAAGATTCATGGGGACCGCGCTCCCTCTGGCCGACCCATCGATTTCGGGTCAACTCCCGGGAAGTTCTATAAAGGTAGAAGTCAAGAAAAACACGTCCCCTGTGGCTGGAATTTATCTTGCTTCTCAGCCCATATGGTCGAGCGAGAGCTGTTCTGACCTACCGCGCCATGTGCTCGATTGCGGGGCGCTGTGCCCCAGCGGTTCGGGTTTTCTCTACCAGCGATTTCCATAGCTTCTTGGCATCGAAGCCTGTCTGTTCGGAAACCAGCAAAGCAGAACGTGGTCAATTTTGGCGACGATAGTTCTATTTGGGACTCATGGCCCATAGCTTTTTCTGGTTATCCGAGAGGGCCTAGGGTCGCGTGTGAGACTCGGCGCCCGAAGCACGCAGCGCCTGGTTCGCTGGAGCCAATCCGGCCCGCAAGATTGAATTCCGCGAAGAGCGGAACAAGTCACAGGCTCCGCGCCGTGTGAAGCAGTCGGAGATGGCGCGCTACCTTGTGGGACTCCTGAATCCCGAGGACAAGGACTTCCGCGAAATCGTATTGCTGGGTCTGTTCACTCTCGCGCGGCCTGGAGACGTTATGGGAATGCGTCGTGCCGACTTGGACCTCGCGAGATTTAACCAAAAGAAGGCATGAACCGATTGCAAGCGGGTATCGACGAAATCAAGCAACAACGCCATGAAATGGTTGCAGACCACGCGACGCGCATCGGTGACCGTGCGGGAAGCGACGACCGGAAGCACATCCACCAAGCGCATCAGTGGCTGACGCTTTCTTAATCACTTTCGAAACTGACAACATCGGCGCCACGGATCCGCAGGAAATCGCCGAAAAACTCACGATGGATCAACTCGAAATCGCGCGGAGCTGCGCCGGATAGCTCGAGTCAGTTTTGTCGCAACACGACTGGCAGCCAAATTTAAGAAGCAAACGAGAAACAGAAGCTTGTCTAATGCGTTCTGTCACACGAGCCTCAGCCCGCACTCGCGGCTTAAGGGCCGTATTTTGTTTGCATTGAGGGAGCGCATTGGCAATTTGCCGTACATTAGCTTTGTGTTTGGAGGCCCTTATGGCACAGACAATGAGACTACCCGTAAGATCAAAGCGCCTGGAAATTCGCGCCACTCCTGAGCAGAAGAAGCTGTTCGAGCGAGCCGCTCAAATACGCGGTACTTCTGTTACGGATTTTGCGGTCAGCAAGCCGCAAGATGCCGCGCGAGAGATCATCCAGGAAGCAGAGTGCGAAGAGGATCGTAAAGTTTTTTTCCACGCGCTGACTAACCCACCAGAGCCTAACGAGTACGCAAAGGCTGCGGTTGCTCGTTACAAAAGGCAGGTAAGAGGCTAACAGCTTGTTGAAGAATTTAGTTTTTGAAGCTTTTTCGTTCTCAGTTTTGAGTTTTCGCTGAGTTGTAAGGGAGTGATTTGGTTTTTCTATCTACCGAGCCGGCTCATCCAAGACTCGCGTCATGTTCTGGCCATCAGGTTGCGCAATCGGCACAGATTGTAGGCAGCTCCTGTGAAGGTGAACAGCCATCCCACCTTCTCGATTCCTCGCAACTTCACTTTCTTTAGCATCCCCAC